>NZ_CP021358.1:611197-916796 GCF_002157205.1 Kushneria marisflavi | reverse complement strand
GGCCAGCGTTCGATTTTTCAGCGGCGTGTAAACCGGACCGTTGTCGGCCAGCTCACGCTTGATGGTGATCGAACGATCAATGAGATAGGCCAGTTCCTGAGGTGACAGATCCATCAGGGTAAGAAAGTGGCGAAGGGCCATGTCTCGATGCTCCTGTGTGGGCATAACGTTACGGTGATTGAAACGTCTCAGAGCGTCACACCGGGCATGACGCTCGAAAATGAGGATGCCTTGATGCCGCGCCCTGTTGAAAAAACCAACGAAAAAGCGCCGCACGATAGCTGGCGGCGCTTTGAGATATTGCCATGGTCGATGGCGTAATGCGGGCGTTACTGCTCGACATCGACCCCGTTCATCCTAACCAGAGCCTTTTGGGCACGCAACTTCCTGTACTGCAATGCCTTGATCCGGGCTGATTTAGCCCCCATGTCCGCGTACACTGAGGCCAGACATTCATGGGCGCTTCAAGCCCCCTCCTGGAGACCGGATATGAGCGAAACACTTGATACCATCAAGCAGCAGATCAGCGAAAACAGCATTCTGCTTTACATGAAGGGTTCACCGCAGATGCCGCAGTGCGGATTTTCCGCTCAGGCCGTACAGGCACTGATGGGCTGTGGCGAGCGCTTTGCCTTCGTCAACATTCTGGATAACCCGGACATCCGTGCCGAGCTGCCCAAATACGCCAACTGGCCGACCTTCCCGCAGCTGTGGATCAACGGCGAGCTGGTCGGCGGCTGTGACATCATCGTCGAGATGTATCAAAACGGCGAGCTGGCCCCGATGATCAAGGAAGCGGCTGCCAATGCCGCGCCGCAGGAAGGCGATAACGCCTGATTCGGTCAGTGATTGACACGAAAAACCCGCCTCCATGGAGGCGGGTTTTTTAATGTTGGCAGTCGAGACCCAATGATCAGTCGCCGTCCATGCTCTGCTCACGCAGCGCCAGATCCCAGCCGCCCAGATCCTTGAAGCGGTTGACGATGGCACAGAAAAGCTCGGCGGTGCGCTCGGTGTCATAGCGCGCCGAATGTGCCTCCTGACTGTCAAACGGAATCCCCGCGGCGCGGCAGGCGCGTGCCAGCACGGTCTGCCCGTAGACCAGCCCCGAAAGCGTTGCAGTGTCAAAGCTCGAGAAGGGGTGGAAGGGGTTGCGCTTGATGCCGGCGCGTTCGACGGCGGCATTGAGAAAACCGTGATCAAAGGCGGCATTGTGGCCGACCAGAATGGCGCGATTGCACTGATGAGACTTGAGCGCCTTGCGAATCGGTTTGAATATCTCCTCAAGCGCTTCCTTTTCCTTGAGGGCGGCGTTCTGGCGAAGCGGACTATCCAGACGAATGCCGGTAAAGTCGAGTGCCGACTGTTCGACGTTGGCGCCCTCGAACGGCTCGATATGAAACGAGAAGGTCTCATCCGGGAGCAGATGCCCCTGTTCGTCCATGGTCAGCGTGACGGCCGCAATTTCAAGCAGCGCATCAGTGCGCGCATTGAAACCACCGGTTTCCAGATCGACCACGACGGGCAGAAAGCCTCGAAAGCGACCGGACATGAGTTTCGGAACAATATCGTTCATCGTCGTGCTCTCCTGTCACAGACAACAGAAGACGCCATGGGAATCGAGAACGCGTATAACCGGGCAGGGCCCGCAGATATGGTGACCGGCACAGGAAGCCTTCTGGTCGGAAGATGGATTCGGTTTGCAGGGTCGCAGTGTAGCATTGTGCTTGCTGTCAATCCCATCCATCACACGTGACGCGGTGTTCGCCGCGATCCGGTGACGATATACTCACGATACACACAAAGCATGACTACGCCTTAAGGAGCCGGTATGTCCGATGTAAAAAAGGTTGTCCTGGCCTATTCCGGAGGACTCGATACCTCCGTGATCGTCCAGTGGCTCAAGGATACCTACGACTGTGAGGTCGTGACCTTCACGGCTGACCTGGGTCAGGGAGAAGAGGTCGAGCCTGCACGTGCCAAGGCACAGGCGCTGGGTGTGAAGGAAATTTACATCGAAGACCTGCGCGAAACCTTCGTGCGTGACTATGTGTTCCCGATGTTTCGTGCCAATACCATCTACGAAGGCGAGTACCTGCTGGGCACCTCGATCGCCCGTCCACTGATCGCTCGTCGCCTGATCGAAATTGCCAACGAAACCGGTGCGGATGCCATCGCACACGGCGCCACCGGCAAGGGCAACGACCAGGTGCGTTTCGAGTTGGGTGCCTACGCGCTCAAGCCCGGTGTGAGGGTCATCGCACCGTGGCGTGAGTGGGACCTCAACTCCCGCGAAAAGCTGATGAACTATTGCGAAGAGCGCAATATTCCGGTCGATTTCGCCAAGAACAAGAAGAAATCCCCCTATTCGATGGACGCCAATCTGCTGCACATCTCCTATGAAGGCGGCGTGCTGGAAGATCCCTGGACCGAAGCCGAAGAAGAGATGTGGCGCTGGAGTGTCAGCCCCGAAGCCGCACCGGATCAGGCCACCTACATCGACCTGACCTTTGAGCGTGGCGATATCGTCGCCATCGATGGCCAGGCCATGAAGCCGCATGACGTCCTCTCTTATCTGAACAGGATCGGTGGCGAAAACGGCGTCGGTCGTCTGGACATCGTTGAAAACCGCTATGTGGGCATGAAGTCCCGTGGCTGCTATGAAACACCCGGTGGCACCATCATGCTGCGTGCCCATCGCGCGATCGAGTCGATCACGCTGGATCGCGAGTCCGCACACCTGAAAGATGAGCTGATGCCCAAGTACGCCGAGCTGATTTACAACGGCTACTGGTGGAGCCCGGAACGCAAGATGCTGCAGGCCGCGATCGATCAGTCTCAGGGCTGCGTTAACGGTGTGGTGCGTCTCAAACTCTACAAGGGCAACGTCATCGTGGTGGGCCGTGAGTCGGAAGATTCGCTGTTCGATGCCTCGATCGCCACCTTTGAAGACGATGCCGGTGCCTACGACCAGAAGGATGCCGAGGGCTTTATCAAGCTCAATGCCCTGCGTCTGCGTATCGCAGCGAAAAGGGGTCGTCTCGACGACTAAACGACCGTTGTCGCGTCACGGAGGGGCCGCTTTTCAGCGGCCCCTTTTGTGTCAGACTGAGAGCGATCATGCGCGGCGGGCGCATCGACACCACCATCCTCAGGAGTGGATATGCTGAAAAAACTCTTCGATGCGCTGCGCGGCTCCGGCAGCAGCGCAAGTGCTGGTGAGCCACACCGTGAGGTGGCCGATACCGTTGAGTACAAGGGATGTGAGATCGTCATCACACCGGCTCCGGCGGGCGGGCAGTATCGTATCAGCGGTCTGATCCGACGCGCGCGTGAAGACGGCGAGGTCCAGGAACTGCGCTTTGAGCGCTCCGATGTGCTGCCCGATCGCGACAGCTGTATCGATATGACGCGCACCAAGGCCGAGCGCTACATCGATGAGCAGGGCGATCGACTGTTTGAAGATACCCATCGCCCGGTCTGAAGCAGTCCATTGCCCGTCTCGTGAGTTCAGGGAGTCGTGATGAGCAGGTCCGATACCGGAGGTCCCGCGCTGTTACCGGCCATCGCGCGCTGGCGCCAGCTTTCAAGCGGGGATCGCTTCAGCGATCTGATTGCAGGATTGATTACGGCGGCGCTGCTGGTCCCGCAGGGTATGGCCTATGCGACGCTTGCCGGGCTACCGGCCCAGGCAGGGCTTTATACGGCACTGGCGCCACTGGTGCTGTATGCCCTTTTTGGCACCAGTCGCGTGATCGCCATGGGCCCCATGGCGCTGACCTCGCTGCTGGTCGGTGAAACGCTGCGCAATACGGGTATACCGTTATCTTCCTTTGCCGGTCATGCGGCATTGCTGGCGGCTCTGGTAGGGGGCTGGCTACTGCTGATTCATGTCTGCCGGCTGGGGCGCCTGATCGATTTTGTCAGTCCCAGTGTCATGCAGGGATTCACTACCGCCTCGGCACTGATGATCGTGCTGTCTCAGGCCAGCGATCTGCTGGGCATCAATGCCGCTTCCGGCAATGCCATCGAGCGTCTTTTAGCCCTTGCCGGCTCGCTGGACGAGGTGACGCCGGGCGCCGTGCTGTTTGGTGGCGGTGCCATGGTGCTGTTACTGGCCATGCGGCGTGGGCTATCGGCGCTGCTACACCGTTTGGGGCTACCAGAGGCAGCCGCCACGGTACTGGGCAAGACCGGTCCGCTGATCGTTTTGGTTCTAGCATTGGTATTGGTGCCGCTGTGGCCCGGCGCACTGGCACAGGTCGGACAGATTCCGGCCGGACTGCCACCGCCCACATTGCCCACGCTTTCCTTTAGTGCCATGCAGGCGCTGTGGCTGCCTGCACTCGGGATTGCGCTGATCAATTACGTTAGCGCCATTTCGGTGGCCCAGACCCTCGCTGCCAAACATCGTGAGCGTCTTTATCCGCAGCGCGAGCTCTGGGTGCTGGGCGCGGCCAATCTGCTGGCGGCCCTGACCCGCGGTTTTCCGGTCACCAGCGGGCTGGGACGCGCCGTGGTCAACGATCAGGCCGGATCTAAAACGCCCCTGTCCTCTCTGTTTGCTGCCCTGGCCCTGACAGGGGTACTGCTATTTGCGACCTCCTTGTTTGCCCCGTTGCCACAGGCCGTACTGGCCGCCATTGTCATTCAGGCCGCTGTCCCTCTGGTGGACCCGAGCCCACTTTTGAAGGCATGGCGCTATTCGCGCGCTGATGGCCTGGCCTGGCTGGCCGCTTTTGCCGGCGTACTGCTGCTGGGGGTCATGCAGGGGCTGCTGGCCGGTGTCGGCATTGCACTGGCGCTGCTGCTGGCCCGTGCGAGCCGGCCACATATCGCCGAGATCGGCCAGTTGCCCGATGGCGGCTTTCGCAACTGCGAGCGTTTTGAGGTCGAGCGCCTGCCACACCTGATGATGGTGCGGCCGGATGCCAATCTGCACTTTGCCAACATGGGCGCACTGGAGCGCTGGATCAATGAGCATCTGTTTGATCGAGACCAGATTACCGACATGGTGCTGGTGCTCAGCAGTGTGACTCATATCGACGGTGCGGCGTTGCACGCCCTGGAAACGCTGGATGAGCGCCTGAAACAGCAGGGCGTTGCGCTGCATCTGGCCGAGCTGCGGGGTCCGGTGCGCGATCAACTTCGTCATACCGCTTTCATGAGCGACCACCATCCGCGCGTTTTCTTCACCTGTGCTGCCGCCTGGCAGGCGCTGTCGGGAGATCAGGTCGAGTTCAATATCTAGCGCCTGCGGGGTCAATATCGCCCCGCAGGCTGAATGGCACTCTACAATAGCCCTTTTGTCCTGAGGGGCCTGTCATGAAGGCACTGTTACTGTCGGCTTATGCCGCCGACAGCCATCGCTACTGGGCACGTGGTCTGATGGCCCACCTTGAGGCCATCGACTGGACCCTGATCGAGCTGGCGCCGCGTCATTTTCAGTGGCGCGTGCGTGGCAACCCTCTGAGCTTCATGAGCGAGCATGACGCCACGCTGTCGCAGTCCTTTGATCTGGTCGTGGCGACCTCGCTGGTGGACCTCGCTACGCTCATCGGACTCTATCCGCATCTGGGGTGTGCCTTTCGCGTGGTTTATTTCCATGAAAATCAGTTCGCCTATCCGTTGGGAGATCAGCAAACGCGCCGGCTCGAACCGCTTATGGTCAATCTTTACAGCGCACTGGCCGCGGATCGAGTGCTGTTCAACAGCCAGTGGAACCGGGACAGTTTTTTTGATGGCGTGGCGGCCTTTTTGAAGAAAATGCCCGAGCGGGTCGCCCCATCGCGACTTGAGGCGCTGAAAACTCATTCGGAGGTTCTGCCCGTGCCGCTGTGGCCGCTGGCTCAGGCGCCATCATCTGGTCAAGGAACGCCGGCCCGTATCCTCTGGAATCACCGCTGGGAATACGACAAGAATCCTGAAGACTTCTTCACCGCCCTTGAGGTGCTGTCCGGTTCAGGTCTTGAATTTGAGCTGGTCGTAATGGGACAGGTCTTTCGGCATCGTCCCGAGGTTTTTGACCATGCCCGGTCTCGTCTGGCCCGGCATATTACCTGTTGGGGCCATCAGACACGTGAGCGCTATCTCGAAGAGCTGGGAAAGGGCGGTATCGTGGTGTCGACGGCCTGGCACGAGTTTCAGGGCCTGGCCGTGATGGAGGCGGTGCAGCATGGCTGTGTGCCGCTGGTGCCGGAGCGACTGTGTTTTCCCGAGTACTATGCCCGGGCGTATCGCTATGACGGTAGCCGGCAGGCATTGATCACACGTCTTGAGCAGTGGCTGATGTCACCCGATTCTCGTCCGGCATCGCCGGACATCAGCTCCTGGGCGTGGCCGCAGATGAGGCCACGCTACCAGGCACGACTGCAGTCCACGAAGTAGTGCTGGATTACGCCAGCTCGACCTTGTCCCTGTACTCGCACAGATCCTCGATCAAGCAGCTGCCACAGCGCGGCTTGCGTGCCACACAGGTGTAGCGCCCGTGCAGGATCAGCCAGTGATGGGCGTCGCGCTTGTAGTCGCGCGGCACCACTTTCAAAAGCTTCTGCTCGACCTGATCGACGTTCTTGCCCGGGGCGAGATTCGTTCGATTGGAGACGCGAAAGATATGGGTGTCTACCGCAATGGTGGGTTCATTAAAGGCCGTATTGAGAATCACGTTGGCGGTCTTTCGCCCCACGCCCGGCAGGGCTTCAAGCCCTTCGCGAGTGCGGGGCACTTCGCCGTCGTGATCGCGTATCAGCAGTTCGCACATGGCCACCAGATTCTTGGCCTTGTTGTTATATAACCCCAGCGTTTTGATGACCTCCTTCACGCCGTCCAGACCCAGCGCCACGATGGCCTGCGGGGTGTTGGCGATGGGGAAGAGCCGCGCCGTGGCCTTGTTGACGCCCACATCTGTGGACTGGGCAGACAGGGCGACCGCCACCAGCAGCTCAAAGGGTGAAGACCAGGCAAGCTCGGTGGTGGGCTCGGGATTGGCCTTTTGCAGGCGGCGAAAGATTTCGCGGCGTTTTTCGTTGTTCATGGCAACTGATCGAAAGAATAAAGGGAAAGGGCGAGAACGCCGTTAGTGACGCTCGGCGTTATCCAGCGCCTGACAGGCGTCCTGCCAGGTTTTCTCGGCGCGCTCGACCAGGGTCTGCGCCGCGGCAATATCTTCCGGTCCGCCCTGACGTCTTGCATGAGCCAGCTGTCGGTTGGCCAGTGCCAGCCGCTGTTTGGCCGCCGACCGGGCAATGCGCAGGGAGTTCAGCGAGCTCGTAGGGGCATGATCGGCCGTGCTGGTCGAGTCCGCTATCGCCTCGCTCTGCGTTTGAAGGTTTGCCATCTGTTGACGAGCGTGCTGTAACGCACTCTGGGTGTCGGCATCATCGGGCGCTGCGGCCAGACGCTTCTCCAGCCGACGGATGGTGGCACTCAGGGCGGCCTTGCGTGCACGCGTGTTTCCTGCCGCAGGAGGACGCGTGTTTCCTGCCGCAGGAGGCGGCGTCGACGGCGTGCTGGTAGAGGCGACCTGCCCGGTCTGTGCAGCCGGTTCGACAGGCTCTCGACGGGCCTGCATGCGCGCGCGCCGGCGGGCTTCCTTCTCCTGACGCTGCCGCTCGAGACGGGCATTTCGGTGTTCAAAGCGTCGGCGACCCTGCTCGGCGCGTCGAGCCAGCCAGAGGTCCTGGTCGTTTTCGATATGGGCCGCCTGCCAGCCGGGATGCGCGATGATATCGATGCAGTCGACCGGACAGGGCGCCACACACAGTTCACAGCCGGTGCATTCCGCTTCAATGACAGTGTGCATCTGTTTGGCGGCGCCCAGAATGGCATCCACCGGACAGGCCTTGATGCACTTGGTGCAGCCGATACATTCCTCTTCGCGAATGACGGCAGCTTTCGGTGATTCGGCATCCATCTCCAGTGGCAGCGTCGGGCGCTTCAGGAGAGTAGCGAGCTGGACTACCGTCGCATCACCGCCGGGTGGGCAGCGATTGATGGCCTCGCCCTCCAGGATGGCTTCAGCATAGGGGCGACAGCCGGGATGGCCGCATTTGCCACATTGGGTCTGAGGCAGCAGGCGGTCGATATCGGTGACGGTAATACTGGCAGATGCACTCATGCAGGTTGTCGGCAGGCCCGGGCGTTATGATCAAGGAAATTGAGGCGATTATACGCGCAATCAGGCAGCGCTTCGAACCTGACCGCGGGGCCCATCCTGCATGAATTGCTTAAAGCGCGCCGACTTTAGGGTTTGGGTCTCGAATCTGCGCATCGACCCGATTGCGGCCAGCCTGTTTGGCTCGATAAAGGCTTTCATCGGCCAGTCGCATCAGCTCGGCGGGCTGGCAGGGCGCTTCCGGCAGGCTGATGGCCAGGCCAACACTGATGGTGACATGTGGGGCAACTCTTGAATGCTCATGCGGCAGCAACATCGCCGCCACGGCCAGGCGTAGCTGTTCGGCCAGTCGCCAGGTGCGCTTGCGATTGGTGTCAGGGAGCACAGCAATAAACTCCTCGCCGCCGGCGCGGGCCACGATGCCCTGGACATCCACGAGACGATCCAGGGTGCGGGCCACTCGCGTCAGACAGTGGTCCCCCTCTGGATGGCCATAATGGTCGTTATAGGCCTTGAAATAATCGATATCGATAATGATCAATCCAACGCCATGGCGTTCGTGGTGGGCTTGCATCAGAGCCTGAACCAGATACTCGTCGAGGTAGCGGCGATTGAGCAGGCCGGTGAGGTGATCGCGCTGACTAAGATGTTCCAGTGAATCGGTACGCTTTTTTTGATGCATCAAGAGATGTTGAAACTCGCGCGCCAGACTGCCGATCTCATCGCGTCGGGCAACAAGATTGACCGGCAGAGTCTCCGAGAAATGGTCTTCCTGACGCTGCTCCCGGGTAAACCGGGCCAGACGTCGGGTCGGCGCCAGAATAATGAGCTCCAGCAGCCCCAGAATGACCATCACCACGGTGAACAGAACGCCGATCGTCCAGAGCATGGCGAAGTTGAACGAGGCGGTGTTGGCCATGAAATCCCGACGTGCCAGTGTGGCCTGCAGGGAAAGGATGTCGTCGTTGGGCTCGGCGTTCAGCCATCGGGTGGCCAGTAATTGATCATCGCTGATGCGAATGATGGGGGGCGGTTTGACGATCAGATCGGGATGTAGGATCGGCTCGATGGAGACATTGACACCGGTCTGATGGCGAACGGATTCAAACCAGGGACGATCCATGCTGCGCACAATGGCCAGCCAGCCCAGTGGTGGTTCGCTGCCACGCTCGGTTGGCACGATGGGGCTGGTGGCAATCATGGCCGGCGTCGGCACGCTCAGAAGCCATTTGTCCAGCTCGGGGGCCTGCTGGTGAACGTGCGCCTGTATCACGTTGAAAAAGGGCGACATCCAGCGACACTCATTGGTGGCCGAGGTGCAGGTACTGTAGGTATCCGTATCGGGGTTGTAGCCGGCCATCCAGACGGGCGTGCCGTCCATGCGCATGAATACCATCATGAGATGGTCCATGTCTTCAAACATTTCCTGACTGAAATTGCGCTCTGCAAAGTCGGGTGCCTTGCCCTGCATGAAGTCGTAGGCATCGTCCCAGCTGGCCCAGTCGCGGGTATCTCCCCCCAGATTGTCCAGATCGTCCTTTAACGCACTCTCGACTCGCCCCATCTCCAGAGCTACATAGTCGTTTTCGCGCGCGAGCAGCTTGGGATAAACCAGAAAATGTGCAATTCCCCACAGCGCCAGCAGAGCGAGGCATGCCACCAGCACAATGGACAATAAAAAACGAAATCGTAATGAATGCATGCCGTCGGCGTTCCATGGCGACCTGACTTCGCCCGTAGCTTTCAAGGGGCAGATTCGTCAGCGTAAGGATATATCGGCGCCGC
Organism: Kushneria marisflavi; assembly: GCF_002157205.1. Classification (NCBI taxonomy): domain Bacteria; kingdom Pseudomonadati; phylum Pseudomonadota; class Gammaproteobacteria; order Oceanospirillales; family Halomonadaceae; genus Kushneria; species Kushneria marisflavi. Next base: position 906,898 of record NZ_CP021358.1, on the reverse strand, counting down.
ATTTGATTTATGAAGGTGTGAGACGTTTCAGGGAGGGAAGAAATGACGGGGGCGAAAGAGACAGAAAAACGCCAGCCTTCAGGAGGCTGGCGTTGGGAGAAGCACAGTAAACGTCGCGATCAGCTCACGCGGCTTCCCGGCTTCGCACCGCTGTCGGGTGAGAGCAGGTAAATGCCATCGTCGTCGCCGGCGGCAAGCACCATGCCTTCCGACAGACCAAAGCGCATCTTGCGTGGGGCCAGATTGGCGATCATGACGGTCAGCCGCCCTTCAAGCGCCTCGGGGGCGTACTGAGCGCGAATGCCGGAAAAGACCGTGCGGGTCTCATTGCCGATATCGAGCGTCAGCTTCAAAAGCTTTTTGGCCCCCTCGACGTATTCGGCCTGTTCGATTCGAGCAATGCGCAGATCGACCTTGGCGAAATCATCGATCGCGATTTCCGGCGCGATGGGCTCGAGATCGACGCTCACTGAATCCGCCGCAACATCGCCCGGTGCGCTGGTCGCTTCCCCCTGGGCGGCTTTCGCGTCGTCCTTGAGCTTTTTCTCGACGGCGAGATCCTCCTTTGAGGCTTCGATCATCTGATCGATCCTGTCGCTCTCGACGCGCGTCATCAACGGCTTGAATTTCTCGATCGCATGATCGGTCAGCACCGTGGTACGGCTGGCCCAGTTGAGGGTGTCGAGATTGAGGAAGCTGCGCGCGCCTTCGGCAAGCGTTGGCACGATGGGGGCCAGATAGACCACCAGCTGGCGGAAGAGGTTGATGCCTACCGAGCAGATGTCCAGCACCTCCTGCTCGCGGCCTTCTTCCTTCGCCAGCGCCCAGGGCGCCTTCTCGGCGATATAGCCGTTGGCGTCATCGGCGAGCGCCATGATGCGACGTACCGCACGGGCAAATTCGCGCGCCTCGAAATCGGCGGCGATCGCCTCGCCTTCATCGATGAAGCGCTGCACCAGTTCGGGCTCGGCGCAGGTGGCGGAAAGGCGCCCACCGGATTTTTTTACAAAGCCCGCACAGCGGCTGGCGATGTTGACCACCTTGCCAACCAGATCCGAGTTGACGCGGGCAGCGAAGTCCTCAAGGTTCAAGTCGAGATCATCAACGCCTGCAGTCAGCTTGGCCGCGAAGTAATAGCGCAGGTACTCGGGGTTCAGGAACTGCTCATAGGTTTCGGCCTTGATGAAGGTGCCGCGGGATTTCGACATCTTCGCGCCGTTGACCGTCACGAACCCGTGGCAGTTGACACCGGTGGGCGTGCGAAGGTTGGCGCCTTCCAGCATCGCCGGCCAGAACAGCGCATGGAAATAGACGATGTCCTTGCCGATGAAGTGATACAGCTCGGCGGTGCTGTTCTTTTTCCAGTAGTGGTCAAAGTCGATGCCTTCACGCTCGCAGAGCTGCTGAAAGCTCGCCATATAACCGATCGGCGCATCTACCCAGACATAGAAATACTTGCCCGGCGCGTCAGGGATTTCAAAGCCGAAGTAGGGCGCGTCGCGGGAGATATCCCAGTCGTTGAGGCCGGCTTCGAACCACTCCTGCAGCTTGTTGGAGATCTGCGGCTGCAGACGATCGGAGCGCGTCCATTCCTTCAGAAACGGCTCGAACTTGGGCAATTCAAAAAAGTAGTGGGTCGAGCTCTTGACCACCGGTGTGGCCCCGGAGACGGCCGAGACCGGGTTGAGCAGTTCGGCCGGGGTGTAGGTGGCACCGCATGCCTCGCAATTGTCGCCATACTGATCGTCCGTGTGGCACTTGGGGCAGGTGCCCTTGACGAAGCGGTCGGCCAGAAACATGCCGCGCTCGGGGTCATACATCTGCTCGACGTCGCGGGTGGCGATGAAGCCACCGTCACGCAGGGCGCGATAGATGCGCTCGCTGTGGACGCGGTTCTCTTCCGAGTGGGTCGAGTAGTAGTTGTCAAAGGCCACGCCAAAGCGGGCGAAATCGGCCTGGTGCTCGGCGTTGACCCGGTCGATCAGCTGTTGGGAAGTAATGCCTTCCTGCTCGGCGCGCAGCATGATGGCAGTGCCATGGGCGTCATCGGCGCAGACGTAGTGGCACTCATGGCCGCGGCTTTTCTGAAAGCGCACCCAGATATCGGTCTGAATGTATTCCAGCAAATGGCCCAGATGGATCGAGCCGTTGGCATAGGGCAGGGCACTGGTGACCAGAATCTGGCGCTTGGCGTTGTTCGACATGGTGGCTGGAAGATTCCCGTGACGAACCCGCGGGCGCCGGTATCGACTGCGCCCAGGGGTGGATAGACTGTAAACTCGACCGGCGATTGTAGCATCGATCATCGGAGGCGTTGAGCGTGACACCTGCACAGTGGCGGTTTTTCAAGCGTTATCGTGAGACCTGCGTTTCTGATGAGCGATCACGTGAAAGTGGCGTGATTGCAGAAGCGTTCGGTGATACCCCTGAGTTGATCGATGAATGTGCTCGTTTGGTCAACGCCGGGATCAAGCGGGCCAGCTGCGGTCTGAAGGTATCGTATTTGGCTGCCAATGAGCGGCTGCCGACAGTCGGGCAACTGACCGTGGTACTGGACAGTCTTGAGGCGCCGGTATGCATCGTCGCGCTGACGTCTGTCACCACCTGTCGATTCGATGAGGTGACGCCGGCCTTCGCTGCCCTTGAAGGCGAGGGAGATGGCACCTACGCCTGGTGGCATCGTGAGCATGTCCGTTTTTTTCAACACGAGGCGGCAGGACTGGGCGTCGAGTTTACTGATGCCTCCGAGCTGGTGCTCGAGCGCTTCGAGAAGGTATTCCCATGACGCGCTGCACATCAAGACCCGCGACACGAGGCCAGCGTATCGGCCTCGCTGTCGTATTCTCCTGGTTCTGCCTTGGCGGCATTGCCCATTTTGTCTGGCCGACGGCGTTTGCTTCGATCATTCCACCCTCGCTGCCCTTTAAAATGCCGGCGGTCTTCATTACCGGGGCATTCGAGCTGCTTGGGGCGATCGGTATCCTGCTGCCGCGCTATCGCCGTGCTGCCGGGATCGGGTTGATCGCACTGACGCTGTGCGTGACGCCGGCCAACGTCTACATGTGGTGGCACGCCGAGAAGTTTCCTCGGGTACCCGAGATGGTGCTGCTGTTGCGCTTGCCGCTGCAGATCCTGCTGCTGGCCTGCATCGCGTGGAGTACTCGCCTGATCGGCCCCCGGCATCACGGCGTGTCGTAAATACGACCGCCGTAACGACAGCGGATGTGTACAATGGCCGGCCAATTCTGACGGATGGCTGTGCGTCATGTCCGGTGACCTTCACCTTGAAAATATCGAGACGCCTGACGGTGTCAGCTGCTTCAACTGTGAGGCGTGCTGCTGTCGGCTGCTGGTGATGCTCGATGACGATGATCTGGCGCGCGGCGTGCCTCATGGGCTGCTTGAGGAGGACGAGTGGGGCGGTGTGGTGATGCGCCAGGATGAAGAGGGCTGGTGCGCGGCCGTCGACCGCGACACCATGCTGTGCAGCATTCACCCCCGACGCCCTCAGGTCTGTCGTGACTTCGAGGAAGGCAGTTATCAGTGCCGTGAGGAGCGAGCGCTCTACGGTCTGGTCGACGCGCCCTTGTCAACGGGTGCCGGCGCCCTGTAAGGGGGATCGTCAGGCCTCGTTTTCTTCTTTTTTTGACAGGTATTTCATGGCCAAGCTTTGTGAGATTGATACCGCGGATATCCCCGGCGGGCGCGGTCAGCTGCGGCTTTTACAGCGCAACGATGAGTTTTCCATCCGCATTGCCGGCAAGCCCGGTGAGCTGATGAATACCCGATTGCATGGCTCCGAGGACGCACTCGCCGAGCTTGCCTGCGCTCGTGTGCGCGAGCATGAAAACGTACGGGTGCTGGTCGGCGGGCTGGGCATGGGCTTTACCCTGGCCGCGGCCCTGGCAACGCTTGGCGCTGAAGCCGAGGTTGTGGTCGCCGAGCTGGTGCCCGGGGTGGTCGAGTGGAATCGCGGCCCGCTGGGCGCGGCGGCCGGCTATCCGATTCGTGACTCACGCTGTCATATCCTCGTTGAGGACGTGGCCGATGTGATGGCCCGCAGTGAGGCAGGGTTTGACGCCATCATGCTGGATGTCGACAACGGCCCCGAAGGGCTGACCCAGCGTGACAATGACCGCCTCTACAGTGCGCGTGGGCTTGAAAGCATCCAGCGGGCACTGCGTCCCGATGGCGTACTGGCGGTCTGGTCGGCAGGGATGGATCCCGGCTTCAGCGAACGGCTCAAACGGGCGGGACTTTGTGTCGAGGAGCACATGGTCCGCGCGCATCGTCCCGGCAAGGGCGCGCGCCATACCATCTGGCTGGCCTGGTAAGGGCCGGCAAGGTGTCCGTGGCACGGTTCCCGGCGAGTATGACGTCATTCATGCCTGAACGCCTGGCTCACTTTCACGCCGTGAACTAATCTGATGCCAACGCAGGAACGCGTTAACGGTCGGCCTCGCTACAGGGTGGCCCGCATTCATAACGAAGCAAGGGGCAAGACATGCGCAATATCATTTATATCATCGGTCTGGTGGTCGTGGTGCTCTTCATCCTGTCCTTTCTGGGGCTGCGTTAAGCGTCGATCGACAGATCGCTGCGGGCAGGTAACGCGACATGAAAATGCCCCGGGGAGTCATTCCCCGGGGCATTTTTTTGTCCCATCGCCCATGGTGTCGGGTCGATTTACCCCTTGCCGCAGGCGGATGGGTCGTGCACTTGCGATATCAGGACTGTGCGATCATCAGCGACTTGCTGTTGACGAACTCAAGCATGCCATAACCGCCGTGCTCACGGCCGTAGCCACTCTCCTTCACGCCGCCAAAGGGCAGGTTGGGCTGGGCGATATAGTAGCCGTTGATGCAGACCATGCCGGTATCGAAATGATCGCGGGCCAGGCGTACGGCGCGCTCTTCGTCCTCGGAGAAAATGCCGCCGCCCAGGCCGTAGACCGAGTCGTTGGCGATACGCAGTGCGTCTTCTTCATCACGGGCACGAATCAGCGAGGCGACTGGACCGAACAGCTCGCCATCGTAGGCCGGCATGCCGGGCGTGACGTTTTCCAGCACCGTGGAAGGGTAGAAAAAGCCATCCACGTCCGGAATTTCGCCACCGGTCAGGCAGACGGCACCCTTGTCGACGGATTCCTTCACCTGCTTGTGGAGCTCGTCACGCAGGTCCTTGCGTGCCAGCGGGCCCAGCTGGGTGTTTTCATCCGTGGGATCACCGAATTCGACCTGCTTCATTCTTTCAACAAAGGCGTCACGGAACTGCTCATAGACGGCGTCTACCACCACGAAACGCTTGGCGGCGACACAAGTCTGGCCGTTGTTGTTGATGCGGCCGGTCACACAGGTTTCGACCGCCTTGTCGATGTCTGCATCCTCGAGCACCAGATAGGCGTCGTTGCTGCCAAGCTCCAGCACGGTCTTTTTGAGCTGTTCGCCGGCGGCGGCAGCGACCTTGCGGCCCGTGGCGGCGCTGCCGGTGAAGGTCACGCCGCGCACCAGACGGTGTTCGGTGACCTGACTTGCCTGCTCATCGCGAATGTAGAGCACGGTGAAGACGTTGTCGGGCATGCCGGCTTCACGAAAGATATCTTCCAGCGCTTCGGCGCAGCCCCAGACGTTGGGCGCGTGCTTGAGCAGCACGGTATTGCCGGCCATCAGGTTGGCAATCGTGTAGCGAATGACCTGATAGAAGGGAAAGTTCCACGGCTGAATGCCGAAGATGATGCCGATCGGCTGATGCGTGACCAGTGCACGACCGCCGGGCAGATCACGCGCTTCTTCGGTCAGGACGCGTGCCGCGTTGTCGGCGCTGTAGTCACAGATGCTCTTGCACAGATCGATTTCGGGCGGGGCCTGGCTGATCGGCTTGCCCATTTCCTCGGTCATGAGGCTCGACAGTCGGTCCTTGTGCTTGACCAGAAGCTCGCCGACCCGGCGCACCAGCTTGCCACGCTCTTCAATAGAGCGCTGCTTCCAGTCAAGGAAGGCCTGATGCGTCTGCTCGATTCTTTGCTGCAGCTGCTCATCGGAGATAGTCTCGAATTCCCGGATGGTCTGGCCGGTGGCCGGATTCACGGTTTTAATGGTGTTCGACACGTTAACCTCCTTTGGTATGACGGAACGACCCGGAGTGTAGTGCGCCCACGGCTGCCACGCCGTAGTGATTACTGTCTGTCTCTTGCCTGATCCTCCAGCATTGGCCGATGCGGCGCGCCCCTGTATTTTGTGTGTCGCCCTGTGGCATAACGATGGGCGCCAATCCTTCGGAGACAACAGCATGCTGGATACCATCAATGAGTTTTTTGAGCGCATGAGCGGGCGCTCGCCGGGTGATCAGGATCACGAAATGACGCTGGAACTCGCGGTGGCGGCGTTGATGTGTGAGGTCATGCGCGCAGACGGTGAAATGAAGGATGTCGAGCAGCAGGCGCTGCGCGATATGCTCAAGCGTCGATTTGACCTTGAGGAAAGCGCGGTGGAAACCCTGGTCGATATGGCTCGCCAGCAGGTCAGGGATTCGGTGGATCACTATCAGTTCGTACGCCTGATCCGTGATGAATATGACTATCCGCAGCGGGTGGCGCTGATTGGCCGACTCTGGCGCATGGCCTATGCCGATGGGGTGCTTGATCCACAGGAGGAGGCCCGGGTACGCAAGCTGGCAGAACTTCTTTATGTCGATCACGCCGATTTCATCATGCAAAAACTCGAAGTACAGAAGTCGCTGGGCCTTGAGTAGTATCCTTTCGCTGTTGCACTCCCCGCCAGTTGCCCGCCATTGGTGGTGATCCCGGGGTGACGGATGTCATGGCAAAAGCGTAAAGCCGGCCGCCTCCTGCTTTTACAAGAATGCTTATTGGTCACCAACACGGTTCGAGAAACATAACGCATGCAGATATCCCGTCACATTGCCATCGACGACAGCGAGTTCGAGATGCATGCCATCCGTTCTCAGGGCGCCGGTGGGCAAAACGTCAACAAGGTGGCTTCGGCCATTCATCTGCGCATGGACATACAAAACAGCAGCCTGGCGCAGGAGTACAAGGACCGGCTGCTGGCGCTCAATGACCATCGCATTACGGCCAGCGGGCTGATCATCATCAAGGCACAGTCGCAGCGCACTCAGGAGCTCAATCGCCAGGAGGCTCAGGCTCGGCTGCGGGCGCTGATCAAGTCGGTGATCTACACCGCCAGACCGCGCAAGGCAACAAGGCCGACGCTGGGGTCCAAAAAGCGTCGGCTGGAAGGCAAGAAGCAGCGTGGTCAGAAAAAGGCGCTGCGCGGGCGAGTGGATCACTAGAGCAGTGAATTACCAGGACAGTGAATCACCAGGACGAAAGATGAAGCCCTGAAGAGGGGGCATGCGTTCATATCCGAGTGTTTCACCTGGGATTGTCGGCGGGTGAGGGTTTATACTGTCGCTCGATCATGACATCGCAGGCGTAATCCGGGGTGTCGGCAGGAAACGGACAGGAGACAGGTAGTGCTCGAAACAGTCAAACATGTGGTGGCCGTCGCCTCCGGCAAGGGCGGTGTGGGCAAGTCCACCGTCACCGTCAATCTGGCGCTGGCCATGGCCGCACAGGGCCATCGCGTGGGCCTTCTGGACGCCGATATCTACGGCCCCAGCCAGGCGCAGATGCTGGGCATCAAGCCCGGCACCCGTCCGACCATGGTGGATGACAAGACCATGAAGCCGATCGAGGCGCACGGGCTGAAAATGATGTCGATGGCGGTACTGGTGGATACCGAAACCGCCATGGTATGGCGTGGACCAATGGTTGCCGGCGCCTTCCAGCAGCTTTTGACCCAGACCGGCTGGGGAGAGCTTGATTATCTCTTTATCGACATGCCGCCGGGTACCGGAGATATCCAGCTGACATTGTCGCAGCAGGTGCCGGTATCGGGGTCAGTGATTGTCACCACGCCGCAGGACATTGCGCTGCTGGATGCGCGCAAGGGCATCGAGATGTTCCGCAAGGTCAACGTGCCGGTGCTGGGCGTGGTCGAGAACATGAGCACCCACGTGTGCTCGAACTGTGGTCATGAAGAGGCGGTCTTTGGCGAAGGCGGCGGCGCGCGCATTGCCGCGCAATACGACACCGAAGTACTGGGCCGTTTGCCGCTGACCATGAGCATTCGCGAACAGGTTGATGGCGGTCGCCCGACGGTGGTCGCCGACCCTGAAAGCGACGCGGCGCGCGCCTTCATGGCGATCAGCGCGCGTATCGACGAGCAGCTGGGCGGCAAGACACGCGAAAGCGGCCCGGCCATCAGCTTCGGCGACTGACGCGCCCAACGGCTTGTCGCCCGAATCGATGGAGGCTTCTTCAGGCTTTAGTCGGCTCGGGCGGACCGGTATCATGCACGACATTTTGATACGGTTGTCGGGCGTCACTGCCCGGCATCATGGTATCTGCGTTTTCTTTTCCATTCAGGTATGGCGACAGGACACCCCTCGTGAGCATCAAGGCAGACAAATGGATTCGCCGCATGGCGCAGGAACACGGCATGATCGAGCCGTTCGAGTACGATCAGGTCCGCCATGCCGGTGATCAGCGTGTCATCTCCTACGGTACGTCAAGCTATGGCTATGACGTGCGCTGCTCCGATGAATTCAAGGTGTTCACCAACATTCACTCGGCCACCGTCGATCCCAAGTACTTCGACGAGAAAAGCTTTGTGGATGTGAAAGGGGATGCCTGCGTAATCCCGCCCAACTCCTTTGCGCTGGCGCGTACGGTGGAGTACTTCCGCATTCCGCGTAACGTCCTGACCATCTGTCTTGGCAAGTCGACCTACGCGCGCTGCGGCATCATCGTCAACGTGACGCCGCTGGAGCCGGAGTGGGAAGGGCATGTCACGCTCGAGTTTTCCAACACCACCAATCTGCCGGCGCGCATCTATGCCAACGAGGGCGTGGCGCAGATGCTCTTTTTCGAGTCCGATGAGGTCTGCGAAACCTCCTACAAGGACCGCGGCGGCAAGTACATGGGCCAGCGCGGCGTGACCCTTCCCCGTACCTGAGTCACTGACCGTGATTCTGCCCGGCTAGCCCAGATGAGTGGCGCTGCCGGGCTCTTCCTCCCATGACATCTCTTCCAGACCGTGCACGATGCCGCAGTCATTTACGGGGCTGGCATGTCCGCACCGGTCTCGCAGGTTCCTGAGCTGACCGTGCAGCTGCTCCAGTTCCCTGAGGCGTACCTCGACGTGATGGATGTGTTCATCAAGCAGCGCATCGATGGCCTGACAATCGCCTCGTGGCTCATCCACCAGTGCCAGCAGCGCGTGAATCTCGGCATGACTCATGGCCAGCGCTCGACAGTTGCGAATAAAGCTCAGCCGCTTGAGATGCTCCTGCCCATAATGCCGGTAGTTGCTCTCGCTGCGATGAGGGGCCGGCAGTAACCCTTCGCGCTCGTAAAAACGAATGGTCTGGCTGCTGCAGCCGGTTTCTCTGGCCAGCTCTCCAATCTTCATGCGGCGCTCCTGTGTGGCAAGGGCTGACGATGCGATGACATTGATGTGAATACTCAAGGGCCGTCGAGCATCTGTCGAACTTGACCTTGTAGTCACTATAGGGTTTTGAATGTGTGCATTCCAGAGTGACCAGCATTTACTTTTTCAAGGGAGTGCGCATGACACATCACCGTGAAGCGTCATCGGGTAGTGCCCCTGTCTTTACCCCTGTTTTAAACCGCGAATCGGCGTCAGAGCCCTCGTCCTGCTGCGCACCTCGATCGCCGTCCTGCTGTGGTGGCTCAAGCGATCATGTCGAGGCTGCGACCGGTTGCTGCGGTAGTGATCAGGGTAAGGCATCGCACGATGCGCCGTTGCCGGGCAGCGTGCGTGAGGGGGGACAGCTGCGCACCAGCATGCGCATTGCGCAGATGTGCTGTCCGGTCGAGGAGCAGATGATCCGCAGGCAGCTTTCCGCGCGCGAGGACGTCGAGCGGCTGGAGTTCAACCTGTTGCAGCGTGTGCTGACCGTGGTGCATGCCCCCGATGCGCTGGAGGAGATTCTTGCTGCCATTCGCGAGCTGGGGTTTGTGCCGGAGCTTGCAGACGATCAGGGCAGGTCTGGTCAGGAGGATGAAGCGCCAGCGCCCTGGGGGCCGTTAATCCTCAGCGCTGTCGCTGCCTGTGCCTCCGAAGCAGTCGCGTGGATGTCCGGGCCGATATGGCTGGTGGCCGTGCTGGCACTGGTGGCGATCGTCGGCTGCGGGCTGGCGACCTGGCGCAAGGGCTGGATCGCGGTGCGTCATGGCAATCTCAACATCAACGCGCTGATGAGCATTGCCGTCACCGGGGCGCTTTTGATCGGTCACTGGCCCGAGGCGGCCATGGTCATGGTGCTATTCAATCTCGCCGAGCGGATCGAGGCCCGCTCGCTGTCCCGGGCGCGACATGCCATCGAGGATCTGATGAAGCTGGCCCCCGAGGTGGCGACCGTACGTCAGGGAGATGGTCGCTGGGAAGAACGGCCGGTGTCGGAAATCGCGGTGGATGCCCTGATTCGGGTACGCCCCGGCGAACGTATCGGTCTGGATGGCGAGGTAGTGGCCGGCGCCTCCAGCGTCAATCAGGCGCCAATTACCGGTGAGAGCCTACCGGTTGATAAATCACCGGGCGACAGTGTCTTCGCCGGTACCATCGTTGAGGCCGGCGAGCTTGAGTGTCGAGTCACTCATCCGGCCAGCGATTCGACGCTTTCGCGCATCATCAGCGCTGTCGAGCAGGCGCAGAGCGAGCGGGCGCCGACACAGCGTTTCATCGATCGCTTTGCACGCGTCTATACCCCGGCCGTTGTGGCAATGGCAGCGCTGCTGGCGGTGGTGCCGCCATTGCTGTTCGGTGGTGGCTGGCTCGACTGGATCTATCGATCACTGGTATTGCTGGTGATTGCCTGCCCCTGCGCGCTGGTGATCTCCACGCCGGTCACGGTGGTCACCGGGCTTGCCAATGCGGCTCGGCGAGGCACCCTGATCAAGGGTGGGGTCTATCTGGAAGAGGGTCGCCGTCTTGGCTGGGTGGCGCTCGACAAGACCGGCACGCTGACCCACGGCCAGCCGCAGCAGACACATGCTGACGTGCTTGTTGCTGAGCACCCTGAACACGTGGCCTCGCTGACGCTTGGGCTTGCCCAGCGCTCGGATCATCCGGTGTCCCAGGCACTGGCCCGTGCCGGCGAGTTGGAAGGCGTGACGCTGGCGCCCTTTGAGGCGGTCGAGGCACTGCCGGGACTCGGGATCACCGGGCTCAGCGAAGGCGTACGTTACTGGCTGGGCCATCAGGGGCTGGTTCATGAACGAGGCCATCTGGATCAGACACTCAAGACGCGCATCGAGGCCCTTGAGCGTGAAGGGCGCACGGTAGTGGTGCTGATGGATGAGACCCGGACGCTTGCCCTGTATGCCGTGGCCGATACGCTCAGGGAGACCAGCCGCGAGGCGGTCGCCGAGCTCCATCGGCTGGGAGTGCGTACCCTGATGCTGACCGGTGACAACCCACACGCCGCCGAGGTGATCGGGCGCAGTGTTGGAATCGATCGCATCGAAAGTGGCCTGATGCCGCAGGACAAGCTCTCGCATCTAGAAGCACTTGCCGGTCAGGGGCGTGTGGCCATGATCGGTGATGGCATCAATGATGCACCGGCGCTGGCGCGTGCCGATATCGGTTTCGCCATGGGAGCCATGGGCACCGACAGCGCCATCGAAACTGCCGATGTAGCCCTGATGGATGACGACCTGCGCAAGGTGGGCGCCTTTATTCGCCTGTCGCGGGCCACGCACCGCATTCTGATGCAGAACATTGCGCTGGCGCTGGGGATCAAGGTGATCTTTCTCGCGCTCACCGTAGCGGGGCTGGGTACGCTGTGGATGGCCGTATTTGCTGACGTGGGCGCCAGCGTTCTGGTTGTTCTCAACGGTTTACGTTTGCTGCGCCATGGAGCAAAAGACCACGCTAAAACCTCCGACATGGCTACCCCGACCAAGGTCTCTGTAGGGGCCAATGCCTGAATGTGACATTTTGATGACAGCGCCGTGACAGGGACCATCCCGCCTGTGGGATACACAATAATCTGCGGCGCGTCACGTTACATTCATCGAGGCATTCATGTACGGAATCTTCAAGGCCGGACGCCCCGGCAAGCCGCTTCCCGAGGCGGATATCGACGGCACCTACAAGCGCCTGCGCTGGCAGATCTTTGCCGGTATCTTTATCGGCTATGCCGGGTACTATCTGGTTCGCAAGAACTTTACTCTGGCCATCCCCAGTCTGGTAGAGCAGGGCTACTCACGTGGGGATCTGGGACTGGCGCTGGCCGGTGTCTCGATCGCCTATGGCATTTCCAAGTTCCTGATGGGGGCGGTGTCTGACCGCTCCAATCCGCGCTACTTTCTGCCGGCAGGGCTTTTGTGCTCGGCGCTGATCATGTTTGTGTTCGGTTTCTCCGAATGGGCCACGTCCAATATCGCCATCATGTTCGTGCTGCTGTTCCTCAACGGCTGGGTGCAAGGTATGGGATGGCCACCGTGCGGACGGACCATGGTGCACTGGTGGTCAAAGCACGAACGCGGCGGTGTGGTGTCGGTCTGGAACGTGGCGCACAACGTGGGCGGCGGGCTGATCGGGCCGCTGTTCATTCTGGGCATGGCCTGGTTCAATGACTGGCGTTCGGCCTTTTATGTGCCGGCGGCCGTGGCCGTGGGTGTGGCCGTTTTTGCGCTGTTGACCATGCGCGATACGCCGCAGACCTGCGGGCTGCCGCCGATCGAAAAATACAAGAATGACTATCCGGAAGGCTATGATGACAGCCACGAACGCGAATTTTCTGCTCGGGAAATCTTCGTCGAGCACGTGCTGAAAAACCGCCTGCTGTGGTGTATCGCGCTTGCCAACGTCTTTGTCTATCTGCTGCGCTACGGCGTGCTCGACTGGGCGCCAACCTATCTGCAGGAGGTCAAGCACTTTACGGTCGACAAGTCTTCCTGGGCCTATTTCCTCTATGAGTGGGCGGGCATTCCAGGCACGCTTTTGTGCGGCTGGCTCTCCGACAAGCTGTTTCGCGGCAATCGCGGCGCAACCGGCATCTGCTTCATGGCGCTGGTCACGGTCTTCACCGTGCTTTACTGGCTCAACCCGCCGGGTAATCCGACCATCGACATGCTGTGTCTGATTGCCATCGGCTTTTTGATCTATGGACCGGTCATGCTGATCGGGCTGCACGCGCTGGAGCTGGTGCCCAAAAAGGCGGCTGGCACCGCCGCCGGCTTTACCGGGCTTTTCGGCTATCTGGGCGGCTCGGTCGCGGCCAGTGCGATGGTCGGTTATACCGTGGATCATTATGGGTGGGATGGTGGTTTTGCCCTGCTTGTGGGGTCCTGCATTCTGGCCATCCTGCTGCTGGCGTTGACGCTTCGTCAGGCACCGGCCAAACGCGCCGGCTGAGAAAGCCGTGCCCTGTCCAACGGACAGGACCGCCAATAGACAGGGCCGGCTCGCCAGGCGAGCCGGCCCTGTCTGTCAAATCGGCCACATCATGCTGATGGTGTCAGGGTCGCGCCGCTGATGTCTGAAAGTGTCAGCTTGAGCGAGCGCACCAGCGCGGCACCATGTCCCAGACCTTCAAGTACTTCAAAGCGTGCCTCAAAGCCCTTCGCCCGGTTTATCTGTTTTGCCAGCCCTTCCAGCTGATCGTTGATCTCCTTGTCGCTGCCACCGTTGGAGTAGGGGCCGCGGCGTTGGAGTTCGGCATCACCGCGCATCAAAAGGGCGCTGCCGCGCTGATCCGACGGCCATTGAAATCGCCCCGCTTCTGCAACGACCTGATAGCCGTTCCAGTGAAGCGTAGGGCTGGCGGCATACCAGTGGTCGAACGATGACGGGTGAGTGAAAAGCGTGTGCAGAACAAACAGTCCACCAAAGGAGTGGCCCCAGATGGCGCGCTCGGATGTATTGATCAAAAGATCGCGCTCGGCCTCCGCCATGATGGTGTCATTGATCAGCTTGATGAAGTCGTCGGCGCCGCCCCCGCGACGCTCTGGATGACGGTCGTCGATGATCGGGTCCTGATTCGGACGTCTCGGGGTGTAGTCCCACTGACGTGCTTCGACATCAAAGCGGTGGTCGGTGTCGTAACCCAGCGCAATCAGGACCGGCGGCGTGGCGGCGTTCATCGCTTTTAGTGACTGCTCATCAAGTGCGGCCAGCGCGGCATTGCCATCGAGTAGATAGATCGGCGTGTAACCGGCCTCGGGAGGCGCCTTTTTGGGAATGGCCACGGTAATGCGGTAGTGACGCTCCCCATCCGGGCTTGTCAGACGATGTACCCTGAAGTCATAGACACTGGAACCTGTCTCGACGATGCCGGGCGGCAGTGATTCGTTGAAATCGGACCCTGGTCGCGCATCGGCAGAGCGCGCCAGAAGCGCGCCGGGCAGCAGCGACAACAGGGCCATGGCGCCGGCACCCTTGAGCAGGCGGCGTCTGGTGTCGTCAAGGTCGGGGGGCAGTGTCATGTGGCCTCGCAACGATTCATGGTGTTCATGTGACCGCGCCATCGGGCGTTTGCTCCGATGGCGCGGCAAAGGTCTGGCTGATGCAGTGCCGCGTTCAGAACGAGGCGGTCAGCGACGAATAAATCGCGCGTCCCGGTTCGTTGTAGGTCGCGGCTCCGGCGCTGTTGCTGTTGCCCTCGCGGTAAAGGCGCTTGTCGAATAGATTGTTGATGCCAAAGCTGCCGCGCAGGTGCGGGTTAAAGGTGTAGCCCACATTAAAGCCAATGATGCTGTAGGGCGAGAGGCTATCATCATTGATTCCGTTTCTTTCCCCTGAACGATTGATGGGGCGCGAAGGGCTTTCCTGCTTACCATAAGCCGTCCAGTAAAGCTGGGTGTTGAGCCGCTCGCTGAGGGTCCAGTCCAGCGTTGAATTGAGTGTGAACTCGGGAATGATGGAAAGTGGGTCACCGGTCTCCCTGTCTTCGGATTCAATCATGTACGTCACATTATTGCTCCACAAGAGAGTGTCGGTCAGCGGAATCTGCAGGTTGCCTTCAAGGCCCTGTACCACGGCACGTTCGGCGTTGCGCCACTGCAGTACCTCCGTGCCGCCACCGGTTACCGCGACCGGGTTGAGCCCGGAGACGATCTTGTCCTTGTAGTCGTTGCGAAAATACGTCAGCCCTGCCACCAGATCGTCATTGCGATACTCGATGCCGATCTCCTTGTTGATGCTGGTTTCCGGGTCCAGATCCTCGTTGCCCACCAGATAGCAGGCGCTCTGCGAGCCAACCGGGCAGCCGTTGCCGCGCGAGTAGAGCAGATAGTTCGGGTTGGTCTGATAGAGGTTGGGGGCCTTGAAGGCGCGGGCTATGCCGGCCTTTAGGGTAACGTGATCGCTGAGCTCCTGAGAGGCATTCAGACTCGGGCTCCAGTGATTGCCCGCCTCGCTGTGATGGTCAAATCGCAGTCCGGGTGTCACGATCGTACCCTGTCGCAGCTCGATGTTGTCCTCGATGTAGACGCCGCTGAGTTCGGCGCTGGTTTTATCGCTGCCGCTGGGGGCAAAGCCTGCCAGATCGCCGGTCTCGCCAAAGCTCTGATTGGTGCTGCCCGGGTCTTCCAGTGTATCCCGGTTCCATTCGCTGCCGAAGGTGATGACCTGCTCGAACACGCGACTGGTGTAATAGTCCGCTTCGGCGCTGACCCGGTATGAGTTGAACTCACTGCTGATGTAATCATCAACGTCATTTATACGCCCCTCACCGGAGCCCGCCGTTCCTTCACTCAACCGAGTGTTGCGGGTTCGCTCATACTGGGCCGTGAGGCGGGTATCCATGTCGTCCCAGGCGCCAGTATGGGTCAGGGCAATATTATTGCGATAGAGACGGCTTGTTTCGGCACCTTCCGCTGCCAGGGATTGGGTCAATTCATTGCCGGTATTGTTTTGCGAGTCGCCGGTATAAATACTGCCTTGGCGGGAATAGCCCATTTCGAGATCGAGCAGTTGTTCATCGGTGGCCTGCCAGGACAGTACCGCATTGATGTCACGATTACGCACCCCTTCACGGCCTGCCGGCAGATTCTGATTTTCGTCATCGAGCGCCTCGGTATTGATGTCGACATCGTCGGCGTCGGTCTTGTTGGCACTGCCGTAAAGGCGAAAGCTCAGATCACTCGTCAGTGGTCCTGCCAGGTTGAAATTGGCGCGTCTGGTGGCGCCTTCTTCGTTATTGGTGGGCGTGCTGGCAAAGGTGGTGACCGAACCCATCCACTGTTCTGTGGCGCGTTTGGTGATGATGTTGACCACACCACCGGCGGCACCGGAGCCGTAGCGCGCTGCGGCCGGGCCACGCAGTACTTCGATGCGCTCAACCATTTCCGGCGGCACCCAGTTGGTATCGCCTCTGGAATCACGCTCGCCGCGCCAGCCGTAGCGGACCGAATTTCGAGAGCCGACCGGTTTGCCATCGATCAACACCAGAGTGTTTTCCGGTCCCATGCCGCGAATGTCGATCTGGCGGTTGTTGCCACGCTGCCCCGAGGCGCTGTTGCCGGTGAGGTTGACCCCCGGCATGCGGCGGATGATATCGGAAAGGTCATTGGCCGGCGGGCGCTTTTCTATATCTTCACGAGTAATGATCGACACCCCCGGTGCCTGCTTTAGCGTCTGTTCGGCGGTGCCCAGTACCACCATTTCTTCCAGATCGTCGGCATGGTTGACGGTGACCACCGGCGCAGGAACATCAACCGCGGTGGCCTCGTTTTCAAGCTGCTGACGCAGTTCCTCTGCAGGTTGGGCCGCCGCCCGGGTCGGGCTGGCATAAAACATGGGGACAGAAATCGCCAGTGCGATGGCAATAGTGGTGGCTTGACCTGACGTTGAGCGTGACATTCCCTGAGTTGTTCCCTGTTTTATCGTTTTGATCGTGCCCGGCGTGTTGAGCCGGCCATTTTTATCGCGCTCTGAAAGTTTTTATTGGTGGCGCATTGTTACGAAATACAATGTTAATTATTATCATTCGCAAGTAAAGCGTTTTAACCTTGTTTGAAAATCATCGAGTTAAGGCTGATAACAGTTGAAAGCCGGGCAATGTTTCATGGCGCCAGTCGATTCCAAAACCTCAAGGGAGCAGTCAATATCATGCGCAAGAACGTGGTTTCGCGGCAGGGGGCTGTGCGGGTAGCGGCAGGTGTACTGGTTGCCGTATTGGGTACTGGCCTCTTTAATCCGGCGGCAGCACAGCCGCAGCAGGGCAATGGGGTTCAAACACATTCCAGCGTGCACATCGGCAAAAACGTGCAGCTAGGCGGCAGCCTCTATGAGCTGGTATTTGATCCCAATACTCGCCAGGTACTGGTGGCGGATGCCGGGGGCCGGGATAAAAGCGCCCAAAGCTATCTCTACCGTCTGGATGCCACCACGCTGGACGTGGTCGAGCGCATCGCGCTGACCCAGCAGATTCATGGCCTGGCGCTCGATCAGCAGCGCGACGTGCTGTACATGGTCAATACCCGGGGTGGGACACTGACCGCGCTGGATGCCAAAAGCGGCAGGACCCTCAAGACCCTGACACTGGTGAGTGACGCCGACCTTGAAGGCGACCAGCGCCCGCCGCAGCCGCGCCTGGCTGTCGTGGATGAGCCCAGCAATCTGATCTATGTCACTGGCGTGGCAGACAAGGGGGTGGTGTGGGTCGTCAACGGCGATGACATGGTACTTGCCAACACCTTCAAAAACGTCGGGTCGCGGCCTGCCGGACTGGCGCTGGATGCCGAGCATCAGCGTATTTATGTCACGCTATTGGGAGAGAACCGGGTAGCCGTTATCGATACCGATAGCGGCGAAGTGGTCAAAACCCTTGATCTGAACGTGAAAGGGGCCATTAACGTCGTTTTTGATCAGCGCCATCAACGCCTGCTGGTGACCGGTCAGAAAAGCGGCGAGCTGGAAGTGCTCGACGCAGAAAGCGGAAAGTCCCTTCACCGGGTGAGCACCGGCAAGGGGGCTTTGGACATCGGTCTTGATGAGGATGCCGGACGCCTCTATGTCACCAATCGTGGTGCGGGCACGGTCAGTGTGCTTGATGCTGAAAGCCTTGAGGTGATCAAAACGCTTGAAACAGGGCCGCATCCCAACAGCATCGCGATTGATCCCGACAACCACGATGTTTTCGTGACCAATCGCGCGTCACGAGAGGCCGCCGACGACCCGCGTGGCAATTCGGTCACGCTGATTCAGCCCTGATCGAGCTGACTGGCGCCCGGCATGGTGGGCGCCGGTATCAACGCACTGATAATGAGGAGGGCGCCGGGAGCTGATGACATGACAGTGATGGTTGAGAATCATTTTCATTCATGTGCTAGTCTTCCGGGCACACTCAACATCGCATTTCATTGTGAGAATTGTTCATGACAAAAACACCTTCTCGTCGCGCTCGTGTCCTGCAGGGCGCCTTTATCGCGCTGGGGCTTGTAACCCTGTCGGCCCCCTGGGCGGTCGCGAACGAGCAGCCGGCCCAGTCACAGGGTGTCGAACAGCAGAGCGTCTCTGATCACATTGTGGGACACAAGGACGTGGACCAGGGGCTTTATGAACTGGTCTTCAGCCCGTCTCAGCAGTCGATCTATGTGGCGGCCACCGGCGGCTTCGGTAAGGGCGCCAGCGATAATTATGGTGAAGGCGAGGGTGGCAGTATCTATCGTCTTGACCCGCAAACGCTGGAGATCAAGGACACCATCAAACTGGATCAAAAGCCCTTTGGTCTGGCACTCAACGAGAAGACACATACGCTGTTTGTGGGCCATACGCTGGATCAGAGCGTGACCGCCATCAATCTGGATGACAACACCAGGCATCATCTGGCGCTTGCCACCGATGCTGAAAAGGCCAGGGCGAAAAAGAACGACGTCTTTGGTCCCAATCCGCGTCAGCTCAGTGTCGATGAGCAAAGCAATACGCTTTATGTGACTGGTGTGGGTGACAAGAGCGTGCTGTGGGTCATCAACGGTGACGACCTGACCCTGACCGATACCATCGAAGGGTTCGGGGTCTGGGCGACCGGCCTTGCCGTGGATCATGATGGCGGGCGGATCTATGTCTCTACCATGAAGGACAACGCCGTGCGCGTGGTCGACATGGACAGCCACAAGATCATTGCAAAGTGGCCCACCGGGGGAGATGGCCCGCTGAATCTTGCCCTTGATAGCGACAAGCACCAGCTGTACGTCACCAATGCCAACAGCGGTAATGTCACGGTGCTGGATACGGAAAACGGCAAGGCTGTCGATACGCTAAAAAGCGGCGATGGGGCGCTGGCACTCATGCTGACAGACGATCGCCTCTACGTGACCAACCGCAAGGCGCAGACGGTGACCCTCTTTGATCGAGAGAGCCACAAGCTGCTTGATACGATCAGGACGCCGCTGATGCCCAACAGTCTGGCTGCGATCTCGGATGCTACCGGTGCGTATGTGACCCTGAAGCAGAAGCTCGACGAGAACCATCAGACCGATAAGCCCGACAGCGTCATCCACATCAAGCCCTGATACTGACGGCGTTTAATATCGGGTGCTGTCATGAAACGGCCTCCCTGTCGGGAGGCCGTTTTCTTGTCCTGAATAAAAGCGGTGCCTTGTGGCTCAGTGATTGCTGCCGGCACTGGCGCTGCTGTCCGTGCCTGATTTGCCATCCTTGCTGGCGTCATCATCACTCGCGGCACTATCGTTGTCGCCTTGCGCATTGGACACGGGGGAGGCGCCGAAATCATCGGTATGCTGTTGATTGTCGCCACCCTGGGCGTGGCCATCAGGCTGCTTGCCCTGGCCGGGATTGATGGCGTTGGGGGAAACGCTGCCCTGCGTTTGAATGGTTTGCTGATCGTTATTGCCGGTGTCTGACGCCAGCGCCGGGGTGGCGGCCAGGGCCAGAAGGAAAGGGGCGATCCATGCTGCTTTCATGCGGTTTCTCCTGTATCAGGGTGGCGCTGCAGAACATCGAGAGGCTGCAGCAGCAGAGCCTGAAATCTATCGGTCAAACACACTATAGATCAGGGCCGTGAAAGCAGCCTGACGTCATGGCGCTTCTTCAGCACTGGAAAGGGGAAGGCGGGCAGGGGCGCGATACGTCGTGGGGCGCCCCTGCCGGTCCATCAGGTGTCCGTGTCACCCTCCAGGCGCATGTCACCGCGGCTGGCGTTGGTCCTGTCGTGGTCGGCAGCCTCCAGCTTCATGTCATCACTCTGGCGCGTCGTTCGCTCCTCATGATCCTTGCCTGCAGTACCAGCTTCGGTATCCGACGGGTTTGAAGAGGTGTTTTGCTGTTCGCCTAACGAATCATTTTGCATCTGCCCATCATCGGTATCCGTGTCACTGGCCAATGCCGGAGTGACGGCCAGTGCCAGCATGATGGGGGCAAGCCATGTCGCTTTCATCGTCTTTCTCCTTCCCTGGGGTGAAAACCGGCAGGCCATTGACCTGCTCATAAAAGCCTGGTTTGTCTGATGGATGAACACAACTCCTGGGAGATCCCGCGCCAGTAATCGAATCACCTGTGTGAAAGTCATGACAGGTCAGCAGGGAACACCCCTTTCATGACGTAAAAGAGCCTCTGGAGCTCTGGAGAATGTCTTTTCAGTGGGGCTGTCGGCAAGGCCCTGCAGCTCTCGAACGCGCGTGTTATAACGGCGACCTGTTATTCCAGTCCAGAGGAGGTGGGGTCGTCATGACCATCGACGTGTCCTGTCCCGAGACCAAGCTGCGCCTTGTGTTTGACAACGGGCTGATTCTTGGGCCGGGCAAGGTGGCCCTGCTGGAGGCCATCCAGGCGACCGGTTCCATCACCGCCGCCGCCAGACAGACCAGCATCAGTTATCGCAAGACCCGTCATCTGGTCGATGCGCTCAACGGCGCCTTTGGCCAACCGCTGGTGCGCTCCAGCAAGGGGGGCGCCGACCATGGTGGTGCTCACCTGACACCGCTGGGCCTGGACATCATTGCGCGTTACCGCCGCGTTGAGCAGCAGACCCGCAGCGCCGTGGATGCCCATTTCGCTGACCTGAAGCATACGCTGACGCTTCTTGATGATGAGCACACCTGACATTTTGGTGTCTGCGGGCATGCCGCTGAGGCTATTGGTCGTCCGGCAGCGGCGCGAATGAAGAAGATTTGAGCTATGATATTTCGATGTGCAAGCATAAGCACATCGGAAAAATACTGTGTCACCTTAATGTCTATCCTCATCAAGGAAGATCGGATTTCATGTTCAGGCCCTTCATTATTCTCACGGCGGCGGCAATGGTCTGCTGTCACACGGCAGGTGCTGCAGAGCGCGTCGATGTTCAGGCGGCAGCTTCCCTGACCGACGTCATGAACACGCTGGTCGAGCGCTACGAGCAGCATCATGACGTCGACATCGTGCCGGTCTATGCCTCCTCTTCGACGCTGGCAAGACAGATCTCCCAGGGGGCACCGGCGGATATTTATCTTTCGGCCAACGAAAAATGGATGGACTGGCTCGAAGCGCAGGGTGAGCCGATTCAGGCACGTCATGATCTGCTCAACAATCGTCTGGCGCTGATCACTTCTGAGCAGAGCGGTATCGAAGACTTTACGCCGGATGCCGACCATCCCCTGGTTCAATATCTCAAGGGCAACGATCGTATTGCGGTGGGGGATCCGGACCATGTGCCGGCCGGTATCTACGCCAGACAGGCCTTCGAGCATCTCGGTCAGTGGCAGGCACTCGAGCCCCGTCTCGCGCGCGCCAGCGACGTTCGCGGTGCACTGGCGCTGGTCTCGCGTGGCGAGACACCGCTGGGCGTGGTCTATGCCACCGATGCCATGGCCGGCGAGCACGTCCATCAGCTGGGCCTGTTCCCGGCCAGCAGTCACGACCCGATTACCTATCCGGCCGCGCTGGTGGGCAAGGACCCGAGCCCACAGGCCCGGGCCTTTTTGCAATGGCTGGGCAGCGAGGAAGCGGCCAGCACCTTCAAGCAGTATGGCTTTGAAATGAATGGATCAAGTGATGCGCCCTGATCACTGCCTGCCGGGTCACCACGCCGGGATGCCGATGTGCTGACACCGCTTGAAATCGAAGCGCTTCGCATCAGCCTGCAGGTCTCCGGCACGGCGCTTTTGATCATCCTGGTGCCGGGGATTGCCATGGCCTGGCTATTGGCGCGCCACGAGTTTATCGGCAAGTCATTGCTGGATGGCATTGTCCATCTGCCCCTGGTGCTGCCACCGGTGGTGGTGGGATATCTGCTGCTGGTCATCATGGGTCGTCGGGGCCTCGTGGGGAGCTGGCTCAATGAGCATCTGGGGATTTCGCTGCCCTTTACCTGGCAGGGAGCCGCGCTGGCAGGTGGTGTCATGGCCTTTCCGCTGCTGGTGCGCGCCGTCAGGCTGTCACTGGAAGCGGTAGACCCGCGGCTTGAAGCGGCCGCCCGGACGCTGGGCGCTTCAAGGCTGCGGGTCTTTTTTACCATTACCCTGCCATTGGCAGTACCGGGGCTGGTAACCGGCGCCGTACTGGCCTTTGCCCGGGCGCTGTCGGAATTTGGCGCCACCATCACCTTTGCCTCCAACATTCCCGGGGAGACACGAACGCTGCCGCTGGCGCTCTATTCCCTGATCCAGACACCCGGCATGGAAGATGCCGCAGCCCGTTTGTGCGTGATCTCGGTCGTGGTCGCCATGGTTTCGCTAATCGCCTCGGAGTGGCTGGCACGCCGAACCCGCCGTCGCATGGCTGGTCGGGACCGTGGGATGACATGATCAGGGAGACACGATGACCATGATGTCGCAAGGAAGCCGGCATGCTTGAACTGTGTATCCAGCACCGGCAGGGCAGTTTCAACGTCGATGTCGACATCACCATTCCCGGTTCGGGAGTGACAGCCCTGTTCGGCCATTCGGGCAGCGGCAAGACCACGCTGTTGCGCATGCTGGCCGGTCTGGATCGTCCCGATCAGGGGCGCGTGGTGCTCAACGAGCGCACCTTTGTGGATACCGAGCGCGGGATTTTCATTCCGCCTCATCAGCGTCGCCTGGGCGTGGTCTTTCAGGAAGCGCGGCTGTTTCCGCATTATCGCGTGCGCAGCAATCTGACCTACGCACGCCGGATCACTCGTGGCGCAGCGTTTGATCGAATCGTGTCGCTGCTGGGCATCGAGGCACTGCTGGATCGCATGCCCGGGGCGCTATCAGGGGGCGAGGCACGGCGAGTCGCGATTGGCCGGGCGCTGCTGGCCGAGCCGGACATGCTGCTGATGGATGAGCCCCTGACGGGGCTGGACGGCGCCCGCAAGCAGGAGCTTCTGGACTATATCCTGCGCCTGACCCGCGAGATCGATTTGCCCATCCTGTTTGTCAGCCACGATCCCGAAGAGCTGATGGCCGTGGCCGAGCAGCTCGTGGTGATGGATCAGGGGCAGATTGTTGCCAGCGACGCCCTGGAGCATCTGCTGTCGCGGGGAGATATGACGCCCTGGCTGGGTGGGTTCGAGGCCAGCTCGCTTTTACAGGCGCAGGTGCATTCGCACGATCATCACTATCACGCCACGCGGCTGACCCTCGGTGATAGGCAGCGCCTGACGCTACCGCTGCTGGACCGACTCGAGGGCAGCATGCTGCGAGTTCGTGTGCGCCGTCGGGAGGTGGCGATTGCGCTGTCGCCTCAAAGGGACAGCAGCGTTCGCAACCAGCTTGAGGCCATCGTTTCCGCCATCACGCCGGGGGCGCCCGGCACGCTTGAAGTCACGCTTTCGCTCGGCGATCAGTCGCTTTCGTCTCGCATTACGCTTGAGGCCGGCGAAGCGCTCGGACTCAAGCCCGGTATGACCGTCATCGCGCTGATCCGAAGCGTCAGTCTGGCCGGCTAGCGTGGTCATTTCCGCTTATCCCTGACTACCCTGAAACCAGTGCGATGGCATGCTCGCTGAAACCGTTGACCCATTTGTGGGTCGGCCTCAGGATGCGTGCTTTCGTCATCACCTTTATATGCGTTGTACGTCGAAACAGGGGAACGTCATGTTTGGTCTGCCGTATCAGGGTATCGCCACCTTCTTGAAGGCGCCGCAGGACAGTACGCGGCCCTTCGCCTTTCTGGGGCTGCCCTATGACTGCTCGGTCACCTTTCGCCCGGGCGCCCGTATGGCCCCCAATGCCCTGCGCCGGGCCAGCATGATGCTGACCGATGGCCGTCATCCCGAGTTTGAAACCGACCCTTGCGCGCTGGTCAGCGATCTTGGCGATCTCGACATCATGCAGGTCGGCCAGCATGACGCGCTCAGACGCATTGAAGCCGGCGTCATGGCTGCCTGCGAACAGGCGCCCGGCCAGACGCTTCTATGCGCCGGGGGCGATCACATGACCACGCTGGGCGTTCTGCGCGCGCAGCGCCGCCTGCAGGGTCAGCCGTTGTCGCTGATTCATTTCGATGCCCACTGTGATACCTGGTCCAGCCACTTCGGCGACGACATCGGCCATGGCACCTTTTTGCGCAACGCCATCGACGAGGGATTGGTCGCCCCGGAGCGGGTTCTGAGTCTGGGACTTCGCTCACCGGTCGAGCCGAGTACGCGGGACTGGCTGTGCGAGCAGGGTGGTGAGTGGTTGAGCTCGCGCGAGCTGATGCGACTGGAAGGTGCCGCGCTGGCACAGAAGGTACGCGAGCGCATGGGATCATCGCCCATCTACGTCACCTTCGATATCGATGTGCTGGATCCGGCTCATGCGCCAGGGACCGGCACGCCCGAGATCGGTGGTATTACCACCATGAAAGCGCTGGAGCTTCTGGAAGCCCTGCGGGAGTTCAATCTGATCGGTATGGATGTGGTGGAAGTGTCACCGCCCTATGACCCGCAGGAGATCACCTCGCTGGCGGCGGCCACGCTTTTGTGGACGTTTATTGCCATGCGCGGCTGAATCAGCCGGGACTGGCACATCCAACGGCGTTACGGCTGCTTTTCTTGATCTGATAGAGCGCCTCGTCGGCCCGCTTGATCAGAACCTCGCCCGGGAGCGGATGCTCGGGCGAGGAGATCGCCACACCGGCACTGATGGTGACGTATTTGTGGGTGGGCGAAGGCTCATGAGGCAGGCACTGCGCCTCCATGGCGGTACAGACCCCGCGAGCGATGTCCATGGCGCGGTCAAGGTCGAAGTCGGGCAGTACGATCACGAACTCCTCTCCGCCGATGCGGGCCACAAGATCCGATTCGCGCTGAAAGATGTCGCTGAGCGTTTCGGCGATGGTCTTGAGGCACTGATCGCCCTCCGGATGGCCGTAGAAGTCGTTGTAGAGCTTGAAGTGGTCGACATCGATCATGATCAGTGCCACGGGGCGATCAAGCCGATGGGTCAGGGAGAGAATACGCGGCAGCTGACGATCCAGCAGGCGCCGATTGCCAAGCCCTGTCAGGGCATCACGGTTGGTCAGTGCCTTGAGGTGCGCGTTGCGATCGTTGAGCTCCTTGATCAGTGTTTGAAACTCGCGCGCCATGATGCCAAGTTCATCGCCACGTGCCTGTAGCCAGGGGGGCGGTGATTCCAGATGCTCGCCCGGTGACTGACGCAGGGCCATGGCATAGCGGGAAAGCTCGGCGATCGGGCGCAGTACGATGGCGCGAAATATCCATAGCATCAGCATCATGATCCCCAGCAAAAGCCCCAGGGCGCCCAGCATGGTCAGGTTGAAGCGCTCGATACCGGTGCGCAGACCCCGGCGATCAAGGCGGGTGGTCATCAGCACCTCATAGCCGGGCGTGGCACTTTCTCTGATCAGCGTCAGGAGCAGGCTATCGTCACTGGTGGCGTCAATGTCTGCCCTGGTCGCGCCATTGTCGCTCTCAGTGTTCTGGCGAGCGGTCGAAAGCGTCAGGGTCGAGGCGCTGTCTTCCGGGTTGAGCTGCCATTGCCCGGGCAGAAAACGTACCAGTGTCAGTTTACCCGACGCCAGCGGACTGTCCTGGCGTGCGACGGGCCAGGTGCTGAGCAGGGCAAACCCTGGCGCGATGCCGATGCGTGGCGTGGTGTCGGCCATCGGCAGCTGCCTCTGGATCTGACGGACCTGCTCGATGGCCCAGCGGCAGGGGCCTTCCGGTCTGGCACAGGACGTCACCCTGCCATTGACCGGGTTGCGCCCGGCCACCCAGGCGACGCCATCATTGATGTCGGTAATCAACATCAGGTCGGCTTCGTGATCGGCGAAGACGGCAGGGGTAATGTGGGTTTGTGGGAAGTCCGGCAACTTGCCTTCCATGAACTCCCGGGTGCTGACCCAGCTTGCCCACTGATAGGCCATATCACCGAGTGAGCGAGCATTTTGATCGATGCCTCTTTGCAATGCGTTGGCGTATACGTGGGCGCTCTGACGCTCTTCACTGATCAGGTTGGGAATCATCAGCTGATGCAGAATAAAGACCAGAATGCCCATGACCAGCACCAGCATGATGGAGAGCGTGATGATGAATCGATTACGCAACGAGTTCGGATAGGGCATCGACAGTTCCGGCAGATGCGGGCAGAGAGCACTTTAAAAAAAGCTAAAGTTTGGAATCTTCATTTTTAACGGCGCAACGATCACAAACTTTATGGCCTGTCCGGGCGGGAATGGCCGGGCTCAAGGCTGCGCGATCGCCGAAATGGCATGGCAGGCCACCTGCCTGAAAAAATGAGCAGGTGCTTAATTATTAATTTTAATTAAATTGGAGGAGGTTGTCACTGCAGGGCATTCGGTTGGTTCCTGCGTATTCTTCGAAGGGCATATTGCCCGGCGAATGGATGTGAGATGATCCCCACCATCTCGATGAAACAGCAGGTTATGTCATGATTGATCTCCGTTTGCTGGCAGTTACTTTTCTGACCCTGCCGCTGTCGCTCCCCGCGCTGGCCGATGCACAAAAGGCCGATCAGGACAGCAGGGATAGCGGTATGGCGCAGGAGGCCACGACGAAGGAGGCAAAGGAGCCTGAGCACGCCGAGGAAACGGCTTCCTCGAACGATGACGAGGACACCGATGAGACGGCCGCCAAAAAGGCCGAGGAGCAAAAGCCGCGCCATGTCCGGGCGATGGTGATTACTACCTTTGGCCCCGAGCGCAAGGTCTGGGCCGAGAAGCTGGCACCGACACAGGACATCGAAGTGCCCGGTCTGCACGGCTCGTTCGGCAGTGTCAGCTGCAACGATGACGATGTGTGCCTGATGACCACCGGCAAGGGCTATGCCAATGCCGCGACCTCCATCTCCACGCTGGCGTTTTCGCCGAAATTCGATCTCTCGGACAGCTGGTTTCTGGTCTCGGGTGTGGCCAGTATTGATCCGCGTCAGGGGACGCTGGGCACGCCCACCTGGCCGCGTTATCTGGTGGATTTCGGTATCCAGTGGGAACTTGATGCCCGCGATATTCCAGAGGGCTGGACCACGGGATATCTGAGCATCAATACCCATACCCCGACTCAGGACCCGCACCAGGAGTATGGCACCGAGTTCTATCATCTTGATGATGCACTGGTGGATCGGGCCGTTAAGCTTTCAGAAGGTGTTGAGCTTGCTGACAGCGATGGTGCTGCGGCCTATCGCAAGCACTACGACTATGCGCCTGCCAACGAGGCGCCCACGGTTGTGCAGTGTGACAGCGTTTCCAGTGATACCTGGTGGTATGGCAATCGACTCGCCGACCGCGCCGGCCAGCTCGGCAAGCAGGTGGCCGGCGACAAGGCCAGCATCTGCACCGGTCAGCAGGAAGACAACGCCATTCTGACGGCGCTCAAGCGTGCCGACGAAGCTGGTCGCCTCCAGCGAGAACGTACCGTGGTGGTCCGCGCAGGTGCCAGCTTCAATCGCCCCTACGAAGGGCTTTCCGATGCCGATGGCCTGATTGGCTATGCCAAGCAGGGCGGTTATACGCCGGCATTGACCAATATGGTACGTGCGGGCTATCCACTGATCGAAGCCATCGTCAATGATTGGGACGACTGGCAGAAGGGCGTGCCTGAGAAGACGGATCAGGAGCCATCCTCGCCTGACAAGGCAGACGCTTCCGAACAGGGTGCGGCATCAGAAGGTGATGCCAGCCAGAAGCGCGATGCGCCGGCCAGTGATGACGAAGATGAGGCCTCGAGCTGAGCCTCTGATAATGACATGTCCTTTCATAACGCCCGGTACCTGCCGGGCGTTGTGCTGTCAGGGCCAGGCGCTGGCGGGAAGTGTTCAGTCATCGCGCTCAAAGCGTACGTCCTGATCATCACCGCCCAGCTGGAGAATCTCCCGTGGTCGCCCCTGGTCGTCCAGACGCAAAAGACCGATCCCCGCCTTGTTGACCAGCCGCTCGCCCGGAGAGCGATTATCCGGCTGGCGGGGCTTGATCCGCATATGGCGGCGCTTGGTCAGCCAGTTCACCGGAGAGTGGGCCGCAAACAGCCAGCGATTGATCCGGTCCAGAGTATCAAGCAGGGTATCCGGGAACTCGTTGCGGATGCCGCTGCTGGTCACCTGCCAGATGCGGGGGCGTTGATGCTGTCCTCGCAGCTGCACGTCGTAGGCAAAGCTGTAGTGCACATCCCCTGACAGAACGATGAAATTCTGTGGCGTCTGGCGATGCCGAAAGATGTTGAGCATGACGTGGGCAGCGCCGCGATGAGACATCCAGTTTTCGGCATCCACCAGCAAGGGGCGATTGAGCCAGACAAAAACGCGCTGCACGGTTTCGATCAGCTTGACGCCAAACACCGGTGCGGCCGAGACCATGATGACGGCGTCGTGTCCCATGAGCTCCTGTTGCAGCTCGGTCAGTGACTCCCAGTCCATCAGGCCCGAGGGCTTGTGCGGGACCCGCTCATTGGGCCAGCGCCGGGTTCGGGTATCCAGCACCACCATGGCCGGCCGGGTCGGCAGGGTGTAGTGCCAGCGATCAAACGCCAGCAGCGTATTGATCAGGGCGTCATGTGTTTCTTCTTCAGGAGCCTCGGCATGGGCCTGAAGCTGTGCCATGAGCTCGTCGTCAAAGCGCTCGGGCGCATTGCCCCAGCCCTGACAGATCAGGTAGCCGATCATGGCATTGCCCATGATGCGGCGCGAAAAGGGGTGTCTCAGTGCCGTCTCTTCCCACTGGGCGGTCAGATTCCAGTCGTCGGTCACATCATGATCGTCAAAGATCATCCAGGTGGGCAGATGCGCCAGGACGCGACGGACCGCGGGCAGCTCCTCGATAAAATGATCCAGTGCCTTGCGTTCCTTTTCAAAGCGCCTGGCCGCCTTGTCATCCAGTTCGGGAGGCTCGATATCGATGAGCTGCCAGGCCACGGGTGACCAGACCAGCAGATACATCGCCAGTATCTCGCTCAGACTGATCAGGTGATTGTCCGCTCCGACCGCGGTAAAGATCGGTTTTTTCTTGCCGCGAAAGAAGTAGCGCTGCAGCAAACTGTTTTCCGGCGTGGCCGGCAGCAGCTGGTTACGCTGGTAAAGCCACGGGTCCTGTAGAAGGTCGTGACTGTCGCTGATTTCGGCCGACTCAAAGCGCTCATGATAAAGCCCCAGGCGCTTGACCAACGCGGTAATGGCCAAAAGCATGGGGCCTGCGACATCATCGGCGTAGATCTGATCACCGCTCATCATCAAAAGTGAAGGCCACTGCTCGGGTGTGGTGCGCCTGGCCTGAAGCTCCCGATCCAGCCGGGCCAGTCCGTCGGGGGCATCATGATGCGGCCGCCGACATGAGCCGTGGGCAATGGAGGTCAGCGTCATGGCATGGCGCACGGTCGGTTGGGACTCCCCCTCATGACACAGCTGCGGTGCCCACTCGGCAATGCCGTGATGTTGCCCCTCATTTTCGATCAGCAGATCGTATTGAAAGATTTCTCCTTCAACGAGCGCTGGAGAGAGGGCGACATCGATCATGTGGACCACGGCATGGGTGCCAATGGGCAGGCGGCGGCACTGCTGTTCATCAAGTGGCAGGCGCATGGCGCGCTCACCTTGGCGCTCAAGAACCAGCGTGAGTGACAGCGGCCTTGAGGCCACCAGCCACAGCGTCATCCGTTCGGGCAGCAGGCGGCGCAGCATGGGACCTGCAATCACATCGGGCAGCGCGTCAAGGACAGTCTCGTCCGATGCCACCTTTTCAAGTACGGCTTTTGACATGCTCACCACAATGACGTTGAGAATTGAAACGCTTCAAATATGACACTGACAGGAGCCGTGGCGATTGTTCACAAAAGACAACGATTTTGCGCGAGCCTGAATGGGAGTGGTAGCGCCTATACTCTGCCAATTAGAATTAATTTCAATCAAGTTTTGGTGTGGAGCAGCGGGGAATGAAAATCATCCTGATGCGGCATGGGGCGCCGCGGGTGCGTTTTGACGAAAAGATGGCCGCTGCTGATTTCAGACACTGGGTGGCCCGCTATCAGCTGGCGGGTCTGGATGAGGGGACGCGTTGTGATCGCGCTCTGTCTGTGGCTCGTGAGTGTGCCGCCGTGGCCTGCAGCGATCTGCCGCGCTCGCTCGAGTCGGCGCTGAGACTGGAGGTAGGTAACATCGTCTACAGCGATCCCCTGATGCGCGAAATTGACCTGCCGCACGGCAGCGGCCGCTGGCCGACGCCGTCACTGCCGACCACCTTCTGGCTGATCGCCTTCCGTGCGCTGTGGCTCATGGGCTATCACGGCAATGCAGAAGGACGTCGAGCCGTTTTTCATCGCGCCGATGCGGCGGCCAGCAAGCTGATCGAGCTGGCCCGTGAACACTGCTCGGTGCTGTTTGTCGGCCACGGCATGATCAATCATCTGCTGGCGCGAGAGCTGATTTCCCGTGGCTGGCAGGGGCCCAGAAGGCCGGGCCGTGCCCACTGGCAGTACGGTGTGTATGAATATCAGGGTCAGGCCATCGCCTGACCCAATCAACGTTTACGGGCTCGCTGACGGTTTCGAAGCGCTCAGTATCGCCGGATAAGGGTGCGTTCTACTTCGACCGTGCCGGGGCAGAGTCGACCGTTGATCCCCTCCATGACACTGGACAGCGCCAGTGCCGCGATGCGCTCAAGGTTTTGCTGCATCGAATTGACCTTCAACGGCAGAAAGTCCAACAGCCGGTCATTACCAAAGGTCGCCATGCGCAGGGCGCGCGCCTGCAGCGTCTCCATTGAATACTTCGTCAGCAATACGTCCAGCGCGCCTTCAAGCAGCGTGTAGGAGGCGGTCACCAGTGCCTGGGGCATATCGTGATGCTCAAGGTGTTCACGCATGAGTGCCATACCGGTTTCTCGATCATAGCGCCCGCCGCAGCGATGGTAGGCGTGTGGTGTCTGCCCGTCACAGGCCCTGATCGCGGCCATGAAGCCATCGCGTCGCTCAAGGGTATTGGCAAGTCCTGGCAGTGCGTCAAGCCACAACACCTCCTGTGGCTGTGGTGTCGGCTCCGGGCGGGACAGTACCGAGGCGGTCAGCGTCATGGCGGTCTGATGGTTTTCACTGATGATGCAGGGCATCAGTGTGTCATCCAGTGCCCGATCCACGGCCACTATCGGCATGCCGGTGTCGATCAAACGCTGATAGCGGCTGTCACCCGGCGGCAGGCTTGATGCCACGATCAGAGCATCACAGCGCCTGGCCTGCAGGGCGCTGAGGAGTTCTCTTTCCGTGTCCGGGTCATCGTTGGAGCTGACCATCAACAGCTGATATCCCGCACTGCGTGCGCCCTGTTCCAAAAGCTTGGCCAGCCGTGCGTAGCTGGTGTTCTCCAGATCAGGCAGAACAAATCCCAAGGTACGGCTGACCCCGCGGCGCAGGGCGGCCGCCTGGGCATCAACCCGATAGCCGTGCTCCTCGATCACCGCCATGACGCGTTTGACCGTCGCCTCGCTGATGCGGTGCTGGCGCGACTTTCCGTTGATGACGTAGCTTGCCGTGGTCCGTGATACGCCCGCCAAGCGCGCAATCTCTGCAAGCGTCATGATGTTATTTCCCGATATAAAAGACAGTGGTCTGTCAATACGACGTGGGTCCATGCCATTGGTGCTTGATTCACCGGTTAATCTCTTTCAGCATTACGGCAAGGAAAAGGTGACACGATTCAGCCATGCTGTCATGACCTGTTTCATGCCGTTTTGCGTGTTGGCCTTCACTTGCTGATGTCGCCACCGGCGCAAATTTGCCACTCACAAGGATCAATACGCCATGCTCACGCTGAAAAGTGATGCCGTTTTGCTCAATCAGCACGCCAGCGACTGGCGTGATGCGCTCAACCAGGCCGGTCAGGCGCTCATGGAAGGCGGGCTTGCCCGCGAAGGCTATCGCGACGCTCTCTTCGAACGTGAAGAGCAGAGTTCGACCTGGCTTGGCAACGGCATTGCCATTCCACATGGCACCCAGAAAAGTCGAGAGCATGTGCTGGCCACCGGCGTGCGGCTTCTGCAGTTTCCCGACGGCGTTCAGTGGCACGATGGCAATCGTGTTCACCTGATTATCACCATTGCTGCGCAAAGCGATGAGCATCTCGACATTCTGCGCCAGCTCACCCATGTGCTCGACCGGGAAGGCGTGTCGGAAAAACTGGCCCGCGCGGAAGGGGCCGAAGAAGTGGTCAGTCTGCTGTCAAAGGCTCCAATCACGGCACGTCTGGATGGCGACACGATCGTCCAGGGCGTGCCGGCCCGCTCGACACTGGAACTGACGGCGGCCGCCGCGTCGCGTCTTGAGCAGCTGGGCTGCGTGGAGCGTCGTTTTGTGGCGGATATTCTGGCGCAGCAGGCCGTTTCGCTGGGGCAGCAGCTGTGGCTGGTGCGCAGTGCCACCGGTGTTCATCAGCCGGCCCTGGGGCTGGCGCTGCCGCAGGCGCATATCGATGGCGTGGCAGGTATCTTCTGCCTGGCCGAGAGCGGCAACGCTCACGACGTGCTGCTGGACCGCCTGGTAACCGTGCTGGAAGAGGGCAAGGGCGAAGAGCTGGCACGGCTGGGGCGCGATGCGCTGCTGGCGAGGCTTTCCGGCGAATCGGCCAATGCCGAAACCGTTCGTGTCAGGGTCCGCAACGCCCACGGGCTGCATGCCCGTCCGGCCAAGCAGCTGGTGCAGGTGGCGCGAGCACAGGGGATGCCGGTACGTGTGCGGCTTGCCGAAGGCGGCAATGAGGCCGTTTCGGCTGCCAGCCTGACCAAGGTGATCGGACTGGGGGCGCGGCGCGGGCAGATGCTGATCTTCTCGGCCGAAGGCGCCGGCGCGCGTGAGGCCGTCGAGGCCATGGCCGAGGCGCTGCGCGGCGGACTGGGTGAAGAAGTTACCCCGCTGGGCGATACCAGCGATGCGCGTCCGTCGCGCAACCGCCAGACCCCGCGTGAGCCGGTGGTTGCCCCGGCGGCCGACACGCCGCTGACGGCCGTGCCGGCATCGCCCGGTATGGCGATCGCACCGGTATTCGTGATGCGTCCGCCGGAATTTCACTACGAGGAAACAGCCTCTGACCGTGAGGCGCAAAAGGCGCGTCTGGGTGAGGCGATCAAGGAGGCCGAGCAGCAGCTTGAAGAGATGATTCGCGCTGCCGGCGGAGAAGTGGCCGAAATTCTCTCCATGCATGAAGAGATGCTGGGTGACCCGGAACTTCGTGAAGCCGCTTATGAGGCGATCAACGAAGGCAAGAGCGCCGAAGGGGGCTGGTGGCGCGCCATCGATGTGGCCGCCCGCGCTCAGGAAGCGCTGGCTGATCGGCTACTGGCCGAGCGTGCCGCCGACCTGCGTGATGTCGGTCGCCGTGTGCTGGGCAATCTCTGCGGTGTGAAGATGCCTGATCCGCCGACCCACCCCTATATTCTGGTCACCGATGACGTTGGGCCTTCTGACGTGGCGCGGCTGGATACCTCGCGGGTGCGTGGCATCCTGACGGCGCGCGGTGGTGCGACCTCTCACAGCGCGATTCTGGCGCGGGCGCTGGGCATTCCAGCGGTCGTGGGGGCTGGCGAGACCATCATGGCGCTGGATAACGGCATTGACATGATTCTCGACGGCGAGCGTGGTCGCGTGATTCCGGCGCCGGACCCGGAGCGCCGTGCCCGCACCGAGCTCTCCATCCGCGAGCGCGAGATTCGCGAGCGTGAGGCCTTCGAGGTTCGTTTTGAGCCGGCCGTCACCCGCGATGGTCATCGCGTCGAGGTCGCCGCGAACCTTGGTAATACCGCACACGCTGCGGATGCCGTCGAGCGCGGTGCCGAGGCGGTGGGGCTTTTGCGCACCGAGTTTGTTTTCATGGCCCACCCGCAGGCGCCGGATCTGGACACCCAGATCGTCGAGTACCGTCAGGCCTTTGATGCCCTGGGGGCCGATCGTGCGCTGGTGGCACGTACGCTGGATGTGGGTGGCGACAAGCCGCTGGACTACTGGCCGGTACCGGCAGAAGACAACCCCTTTCTGGGCCTGCGAGGCATTCGTCTGGCGCTGACCCGTCCGGACGTACTCGAAACCCAGATTCGGGCACTTTTGATGGCAGCCGGTGATCGCCCGCTGCGCATCATGTTCCCGATGGTCAAGGATGTGGAGGAGTTTCACGCCGGCAAGGCGATCTTTGATCGTGTTCAGGCCGAGGTACAGGCCAGCGATGTTCAGCTGGGCGTGATGATCGAGATCCCGTCCTGTGCGCTGCTGGCGCCGAGTCTGGCTGAGCATGTCGATTTCTTCTCGATCGGCACCAACGATCTGACCCAGTACACCCTGGCGATCGATCGTGGCCATTCCCGTCTGTCGGCCCAGGCCGATGGTCTGCATCCGGCAGTACTGCGCCTGATCCAGATGACAGTGGATGCCGCTCACGCCAAAGGGCGCTGGGTCGGGGTCTGTGGTGAGCTGGGCAGCGATCCACAGGCGATCGGCGTGCTGATGGGGCTGGGTGTCGATGAGCTATCGGTCTCCAGCCGTCAGATTCCGCTGGTCAAGCAGCGTATTCGCAGTCTGAACCTGGATGAGAGTCGGGCGCTGGCACAGCGCGCGCTGGCCTGCCCGACGGCGGCTGACGTGCGTGCCATGCTGGAGTCCCTGGCATGAGCCGTGTACTGACGCTGACCCTCAACCCGGCGCTGGACCTCTCCATTCGGCTGTCTACCCTGTCGCCTGGCAGTGTCAATCGCTCCGAGGAGAGTTCACTGACCGCGGCCGGCAAGGGCAATAACGTGGCCTGTGTGCTGGCACGTCATGATCATCAGGTACTGGCGAGCGGATTTCTGGGGCGTGATAACCAGGGGCCGTTTGAACGGGCTTTCGTGGAATGGGGCGTGGAGGATCGCTTCATTCGGGTCGCGGGAGAAACCCGGGTCAATGCCAAGCTTTCCGAAGCTGACGGTAGGATCACCGACATCAACGGGCCGGGTGCACGCGTCGATGAAGCGGCCATGACGCGTCTTCTTGATGATATCGAGGCCGGTGCGGCCAGCATTGATGCCGTGGTGATCTCGGGCAGTCTACCGCCGGGCATTGCGCCCGAATGGCTGGCAGCACTGATCGGTCGGCTGCGTACGCAGGGGTTGCCGGTGTGGTTGGACAGTAGCGGTGAGGCGCTGGTTCAGGGCGCGCGGGCCTGTCCCTCGCTGGTCAAGCCCAACGACCATGAACTTGCCGAATGTGTTGGGCGGCCTCTGCCGGATGAGGCAGCACTTCTGGCAGCGGCTCGCGAACTGCAGCAGGGCGGTATCGACAACGTGCTTTTGTCGCTGGGCGCTGATGGCGTGGTATGGCTGTTTGAAGGTGGTTCGCTGCGCGCTCGTCCGCCCCGGGTCGACATCGTCAGTACCGTGTGTGCCGGCGATACGCTGCTGGCCGGGACGCTGCATGGGGTACTTGAAGGCTGGCCGCGCGAAAAAACGCTGCGCTTTGCCACGGCCCTGTCGGCGGATGCCGTGCGTCGGGTCGGTGTGGGTCGCTCGGATGTCGAGGACTTTGCCGCCTTGTGCGATGCGGTCCGCGTGGAGGGGTTAACGATATGACAACGTCCCGAATTTCTTTTGACCTGCCTGCTGATGACAGGCGCGGTCAGCACGGCGACCAGTGGTTGGCACTGGCACAGGAGTGGTTTGCATGAATATTGTTATCGTCACGGCCTGCCCCAGCGGCACGGCGACGACCTATCTGGCAGCGCGCCGGCTCGAGCAGGCCGCCCAGCGGCTGGGCTGGCAGTCAGCGGTCGAAATGCAGGGCCAGTTCGACGCATCAACGCTTGATGAGGCGCAGATTGCTGCCGCCGATCTGGTAGTGGTGGCGGCCAGCCGGCCGATCACTCTGTCCCGGTTTACCGGCAAGCTCCTTTATCGCGAACGGCTCGAGGCGGCACTGCCGGACCCTGATGGCTTTTTGAGCCGTGCCCGGGAGCAGGCCAGTCCCTGGCAGGGCGCAGATGATCTTCCGGAGGAGAGCAGTGCCACGCCGGATGATCGCACATCCAAACGTATTGTGGCCGTAACGGCCTGTCCGACCGGTGTCGCCCACACCTTCATGGCCGCCGAGGCGCTGGCCGAAGCCGGGCGTGCACTGGGCCATCAGATCAAGGTTGAGACACAGGGGTCGGTAGGTGCGCAGAATCAGCTCACTGATGACGAGATTGCCAATGCCGACATCGTGCTGCTGGCCTGCGACATTGAGGTCGATGACGAGCGCTTTGCCGGCAAACCGGTCTATCGCACCTCGACCGGCACGGCGCTGAAGAAGTCCCAGCAGACCATCAATGACGCACTCGCCAATGCATCGGTGGAAAGCGAAGGCAGTGCGCCGGCGGGTGGCGAGCGCAAGAAGAGCATCAAGGAGCGGGGCGTCTACAAGCACCTGCTGACCGGCGTCTCCTTCATGCTGCCGATGGTGGTGGCCGGCGGCCTGTGTATTGCGCTCTCCTTTGTATTCGGCATTGAGGCGTTCAAGGAAGAGGGGACGCTTGCCGCCGCGCTGATGCAGATTGGTGGGGGCACGGCCTTTGCCCTGATGGTGCCGGTGCTGGCGGGCTATATTGCCTACTCGATCGCCGACCGGCCGGGGATTGCGCCGGGGATGATCGGTGGGATGCTGGCCAGTACGCTGGGCGCCGGCTTTATTGGCGGGATCATTGCCGGTTTCCTGGCCGGCTACACCGCAAAGCTGATTGCCACGAAACTGAAGCTGCCGGCCAGTGTTGAATCGCTCAAGCCGATTCTGGTCATTCCGTTGCTGGCAAGCCTGGTAACCGGTCTGGTCATGATCTATCTGGTCGGCACACCGGTTGCCGGCATGCTTTCGGCGCTGACCGACTTCCTCAACAACATGGGGTCGACCAACGCCATTTTGCTTGGGCTGCTGCTGGGCGCGATGATGTGCGTGGACCTGGGCGGGCCGATCAACAAGGCGGCTTATACCTTTGGCGTCGGGCTGTTGTCGACCCAGACCTATGCACCGATGGCAGCGATCATGGCGGCCGGCATGGTACCGGCGATCGGTATGGGGATTGCCAGCTTTCTGGCCCGTTCGAAGTTTGCCGACACCGAGCGTGACGGTGGCAAGGCGGCCTTTGTGCTGGGGTTGTGCTTTATCAGTGAAGGCGCCATTCCCTTTGCCGCCAAGGACCCGCTGCGCGTTATCCCGATCTCCATCGTGGGCGGCGCCATCACCGGGGCACTGTCGATGTATTTCCAGATCAAGCTGATGGCGCCCCATGGCGGGCTGTTCGTGCTGCTGATTCCGGGGGCGGTCAATCAGGCGCTGCTGTATCTGCTCTCGATTGCCGTGGGCTCGCTCTTCATCGGGGTGGCATATGCAGTGCTCAAGCCGTCTCAGCAAAAGCTTGAAGTACCGGAGGGGGCTTCTGCCTGAGCCGGTGCATTCGCTGGCAAG
Source organism: Kushneria marisflavi (assembly GCF_002157205.1). Classification (NCBI taxonomy): domain Bacteria; kingdom Pseudomonadati; phylum Pseudomonadota; class Gammaproteobacteria; order Oceanospirillales; family Halomonadaceae; genus Kushneria; species Kushneria marisflavi. Next base: position 869,044 of record NZ_CP021358.1, on the reverse strand, counting down.
GATGAACCAGGGGCCCGAAAGGGCCCTTTTTTTATGAATCTCACATGAAAATCGTGGCAGGTTCGGGCCAAAAGAGGGGCGAGACCATTACAATGCGCCTCTGATCGACAAGAGGGCCGAGCAAGGCCGACAACCGATAGGGATGCACATGACAACAAATAATGGCACCGGTGGTGTGCTCTGGGCCGGGCGCTGGGGATTCGTGCTGGCCGCAACAGGCTCCGCCGTAGGGCTTGGCAACATCTGGAAATTCCCCTACATGACCGGTGAGTATGGCGGCGGCGCCTTTGTGCTTGTCTATCTGCTGTGCATTGCTGCCATCGGGGTGCCCCTGATGATGACTGAAATCGCCTTTGGTCGACGCGGTCGTGGCAGTCCGGTCGAGGCCGTCAAGCGCGTGGTGGCAGAATCCGGCGGTGGTGCTGGATGGTCCATCCTGGGCTGGATGTCGATGATCTGCGGCTTCATGATTCTGAGTTTTTACGTGGTGGTGGCCGGCTGGTCGCTCTCCTATCTCTGGAAGGCGCTTACCGGTGGACTGGTCGCCGACAGCGTCGAGGGCATGGCGGCGATCTTTGAAGACAATAACTCAAGCCCGCTTAATCTTGGCTTCTGGAGCACGCTGGTGACGCTGATCACCATGCTGATCGTTGGCAAGGGCGTTCAGGAAGGCATTGAGCGCAGTGTGCGCTGGATGATGCCGGGCATGGTGATCATGCTGGCCATTCTGATCGGCTTTGGCGTGTTTTCCGGCGGTTTCGGCAAGGCCGTCCACTTCATGTTTGCCTTCGAATTCGGCCAGCTCTCCGGCGAAGGGCTGCTGGCCGCGATGGGGCATGCCTTTTTCACCCTGTCACTGGCGGCCGGCGCCATCATGGCATACGGCGCCTATCTGCCGGCCGGCGCTTCCATTGCGCGCACGACCTTTACGGTGGCGATCTGTGACACCCTGGTGGCGCTGATGGCGGGCCTTGCCATCTTCCCGGTCATTTTCGCCAACGGCATGGATCCGGCCAGCGGCCCGGGGCTGATCTTCATGAGTCTGCCGCTGGCCTTTGCCCAGATGCCCATGGGCACGCTGCTGGAGGTCATCTTTTTCGTGATGCTGACCATGGCCGCGCTCACCTCTGCCATCTCGATGATCGAGGCCACCATCGCCTGGCTGGTAGAAAGCCATGGCATGGTGCGCAATCGTGCGGCCTGGGGGACGGGCATTGTGCTGTGGCTGGTCAGCACGCTGGCGATGCTGTCCTTCAATCTCGGCGCGGACTGGACGCTCGGTGGGCGCACCATCTTTGACTGGCTGGACTATCTGACCTCGCGGTTCATGATGCCGCTGGGCGGGCTCGGACTGGCGCTGCTGGCAGGCTTCGTGCTCAAGGATCGGCTGCTGCGCGATGAGCTGGGCCTTCCTGCCATTGGTCATGCCCTGTGGTTGTTCATGATCCGCTATGTATGCCCGCTGGCGATCGTGGTGATTTTCATCGATGCGCTCGGCGTCATGACCCTTGACGTGTCCACGCAGTGGCCCTGGGGCGTGGCGGCGCTGGTGTTGTTCGTGATCGTTGGTGAGTGGGCAAGCCCGCGACTGCGTCGCCAGCCTGCGCGCTGAAAACGCCGATGGTCAGGGCAGTGCATGAATGATGTCACGCAATGAAAAGGGCCGCCCGGTGGGGCGGCCCTTTTTGATTCGGGGCTGATCAGGCGTGCTGGCCTTCGGCGTACTGGCTCAGGCGGATGATCTCTTCGAGATGGCGGGCATCCTCCTGCATGCGTTCGTGAATTTTTGCGGTGCTGGTCAGCATGCGCGCCAGATCGCTGCTTGAATGCGCCGCCTGTGATCTCGAGGCGTCAATGGTGGTCTGTAGCTGAAGCCCCTGTCTTGAAAAGGCCGAGACCATTTGCGTCATGGCTTCGAGTCGCGCGTTGACGGACTCCACCGAGCCCTGAACGCTGGCGATGACCTTGCTGATCTGATCAAGACTTTCCTGGGTGCGTCCGGCCAGCGAGCGGACCTCTGCGGCCACGACCGCAAAGCCCCGGCCCTGTTCACCGGCACGGGCGGCCTCGACGGCGGCATTGAGTGCCAGCAGATTGGTTTGCTGGGCAATGGCGCCAATGGTGGTCAGAAGGGTTCTGGCCTGAAGGGCGCTATCGTTGAGCTCGCCGATTCTTGCACCGAGATCGCTGGTGGTTCGGCTGCTTTCTCCCATATCGCTCGAGAACTGTGTTACCAGTCCCGTGACGTCCTCGATCATGGTCGTAAAGGTGCCCATGGAGGACTGCAGGCGAGGAAAGTCCGCCATGACCGTTTCGGTAAAGCGCCGATAATCCTCGAGACTGTTGATCAGCTGCGATTTCATGGTGTTCATCATCTGCAACCGCTTGATCTCTGCTTCCTTGAAGTAGGTCAGGAAGCTGGCATAGCGAATCGGGAAAAGATCGACATAGTCATCGCTGAACCCGGGTGCCGGACGATAGATCAAAAGCATCGACAGGGTCTGGTTGACGTTAACCCCCAACAGTTCTCCAAAGGTTGAAAAACCGCCGACCGGCAACCCTTCAAAGGCATCCACCCGGCCGAGTTCATCGGCATTGTTGAGCCGGCGCAGGATGCAGTCATTGAGAAGTCCTGCGATCAGCTTGCCCTTGCCCTGATGATGACGGGAAAAGTCTTCGGCCGTGCGTGCGCTGAAATGCTGGGATTCCACCAGTTCCAGAACATCACCACAGGAGATGTCGCAGGCAAAATGCGCCTGGCGCTTGCTGAAATCGAATTTAAGAATCGAGCGTACAAAGAGTTCGCCATTGATGCGAATGGCAAAGGTGTAGCGCTTGAGCTGTTCCTCCAGGTGCTTTTCATCACAATCGAAATGACGACACAGCGCGCTGATGAAATCGACCAGCCGACCACTTTTACCATCGATGACGCTGTGCAGTGTTCGAAGTTCCGGTCGGCATTCACCGGCAATGAACGAGGTGCCGGTCGACTTGAAGTTCTGCGTCTTGAAGATGGAGTAGCGATAGGGCTTTCGGATTTTTACGAAGGCAATCAGTGCATGGCTGTCAAAGGTACCGCTCCTGTCGCCTAAAAGCGTGTGTGAAAAATCCAGCGGGCCGCCGGATGAGCCGCCAATGAAGACCAGCGGAAAGCGGGCGCTTTCATAGATGGCGCGCATCAGAAAGTTTTCGCTGTTGGAGAGGCCGTCTACCAGCGTGATGGCCACCGTGTCGCGGTGATCCAGCACGAAGGGCAGTTTCATCCGGTCAAGCGACTGGCGAATCCTTCGCACGCGCTCTTCCATGTCGATCAGTGGCTGACCTGCGCGCAGGTCCTCGCAGTACAGCGGCACACGTACCACGTGGACGGCTTCGACCAGCACCTTGCTCCAGCCCTGCAATACGATAGTGTCTCCACCTGCCGGCAGATACAGCGGTTCTCCGCTGAGGCTGCAAAGCTCGCCAGCGGTCAGGCTCAGGGCCAGTTCTGCCTGTGGCGCCAGAGTGGCAAGCGTGCGTTGTACACGGTCCATGTCGACGGCTGCAGAGACGAATCCCACGATGAAGGCAGCGTCTCGAAGCTGGGCAGCATCCTGCGCCAGCCTTTCGCTGCTGGTACGTACCAGCCAGGCTTCCTTGCCTCGAGCGAATCTTTTAAACATGTTTGTGTACCATGAAATCTGCTTGATAGGAGGCGATAAACACCTGCCATTACGGCCGGCAGCGGGTTTACTTGATGCTATGGCAACTATAGGGATGGCCTATTCAAAGGGGAGGATCGAAAACGCCGCCCAAAAGGGCGGCGCTTTGAAGGGGAGTGATGACCGCTCAGGGAGCCGGTGGCATGGTCGGATCATCCGGAATGTTGGCGCCGTGACCGGGGGCTTCGCGCGCCATGTGTAAAAACTGCAAATGATGCTCGTATTGATCGAGGATATCGTTGATCACCTGCTCACGACTGAAACCGATCAGGTTGTAGCCCTGGCTGCCTTCCAGCAGATAGACCTCAAGGCGGTAGTAGCGCGAGCGGGGCTCACTGGCTCTTCTGGCAAATGAGGGCATCGCAAAGGCGCGTGGCCAGATCTGATAGGTAAAGTTCTGCTCGTTGCCCAGCACGACATTGAGCTCAAGATGCAGCTCGTTGCCTTCGGCCTTGATGACTTCCGCCTCGAGCCCCTGCTCGGAAAGCTCCTGTGCCACGGCCTCCATGGCCGGCCGGGCCGTTTCATTGATAAAGATGCCGGCCTGGCGCTGGCTGGGGAAGTGCATGGCGCGATTGAGGCGCTGGCGCCAGTGTCGCGTGCCACGCTCACCGCCTGCCCCGGTACGACTCGACAGCCGTCCGGCCAGACTGGCGCGATGGCTGTCCTCCTTGAAGGCCTCGCTTTTGAACGAGCGGTAGAGGCCGGCCATGACAAAAAAGATCACGAACGAAAAGGGTAGACCCATGATGACCACCATGCCCTGCAGCGCCGAAACACCGCCGGCCATCAGCAGGGCCAGGGTCAGAAGACCAATGACCACGGACCAGAAGACTCGCAGCCAGGTCGGGGCGTCATGGTGCACGCTTGAAAGGCGCGAGGTGAAATTTCCCAGCACCAGGGCACCGGAATCGGCCGAGGTAACATAGAAGAGCATGCCCAGCAGGGTGGCCAGAGATGCGGTCCAGAGGACACCCGGGTACTGCTCGAGCAACCCGTAAATGGATTGCTCGGGGCTTTCCATCGCAATCTGGCCGAACTCGGTGGCGCCATTGAGAATGCTTTCGATCGCGCTGTTACCGAAAATCGAGATCCACATCAGGGTAAAGATAAAGGGAATGGTCAGGGTGCCGACTACAAACTCACGGATGGTGCGGCCTCGGGAAATCCGTGCCAGAAAAAGACCCACAAAGGGTGCCCAGGCCACCCACCAGGCCCAGAAAAAAAGCGTCCAGGTATTGAGCCAGTCGGTTGGACGATCGAAGGCGAAGGTATTGAGCGTCATGCCCATGAAGCGATTGACGTAGTCACCGACATTGAGCACCAGGGCATTGAGCAAAAAGACCGTATCACCGGCCAGCAGCACATAAAGCAGCAGTACCACCGCCAGAATCACGTTGAACTCGGAAATGCGGCGAATGCCCTTGTCGACCCCGGAAACCACCGAAATGGTGGCCAGAATGACTGACAGCGCAATCAGCGACCCCTGTACAAACAGGTTCTGGGGCAGATCGAACAGATAGGTCAGGCCGTAATTGAGCTGCACCACACCGATGCCCAGGCTGGTGGCAATGCCGAACACGGTTCCGATGACGGCAGCAATATCCACCGTATGCCCTATGGGGCCTTCCACACGCCGGCCAAACAGTGGATAGAGCGCACTGCGGATGGTCAGAGGTAGATTGTAGCGGTAGCTGAAGTAGGCCAGCGCCATCCCCATCAGGGCATACATGCCCCAGCCGGTAATCCCGTAGTGAAACATGCCCCAGACCGTGGCCTGACGAGCGGCTTCCAGCGTGCCGCCTTCACCGACCGGTGGCGCCAGAAACTGGGTGACCGGCTCGGCCACGCAGAAAAACAGCAGGTCGATACCGATACCGGCAGCGAAGAGCATGGCCGCCCATGACCCCAGGCTGAATTCCGGGCGTGAATGATCGGGGCCCAGTCGGATACTGCCAAAGCGAGAGGCGGCCACGAAAATCACGAACCCCAGATACAGGGTCGCCGCCAGAAAGTAGTACCAGCCAAAGGTGTTACTGATCCACTCAAGGGCGGCAAAAATAACGGTGTTGGCGGTGTCGGTGAAAAACATTCCCCAGAGGGAAAACAGCACGATGCCGAGTGCGGAGCCGTAAAAGACGATCGGATTTAGACCATCCCGGGCCTGTTCGGGGGTATCAATGGGGCTGACGCTCATCGAAGGATTCTCCCTGGTGGTGATGCGGTAATGAATGATTCATGAACGTCGCCCTCGTGACCCGACTATGGCCGGATCACGAGGGCGCTGATCCAATTTTTATTAATTGGTTGTTCAATTAAAATACATGCTTTATGGGAGGCCTTCAACCGGAGGTCCCAAGACTGGTTGCAGCCCTGGACCATGGCAGGGGGTGCGATGCGTCCGGAAAGGGCAGGCATCAACCATACTGAAGATCGGTTTCACTGAAGACTGCTGGAGAGACGCCATGACCACGGCCATGAGCTGGATGAGCGGCAAATTACGGGTGATCCAGGGTGACATCACGACTCTGGAGGTGGATGCCATCGTCAATGCGGCCAACCATTCCCTGATGGGAGGCGGCGGGGTGGATGGTGCCATTCATCGAGCGGCCGGTCCTGAACTCAAGACGGCCTGTCAGACCCTGCGGCGCGAGCAGTGGCCGGACGGATTGCCGGATGGAGAGGTGGCTTTAACGCCCGGGTTCAACCTGCCGGCACACCATGTCATTCACACCGTGGGGCCGGTGTATGCCAAAACGATCGACAAGTCGGAGCAACTGGCAAGCTGCTATCGAAAATCCCTGGCACTGGCCGAACAGCAGGGGCTGCGCACTATCGCCTTTCCGGCCATATCCACCGGTGTTTATGGCTATCCGTTTGATCAGGCCAGCGAAATCGTGCTGACGGTCATGGCGGAGAAATTGCCCCATGGTGATCTGACCGCAACGCTGTGTTTTTTCAGTCAGCAGGACATGGACGCCTTTCGTCAGGTGGCCAGCCGGATGGGATATCAGCGCGATCGCGGGTAGCCATGAAAAACACCCCGCCAGCGCGGGGTGTGGCCATGATTGTGATGTGGATCAGCTCTGATCGGGTTTCGAGGCAGCGTTTTGTTCGGCGCCATGATGGCGCGGCCCCATAGCGCTGCCGTGACGAGGGCTGATGCTCTCCAGAGCCGTTAGCTGATCCGGGCTCAGAATGTCCTCCAGAGAATGATGAAAGTCCGTGCGGGCCTCGATCATCTGCTGGCGGCGCTGGCCGTCTTTCGGCGTGGCATCATCCTGAATCCGGGCCATTTTCTGATGCAGTTCGCCGGCTGCTGCCTTCATGGCATCAAGCTGTGACGCGTCAAGATGCCAGCTTTGCACCAGAGCGCGGCGGACATCGATGGGCGCCTTGCTCTTCGGGCCGCGCAGCTCTTCATGACGCATCATCTCGAGTACCCGGATCTGCTCGGCACTCAATACCCTTGAAAGACGTGCGTGCTGTTGAGCACGAATTTTTTCCATGTTTGCGCGTCGCTCTTCCCGGCCGCCTGTGGCGCTCTGGTCATGATGCAGGGCAGCAATGTCCTGTCTCATTTGATGCTGCGCGTCCTGAATGGCCTTTTTCTGAGCATCATCCAGCTTCCAGCTATCAAAAAGCGCTGTCCTTAGTGCCCCTCGGGCGTGAATGACAACCGCGCGCTGGTTCAGGCCTTCAAGCACTCGAAGCTGTTTGTCATCAAGTACGCGGGCGAGGGCTTTCCGATGCTCTTGAACGATTGCCTTCATGGCATCATGACGTGCCCGAGTGTTGTCGAATGTTTGATTTTCAAGCGTTTCAAGGCGCGCATGGAAAGCCTTGTTTTCCTGGCTCAGTTGATCCTTTTGTTGATCATTCAGCGACCAGCTTTGATAAATGGCCTGGCGTGCAAAAGAGGGCTGCGTTTTTTGATCAAGCGTTGTGGCACTGGCCGAGAGTGAGGCCGAAAGCGCGATTGTGGCACTGGTGACGAGCATCCATCCTTTCATGACAACACCTCCTGATTGGGTCTGACGCCAGTATCGCCATGATTTGTGCAACAAATGTGCACGCAATGGGGAGAAACATGCAGGAGGAAACAGTGACACCATCGGGTGAGGGGCAGCGCTCAGCGCAGCGGTTCATACTTGTAACCCACGCCGTAAACCGAGTGAATGACCTCTCTCTCGGGCCAGATATCGGCAAGCTTTTTTCTAAGTTTTTTGATGTGGGAGTCCACGGTGCGCTCTGAAACGATGCGGTGGTCGCGATACATGTGATCCATCAGCTGCTCGCGGGAAAAGATGCGCCCGGGGGCATCGAACATGACTTCCAGCAGCTGGAATTCGACGGCCGTCAGACCCGGGTCGTTACCATCGGCCAGCGCGCGCCAGCCTTCGCGATCCAGAATCAGGGGTGAGGAGGCGGGCGTGTCGGCACTGGCAGTGGAGGTGACAGGATGGGTGCGCCGCAAAACCGTGCGGATGCGGGCGATCACTTCCCGCGGCGAAAAGGGTTTGCAGATATAGTCATCGGCCCCCAGTTCAAGCCCCAGCAGGCGATCAACTTCCTCGACCCGGGCTGTCAGCATGATGATGGCCATATGGGGCCAGCGCTCGCGCAGCCGTCGACACAGCGTCAGTCCATCAAGCCCCGGCAGCATCACATCCAGCAACACCATCGAAGGCAGGCCCTCCGGCGCCTGCGCCTCCAGCCAGTCGATGACCTGATCACCACGCTCAAGACAGCGGGGCGTAAAGCCGCTGTTGCTCAGGTAGTCGCACAGCAGAACGGCAATCTTGGTTTCATCTTCAACGATCAGCACGTGGTCATTCATGGCGGCGTTCTCTTATCAGGATGATCGACGCGACGCGTGTAATCGATGCCGGTATGAGGGCTGCGGCCATCGAGTGCAAAGACAATGCGCCAGCACAGGCCACCCAATGGCGAGTCCTGTGGTGTCATGCGTGCCCCGTGAAGATGTATCAGGGCGCTGGCAATCGAAAGGCCCAGTCCGCTACCCCCGTGGCGGCGGCTGCGTGACGCCTCGACCCTGAAAAGCCGCTCGGTCAGCCGGTGTTGCTCGGCTGGCGCTACGCCAGGGGCGCTGTCTTCCCAGATCACGACGGCTTCATTGCCCTGACGCAAAAGCGTGACCTGAAGTCTGCCCGGGGCGTCCGTATAGGCGCGTGTATTGCTTAAAAGGTTGTGCCAGAGCTGGCGCAGGCGATGGGCGGACCCCTGAATCAAAAGGCCCGGGGCAATGCTGACGACAAGCTCGATGCTCCCTTCACCGAGCCACTCGCGGCTTTCTTCAAGCTGGCGCTGAAGGTGCGTGCCTAGATCCAGTCGATCCAGCGGCGCCTCGAGTGTGCGCGCATCGGACTGGGCCAGAAGACGCAGGTCCTCGATCAGGCGGTTGAGATGGACGACTTCCTGGCTTAGTGACTGAAGGCTTTTGCCATCCAGCGCCCTGACGCCATCCTGCATCGCTTCAATTTCACCTTTCAAAATGGCCAGTGGCGTTCGCAGCTCGTGAGCGATATCTGCCACCCACTGCTGGCGCGATTGACGATTGTGCTCAAGGCTTTGGGCGAGGGCATTGATATCTTCAGACAGCAGCGAGAGTTCATCGCGTCCGCGCATACGCAGGCGAATACTGTAATCACCATGGGCAATGGCGCGCGTTGCCAGCGCCATATCGCGCGTGCGTCGGCCCAGCCACCAGGCAAGCCCGCCCGCCAGTAGCAGTGAGGTCAAAAGCATGACGCCGGTGATGATGCCAAGATTTCGCAGCTGTCGATGCAAAAAGACCTGATCAATCGAGGAGATCAATCCATCCGGCGCGCGATAACCAAGCTGTCCGATGGTCGTGCCATCCAGTATCAGTGCCTGGTAGTTCATGTCATTACGGGGTTGATGAACGCCGCCAATGACCGGCTGGCCCTGTGCATCCAGCAGCACGAACTGGCGCGGGTCGACCATCGCGCGGGGGAGGTCCGATGACGGCCCGCCTGACCTACGTCCAGGCGGCTCCTGCATGGAGATGCCCGGTGCTTCATGACGGCGGTCGCGTGGGGCCAGCGTCAGACGCAATACGTCACGCCATGCACCGCGATTGTCGCCAAGCCAGGCCCAGCTGCCGTGAAGGGCATAGCCTTCGACGAGCGTGTCGCTCAGGGTGTCGATGCGCTCTTTCTGAGCGCGGCGCAGATAATCCAGAAAATCATCATCAATACTCCGCGCGGCTACAAAAAAAACCATTGCGCCCAGCAACATATTGACCAGCAGGATAGCCCCGAAAAGCTTCAGACCCAGACGAGTGAACATGACGCCCTCATCGATGAAAAACATCATGTTAGCGCGTCTACCACTTTGAAAGTGGCGCCATTCATGGAAAAAGCATGAAAGTGCTGTTGCTGCAAAATTTAGACCAAGGTCTTATGTGCGAAAGTTGCCCCGTGACCATGGTTCGGTTGTAACCCCATGATGCCTTTGCAAGAATGTTGTCTCGGTACGCACAATGATGGCCTTACTCCGCAACAAGAGAGCCCCGACATGGTAAAACAGTTCGATCAGCGTCATCGGCAATCACGACGCATTTTGATCATGGGGGTCTCCGGCTCCGGCAAATCGACCATTGGTGAAGCCGTGGCCGAAAGAACAGGGTGTGAGTATATCGACGGCGATCAGTATCATCCGCCGGAAAACATCGAAAAGATGACCCACGGTGAGGCGTTGACCGATAAGGATCGCCAGGGCTGGCTGGAAGCGCTGGCGGAGCTTTTTGCACAGCATCGCCGAGCCGATGAGAGCGTCATGATCGGTTGTTCAGGCCTCAAGAGGTCCTATCGCGATATCCTGCGTCAGGGTGACCCGGAGCTGATTATTCTCTTTCTGGATGGCGATTACGACACCATCCTGCAGCGCATGGAAGAGCGGCAGCACTTCTTCTCGCCGCAAATGCTGCGCACCCAGTTTGATACGCTGCAGACGCCGGGCCCCGATGAGGCCATCAGCATCGATATCTCAAAATCCTTTGATAACGTGATCGATCAGTGCGTCAGCGAGCTCGAAGCACTCGACTGACGGTCATGGGCTGAATGTTGAAAAAGGGGCCCCGGCTGCATCCTCGCAGCCGGGGCCCCTGTCATTTCCAGTCGATCATTACTGCCCGGCCATGGCGGCCTTGATCACTCGATGAAGGGCTCAACGCTCTGGCGACGCCCCAGCAGGAAGGCATCTGCCACGTGACGAAAGGGTGCCACGTCAACATCACTGCGACCCGCTCGGATCAGCTCGGCAAAGCGCTGGTAGAGGCCTGCATACTCGATATCCTCGCCGTCGATGATGCGCTCGCCGTCAATGCTCAACTGACTGCCGCCACTGTCGAGCACCAGTTTGCCGTCTTCGGTCTCGACCGTGATCTGCCAGGTCTGGGGACCGGTCTGGCGCCAGTCGAAATCGGCATGAATGGGCGTGTCGTTGACGTCGGTAAATTCAAGCGTCGCACCAATCGGCGACTGACAGTTTTCCGGTACCTCAAGCGTGGCCTCGCGCAGGAAAAAGGCCTCGGGCAGAATCCGGGTGACAATCGAGAGCGCGTTGATGCCGGGGTCGAAGACGCCCAGTCCACCCGGTTCCCACACCCATTGCTGACCGGGATGCCACTGGCGCACGTCCTCGCGCCACTGAATGTCAACGGCAGTGACACGTCGCGTTGACAGCCACTCGCGCGCCTTCTCCACCCCGGCGGCCTCCCGGGCATGCCAGGTGGCAAAGAGCGTGACGCCCTTTTGTTCAGCCCGGCGAATGAGGTCCTCGACTTCGCTGAGGCTCACCCCCGGCGGTTTTTCCAGCAGCACATGCTTGCCGGCCTCGATGGTCGCCACGGCCTGGGTGTAGCGCACCTGGGGCGGGGTGCACAGCGCCACGGCGTCCAGCGCCGGTACGGCGGCGAGCAGTGATTCAAGGTCCGGATGGTTGTCGACGCCTTCAAGCGTGGCATTGCGACTGGCAATGGCGGTCAGCTCGAAGTTGCGGTTCTCACGCAGGGCCGGCAGGTGCTGGTCTCTGGCTATCTTGCCGAAACCGGCAATGGCAATGGTGGTCATACGGTGTCTCTTTCCTGAAGGGGGCGGGTCCCATTGATGGCTGCCCGGCCCGGGATTAAAACGTCAGGCGATAGCAGGTGTGCTGACGATAACGCTCGCCCGGATCGAGCCGGGTCGAGGGGAAATGATCATGGTGTGGCGCGTCCGGAAACTGCTGTGCCTCCAGCGCCAGTCCGCCAAAGGCTTCGATCGGGCGTCCCTCGTGATCGTCCAGGGTGCCATCCAGACCGATGCCGGTATAGATCTGCAGGGAAGGTTGATCGGTAAAGATCTCCAGGCGCCGGCCACTGCGTGGCTCGGTTACCGTTGCAAGCGGGCCTGCGAGGGACGCTTGAGCCAGCACCAGCGCGACATCGTGACCGCCGGCGCGTCTTAGCTGCTCGCACGCTATCTGCTCGCGTGCGCGCGGGGTATCAGGCGTACGGAAGTCATAGGGGGTGTTGTCGACTGACGCGATCGTACCGGTCGGAATCGATGACTCGTCGAGCACGAGGTAGTGGTCGGCCGAACATTCGAGCTGATGGTCTCGCACATCACCGCTGCCGCGCAGATTGAAATAGGCATGGTTGGTCAGGCTGATGACGGTTGGTTTTGAGCTTTGCGCCTCATAATCGATGATGAGCCGATTGTCCTCATCAAGGCTGTAATGCACCGTCACTTCCAGCTCGCCCGGAAACCCCATGTCACCATCGGGTGAGAGGCAGGTCAGGCTCACACCAACTCGATCTGCCTCTTCAAACAGCCGGCCTTCAAAACGCTGAAAGCTCAAGCCTTTCGGCCCGCCATGTAATGCGTTCGGCCCCTCGTTGGGCGGGATTTGAAACGTCTGACCGTCGAGTTCGAAACGCGCCTGTCCGATACGATTGGCATAGCGCCCGACCAGCGCACCGAAGTAGGGATGCGGCTTCAGGTACTGTGCCGGGTCGGCAAATCCAAGGATCAGGTTGATCAACGCGCCGGTATCTCGATCCGGGACGCGCACGGCCTGAAGGGTGGCGCCGTAATCAAGAATATCCACCTGCATGCCGGCGCTGTTGCGCAGCCTGAACTGCTCAAAGGGGGTGCCATCATCGTGTTGACCGATCTGGTCGCTTTCACAGTGCAAGGGCATGAATCACTCCACGGTCGGCGGTGGGCGACAAAAGCGGTTTGTCGCAGGGTGTCGCTGAGCAGTATAGAACCGGCAGCCGTCGCGAGTCAGGCGATGACGACCCCCGACCCGGACGCTCCCGGTCAGCTGCGTGACTGTTCACCAATATGTCGCAGCCGCCGCCCGACCATCAGCGCCTGTTCGATTCGCTCAAGCGACACGCCCCGGGTTTCGGGAACCAGCACCAGTGTGACCGCAATAAAGGCAAAGTTGAGCGCGGCATAGAGCCAGAAGGTGATCGCATTGCCCAACACATTGATCAGGGTCAAAAAGGTGGCGCCAATGATCATGTTGGCCACCCAGTTGGTGACCGTGGAGCAGGCCACCCCAAAGTCACGTCCCTTGAGCGGCTGAATCTCAGAGCACAGGATCCAGACCATTGGTGCCGCCGACATGGCGTAGCTGACCACGAAGGTACCCAGCAGAGCCAGCGCCAGATACTGGGTCGTCGCGCCCTTGAGACCATATTCAAAGAGTATGCCAAGCGCCAGCATGCAAAGACCCATGATGGTAAAGCCGGTATAGAGCAGCGGCTTGCGACCGGCGCGGTCAACCAGTCCCACGGCAATCAGGGTGGCAAGCGTCATGACAAGCCCGATCACCACCGTCCCCCAGAGCTATTCACTGGCGCTGTCAAAGCCTGCCATCTCCAGAATTCGCGGGGCGTAATACAAAATGACATTGGCACCGGTGAATTGCTGCATGAATTGCAACGTGATGCCCAGCCCGGTCGAACGCCGAAAGTTGGTATTGTGCTTGAAAAGCTTCCAGCCTGATTCCCCGACCTTGAGGTTCTCGCGAATGCGCGACATTTCTTCGTCGACGCCCTGACGGTCGTCCCCTCGTAGGCGCATCAATATGCTGCGCGCTTGGTCAAAGCGTCCAGCGCTTGCCAGCCAGCGCGGGCTTCGCGGCAGAAAGATCATGCCAATCAGCAACAGTACGCCCGGAATGGCGATCACTCCGAGCATGCCGCGCCAGTTGCCCGTATAGCTGAAAAGCGTGTTGGTCAGGTAGGCCAGCAAGATGCCGCCCATGATCATCAATTGGTAAAAGGAGATCAGCCGGCCACGAATATGCTCCGGGGCGATCTCGGATAGATAGATGGGCGCGACATAGGAGGAAATGCCCACGGCCACGCCTAGCACCAGACGGGCGGCGATCAGCATGTCCGGTGAGACGGCCAGCGCCGAGAACAATGCTCCTGCAACAAAGACCACGCCGCTGACGGTCAGCGTCAGCTTGCGCCCCATTTTGCGTGACAGGGTGCCGCTGACGCAGGCGCCCAGTGCCGCGCCCAGCATCATGACGCTGACGATAATTTCCTGCTGACTGTCGCTGACGCCAAAATCGTGCTCGATGAAGGGCAGGGCACCGGAAATGACGCCGATATCCATGCCAAAGAGAAGACCTGCCAGCGCGGCAACGCCGCCGATCATGTAAACGGTCGACATCGACGGGCGCGCAGTGCGGCGGCCCGGTTTGCTCGATATCGCGGTCGTGGATGATTTCATGACATACCCCGAAGGATGAAACTGCATGCGTGACAAACACGGAATCAATAACAGGGGATGTATGTTGGACATTTATCGGAAATGCTCAACATAGACTTTGGCCGCTTCGACCTTGGTCGAGGCTTAAGAAATGGCTGGCAAAGCGGTTAGCGTTAAAGCGTTTGGCGTTAAAAGGCACCGGGCCAGACAGGCAGAATCTGCGCGAATCTGCACAGTCAGTTTTTTGTCTGACGCGACGCTTCGACACTTTGGAAAGCTTCGAGCGTGCGTTGGTCAAAAGAGATTGCCAGCGAAGCGGCTCAGCCGGGGTGGGGTATATTCATGGGCAGGTGGGCCGGGATCGGGGCGGGCTGGACATCGACGCCCAGTGCCCGAGCGGTGTCCTCTAACACGGCAACTGCCGAGTGATAGGCCTCATCGGGCTGGCGCATGCGGATGGCATCCATGAGCCGGCGATGGCTTTGAAGGCTGTGGCCCGGGTCGAGCGTGCGGGTATTGCTGTGAGACACCAGCAGATGAATCGAGGGACGCAACACGTGGGAGAGCTGCGACCAGACAATATTGTGGGTGGCGTAATAGATGGCGACGTGAAAGGAAACGTCACAGTGATCATGCTGTGTGGTGTCTTCATCGAGATGATGATGGCGCATGCCTTCAAAGGCTTCCTCGATGGTCACCAGATCCCGAGCCGTGGCACTGCTGGCGGCCATCATGGCCACCCAGGGTTCGACCGTCAGGCGAAAACTCAGGATTTCGCGCTGAATTTCAAGATGCGGGCCGGCAAAGCGGGTAATCCAGTCCGTGACGGCAGGGTCGAGAATGTGCCACTGCGAAAATTCGCGTACGCGAGAGCCGTAGCCGGAAATGCGCTCGATGATACCGCCGTTGACCAGCGCCCCCAGATGACGACGGACCACATTGCGGCTCAGACCGAAATGCCGGCAGATATCCAGTTCCTTGGGAATGAAATCGCCTGGCTGATATCGCCCGTCAAGAATGTCCTTGATCAGTTGATCGGCCACATGGTGCACGTCTTTGGAGGCGGTATCGTTCATGTGATTCTCGGTGACGGCTGCATCATGAGGCAACATATCACATTCCATGTTCGGCCCCGAGGCGCCGATGTTGTCTCGGGGCCGATGTGGCTCAGAGCGTATGACGATAGCGGTGGCCGGGCAGCCCCGGGGTATCTACCCGGGTAGAAAAGAGCGAGCCGGCATCGGGATACTGATCCAGCGTGGCCTGCTCCAGACCCTGACGTGCACAGGTGACATAGAGCGTGCGCAGGTCGCTGTCGCCAAAGGTGACCTTGGTGGGGTTGGGGGCCAGTAGCGGCAGGGTGTCCACCACGTTGCCGCGCTCGTCAAAGTGCACCACGATCCCGCCGCCATACATGGCGATCCAGTAATGGCCGGCCTCATCAATGGCGGCACCATCCGGTGAGCCCGGCAGGGCCAGCGCTCGGGTATCGGCGAAAAGCTCGGGTTTGCCCAGCGTGCCCTGCTCGATATCCAGCGGATAGCGATAAATCCTGTGGGTCGGCGTGTCGCTGAAATAGAGCCAGCGATGATCAGGGCTGATGGCGATGCCGTTGGCGATGGTCACACCCTCGAAATGCGAGGTAAGTGCCTCCTGATAGCTGAATAACGCCCCGGTGGGGTGGGCTTCCTCGGCATTTTTGGTGCCAAACCACAGTCTGCCATGGGCATCGCAGTGGCTGTCGTTGCACCAGCTGATCTCCGGGTTCTGAGGGCCTTCGACCAGGTGGTGCTGTTTTTGTCCCTGGCTGTCCAGCTGCCACAGACCTGAACGAAAGGCGGCCAGATAGCCGCCCTGATCATCAGGAACGGCGTAGGCCAGCGGTTCATCATAACGCTGAACCTGGTGCTGATTGTTTTCAGGATCGAGCTGATGAAGCTCGCCACTCAGGATATCGACCCAGTGAAGGCGCTGCTGGTCGACGTCCCAGTGCGGACCTTCCCCCAGCGCCATGGTTAGTGTCAGGTGCGGTTCCAGCATGTTCCCTCCCTGGTGTCCGTGTTGTATGGAAATGATCAGAGTCTGCCTCGGGCCCTATGGCGACTCGAGTCCTGTCAGCTGCAGGCGTGCACTCAGTTTGCCATCGCGGAAATAGTCCGTCTGCACGAGAAGCCCCGGATTGCGCGAGGTGAAATAAAAGTGCAGGCGCCGGTCGGGTTTGTCCTCGTCCCAGGCCTCCACATGGCGCGTCTTCCAGTGGCCCTGGGGCACGGTCATTTCGGGATCATCAATGACCCGCCAGATCATGTGGTGCTCGCGCGTTTTGTGGTCCACGTAGGTAAAGGTACAGGGCGTTGCCTGTCGACCGCGACACGATGGGGCATCAAAGGCCTGGCGGCTGAGCGCAAACAGCGCTGCCTGACGGTCCGGCAGATTGGACAGCTGATGCTCGTCAAGTCGGTAGGTATCGCCAAAGCCGAACAGGCGATAGCGGCTGTAAAAGCTCCAGGGCGATACCTCGGTGCCATGGCTGACATGAAAGCGGCTGTATTCATAGCCGGTCGCGATCTTGATCGAGGCATGCATGGTGGAGCGCCAGCCATCGCCATCATGCTCGAGCTGATGGGTCATGTCGGCACTGGGCCAGCCATCCATCGTGAGATGGTACTGGGCCTTGAAAGGATGAATCTCCTCGGCCTGCAGTGCGTTAGACACCATCAGGGCGGTCAGTACCAGAAAAAAACGAAACACGGCGTCTCCTGTTTGTGAGGTGCAGCACGCATGCGGCCTATGCCTTAATACCCCGTGGAGAGGTCAACGGTCTCGATGGGCTCGCCTCGCGTCAACGCCAGAATGTCGGCGGCAAACTGTCGGGCGCCTGCGTTGACATCGGTAGGCGCCGCCACGTGTGGTGTCACGATGACCCGAGGGTTTTGCCAGAGCGGGTGCTGCACCGGCAGGGGCTCTTCGGGAAAAACGTCCAGCATGGCGCCACGAAGATGGCCGTTTTCGACAAGAGCGAGCAGGGCGTCCGGATCCAGTGTGCTGCCCCGTCCTGCATTGATCACCACGGCACCTTCGGGCAGCTGCGCCAGACGCTGTGCGTTGAGCAGTCCGCGCGTCTCGGTAGTGTCCGGCAGCAGGCTGACAATGACCCGGGAAGTGTTCAAAAGAGTGGTCAGGCCCTCATCACCATGATGGGTGTCGATCCCCTCGAGGTGTTTTTGGGAGCGACTCCAGCCCTGTACCTTAAATCCCTGGGCGCGGATGCGCTGGGCACAGACCTGGCCGAGAGTGCCCAGCCCCAGAATGCCCACCCGCCAGGCACTGCGATCGGCCAGCGGCTGCTCCTGCCAGTGTTGATTGATCTGCTGTCTTTGATAACGGTCCATGTCCCGATAAAAATGCAGAATGCCGTAAAGCGCATAGTCGGCCATCAGCATGCCCATGCCGGCGTCACGCAGACGAACGATGGGGACGTCCGGCAGGTCCGGCAGGCTCAGCAGGGCATCGACGCCGGCGCCGGCATTGAAAATCGCCTTCAGCGAGGCATCCTGACACGCCAGCAATGAGGCCGTCGGTTTCCAGGCCACCAGCAGGTCGGCCGGAACGTCACCGACGTCCTGGGTGGTCACGATGTCGGCCTCGGGCAATGCCGGATGCAGTTCACGCATCAGTGCTGCCTGCCAGCGTTGTGCCTCCGGGGCGTGAATCAAAATGCGCATCTCATTTTCCCTTTGTTGCGCCTGCCGGCATGGACCGGCGTGGTGTCATCAGAGCCAGCCGCGATGTTTAAAGTACAAAAATGGCGTCAGACCCGACAGGAACATGACAAAAATGGCAAAGGGATAGCCCAGCGGCCAGTGCAGCTCGGGCATGACATCAAAGTTCATGCCGTAGATGCTGGCGATCATGGTCGGGGGGAGAAATACGACCGAGGCGATCGAGAAGATCTTGATGATCTGGTTTTGTTGAATATTGATAAAGCCCTGGGTCGTATCCATGAGGAAGTTGACCTTGTCGGACAAAAACGTGTTGTGCGACATCAGGGCGTCCACGTCCTGAAGCACCTCACGGGCCTGTTCCTGAAGTTCCGGGTGGCGGCGCAGGTGGCGCAGCAGAAAATGAAGCGAGCGCTGGGTATCCATCAGACACAGCCGGATCTTGCCGACGCTGTCCTCGACCTTGGCCAGCCGATCGATGGCGTCCTCGAGGTCCGAATCCTCGACTTCAAGCACCTGATGACTGACCTGCTCGAGGTCGCGGTGCATGTCTTCGACACTGTCGGCAAGGTTTTCCACCTTCTGCTCGAAGATGGTCACCATCAACTCCTGAGGCGAGCCGGCCTCGATCTGGCCGCGTCGCGCCCGCAGCCGCAGCAGCCTGAAATCCGCCAGGTCCTCTTCACGCAGGCTCAGGAGCCGCTGTGGCTGGAGGATGAAGGCCACCGTGGTGTTCTGGTGCTTGCCTTCGTTGCGAGTCAGAAACAGGGAGTGCACGTGAAGGCCGTCGGCATCCGAGAAGTAGCGCGCCGACGACTCGATCTCTTCAACATCGGTACTCCCGGGCAGCTCCTCGGCAAGAAAGGGGGCCAGTGCCTCACGCTCACTGTCACTGGGTTCCTGCGCATCGATCCAGGTTGCCTGCGACAGACGCGCTTCGAGCGCATCGTCGGCCAGTTCGTGAATGGTCTGCTGCGCAAGGCTGTAGGTCCTGATCATGATGGCATTCCGGCACGGTATAGATGGTCCTCATGATCCCAGAGCATGGGGAGATTGCCAAAGACTTTAGTGCCGGCCATGCCGTGGTGCGTCTGCTGCTGTGGCCCCTGGGCTCAGACAGAGGGTACCGATGAGGCCGCATCGATCATGGCGCAGTGGTAGGGCGTATTGACATCAACCAGCAATGCCGCGAGCGTTTCCAGACACAGTACCGACAGGATTTTCTTGTTGGCGCCGGTGCCGACCACGATCAGGCGCTTGCACTGCTCGATCGGCGGGGTGCCGGATTCCTGCTCTCCCCGCCAGCGAATGATCAGACTATTGGCCGGAGCGTCGAGATACTCGATATGACGGGCATTATCGATCATGAAACCGACCCGATAATCGCCGCAGGCCACAATCAGGACGTCGGTGGCCGGCGTATCATGGGGCGTTTTCAAAAGCCGGCGCAGATCGATCAGCGATACAGCGTCATCGCGATGGAACAGGGTGCCTTCCCATCCCTCTCGTGGATTGGTACTGGGCGTGAAATTCTCGGGCATGGCGATGACTTCATCGAGCTGCTCAAGAGGCGTCACGTACTGGCCGAAGGCGTCATAGTGCACAAAGGCGAAACGGCGATAGATTTCGCCTTGCGTGTTGTCTTCGTCCTGTTTGCCGGCATACATGGCGGCAATGGTGAGAAAATCCTGGTCGGTGGCAAATCGCTCGCCATCAAGCAGCAGGGATTCTCCCAGTTCGGGATGCGTCATCATGCCGGCAACGGTAGCGTCGGCGCAGGCATGGTTGTCGGCCAGCGGCATGATCTCTGCCTGGTCGTAATCAACCATTCGCAGCACGCGTGTGGCCGCCAGCGCCATCAACTGACCGCGAACGGTCACGATCACCATCAGCCCGACTCTGGCCGTACATTTCCTGTCGAGTCGAGCCAGAATCAGCGGACAAAAGACGGGCATGTCACTGTCTCGCAGGGGCGCTGTGCCCATGAAGCCCTCGACCTCGATCACCGGCGGATCAAGCCTTTCCAGCGGCTGAATTTCACGCACCATGGTAGACGGCAGGCTGAGCGTCACGCCCAGACATTCGATCATCAGGGCGCGATGACGCTCACGAGGGCGGCCGTCGCTGGAAGCCATCTCCTGTGGAGTTTCAAGTGCGTGGCTTTCGGTGGCATTCGTTGAACGTGTCACACCTTCAAGCGCGAACAGGGCATCAAGGTCCAGTACATAAACCAGGCGCTCTTCATCGCCCTGGTGAAAATTGAATGCCGCCGGGGTCAGGTTGACACCCGTGGGATTGTTTTCCAGCGGCTGCAAATGGTCGTCCGCCACCGAAGTAATGGAATAAATATCGTCCACGCGCAGACCAAATACTCCCGAACGCCACTGCACGACGGCAACCCGGTCGCCTTCGCTGCGTGCTCCGGTACTGTCATCGAGCCGCAGAAGACGCGCCAGGTCGATGACCGGAATCATCTCCTCGCGCAGCATGAAGGCTCCCAGTGACCAGACCGGCGCCATGGGGGCCGGGGTCAGGCGGTGCGGAAGATCTGCCACTTCCCTCAGTGCGCTGACGGGAAGGGCAACGTTGCTCTGACCGATCCCCAGCACACCATAGGTACCGGCATGGATAGCATATTTGGTCATGTCAGGCGCTCTTGTGGGACCTGCCAGTGGTGACATCATCTGCCTGATGAGCCGCTGTCGCGGCATTCAGGGCAAGGATTGCCTGCTCGACGTGCTCGGCCGTCTCAAGCTGGGCGCGCGTGGCATGGGTAATTTCATCCACGGAACTGCTGGTCTTTTCGATGCCCTCCACGATCTTTTCAAACGAGGCTCTCGCATCACGAGAGACGGTATTGCCTTCTTCGATGCGTCGGCTGGATTCTCCCAGCAGGCGATTGATCTGACGGGTGGCATCAGAGGACTTTTCAGCCAGCTTTCGGACTTCATCGGCCACTACGGAAAAGCCCAGTCCGTGTTCACCGGCGCGCGCAGCCTCGATGGCGGCGTTGAAGGCCAGCAGGTTGGTCTGATTGGCAATCTCGCCGATCACCTTGACGATGGCGTCGACATCCTCGGAGGACTTTCGAATGGCTTCCATGACCTCGGTGGAGCGCGTTAGGGTGTTGCTGCCGCGCTGCGCTTCTTCCTGTGTGAAATGCGCCAGCTGCTGGGTCAGCTGAGCGTTTTCGGCAATGGCATTAATGGAGGCATTAAGGCCCGAGATGCTTGAACTCATCGAAGAAGCCTGGTCCTTGATACTCTCTTCAAGTTTCACCTGATCGGTAATGTCGGTGGCAAACTTGATGATCTTGTAGGGCGTGCCCGTGGCATCAAGAATCGGGTTGTAGGTGCCCTGAATCCAGACGCGCCGACCAAACTTGCCCAGGCGGCTGAAACGTCCGCTAAAGAACTCGCCGCTGCCGAGTTTTTGCCAGAAGTCACGGTAGTCGGTGCTCATGACGTAATCATTGTCACAGAACATCCGGTGATGCTGGCCCTGTACCTCGTCCAGGGTATAGCCCATGGTGTGGAGGAAGTTGCGATTGGCGGCGAGAATGTTGCCCTTGAGGTCAAATTCGATCACTGCCTGAGCGCGGTCGATCGCCTTGAGTCGCCCTTCAAGCTCCACGCCTTCACGCTTTCGGGTGGTAATGTCGGTGGCAAATTTGACCACCTTGAAGGGCTTGCCGTTCATGTCAAAGATGGGGTTATAGGTCGCCTGCAGCCAGAGCTTTTTGCCCTCGCGCGTCAGCCGACTGTACTCGCCGCTCATGAACTTGCCGCGGCCCAGCTCCTCCCAGAAGCGACGATATTCGTCGCTGTCGGCGTAGTCGGGCTCACAGAACATGCGATGATGCTGGCCCCTGATCTCTTCGAATCGATAGCCGGTGGTATCCAGAAACGCCGGGTTGGCATCCAGAATATAACCTTCCAGGTCGAACTCGATGACGGCCTGGGCCCGACTGATGGCCTTGACCTTGCCCTCAAACTCGGCGTTGGCCAGCTTGCGGCTGGTAATGTCGGTGGCGAACTTGACGATGCGATAGGGTCGCCCGGCAGGGTCCATGATCGGGTTATAGGTCGCCTGCAGCCAGAGCTCGCTGCCGTCCTTGCGAAATCGTTTGTACTCTCCCTGTGCAAATTCGCCCCGGGCGAGATTTTTCCAGAATTCACGATATTCGACCGATTGGGTAAGAGCCTCATCACAGAACATGCGGTGATGCTCGCCAATGATTTCGCTGGCTCGGTAGCCCACGGCGTTCAGGAAGTTATCGTTGGCCGAGAGAATATTGCCCTGCAGATCGAACTCGATGACGGCCTGGGCGCGGTTGATTGCATCTACCTTGCCTTCGAATTCGGCATCGTGCTGCTTTTGTGCGGTGATGTCGGAGGCAAACTTGATCACCCGAGCCGGCTTGCCGCTGTCATCGAAAATGGGGTTGTAGGTGGCCTGCAGCCAGATTTCCCGGCCGTTTCTTCCAATGCGACGATACTCACCGGCATCGAACTCCCCGCGGCCAAGCTTTTGCCAGAAGGCGCGATATTCAGGCGAGGCAATCTCTTCAGGGTCACAGAAGATGCGGTGATGCTTGCCTTTGATCTCTTCGAGACTGTAACCCACCGTGGTCAGGAAGTTTTCATTGGCATCAATGATGATGCCTTCGGTGGTGAACTCGATGACGGCCTGAGCACGATCAATGGCGGCTCGAAAGAAATCCTTCTGGCGGTCAGTGGCAACGCTGATATCTTTCATGTGACGGCAATCTCTCATGGAGGCGTCCTGATCATCTGCCGCTCAGGGCGTCGTTAAAACAAGCGCAACGAAGGGTGCGCATTCTGTGGCGTATATCGACCCTTTCGTGAGAGGGCTTTAATTCAAATTAACAATGATCCTGTGTGCTCTGGAGCGATTGATGGTAAGGCTTCGATAGGGGGCGTATCGTCGAAAAACGCCTGCGGAAAGCTTTTGACCCCGACAATCGGACAAGGGCAGACTGGCTGAGGCGGGGTGGTGGTCGCGCAGTAGCCATTGACCCCGTGTGTCTGGCTTGTTTTCGGGACGTCGTTGAATACAACAAGTGCCCGGTTTGTGGACCGGGAAAAGCGAGCGCCAATGACCGACATTGCACTTCCCTTTACGCGCGAGGAATATGCTCAGCGCCTGGCCCGGGTAAGAGCGGCGATGGCGCGTGCCGAGCTGGATCTCCTGATCGTCTATGACCCCTCCAACATGGCCTGGCTGACCGGCTATGACGGGTGGTCGTTCTATGTTCACCAGTGTGTCCTGATCAGTCTTGATCAGGACCCGGTGTGGTACGGACGACGCCAGGACAGTAATGGCGCCATACGCACCTGCTATATGAATCCCGAAACGCATGTGACCTGGTATCCGGACTATTACGTCCAGAATCCCGACATGCACCCGATGGAGTATCTTTCCCGGTCGATTCTGCCCCATTGGCAGTGGCATCGGGGGCGCATCGGTGTCGAGATGGACAACTATTACTTCTCGGCGAAGGCCTATACCAGCCTGCTGGCAAACCTGCCCGAGGCGACGCTGGTCGACGCCAATGGGCTGGTCAACTGGTGCCGGGCGATCAAGTCACCAACCGAGATCGAGTACATGCGTGTGGCCGGTCGCATCGTGGACGAGATGCATGCCCGCATTCTGGACATGGTCGAGCCCGGCCTGCCCAAGAGCCGGCTGGTGGCCGAAATCTATCGGGCCGGTGTTGAAGGCGTGGAGGGTCACGGCGGGGACTATCCGGCCATCGTGCCGCTGTTGCCGACCGGCAAGGATGCAGCCGCCCCGCACCTGACCTGGGATGATGCGCCGTTCAAAAAGGGTGAAGGCACCTTTTTCGAAATTGCCGGCGTCTACAAGCGCTATCACGCACCGCTGTCACGTACAGTATTTCTCGGTCGCCCGACGCGAGATTTTCTGCGCGGGGAGTCTGCACTGCTGGAAGGCATCGAAAACGGGCTTGAGGTCGCCAAACCCGGCAATCGCTGCTGTGATCTGGCCATGGCGCTGGGTGCGGCGATGGACAAATGGGGTTTTGATCGGGGCGGTGCCCGCTGTGGCTATCCCATCGGTCTGAGCTATCCGCCCGACTGGGGCGAGCGCACCATGAGCCTGCGTCCCAGTGACGAGACCGTACTGGAACCCGGCATGACCTTTCACTTCATGCCGGGCATGTGGATGGATGACTGGGGGCTTGAGATCACCGAGTCGATCCTGATCACCGAGACCGGGGTGGAAACCCTTTGCAATTTTCCCCGTCAGCTTTTCGTTAAATAGCGCGTCTGTTTCCGGTGGCCCGGATGAGCCCGGGCCATCGGGCGCACTCACTACAGGGAGCAGCACTGCCCATGCGTCCAAGTCCGATCTCTGCCACTGTCGATTTTGACGCCGATGGCGTCCAGCACGGCTTTCTCAAGCTGCCGGTTTCCCATGATGAATCCGCCTGGGGGGCGGTGATGATCCCGATCACCGTGGTCAAGAATGGTGAGGGGCCCACCGCGCTTTTGACCGGCGGCAATCATGGCGATGAATACGAAGGCATCACGGCACTCTTGAAACTGGCCCGACGTCTGACGGCCGAGGAAGTTCAGGGGCGTGTGATCATCGTGCCGATGATGAATCAGCCGGCTGCGCAGGCCGGACGGCGGACCTCGCCGATGGATCGCGGCAATCTCAATCGCAGTTTTCCGGGTGACCCGGATGGCGGCCCGACGAAGCAGATTGCCGATTACTTCACCCGCTATCTGGTGCCCATGTGCGACTACGCGCTGGACCTGCATTCAGGCGGGCGCACGCTGGATATCCTGCCGTTTGCCGCCGCTCACCGGCTTGATGATCTCGAGCTTGAGCGCAGAAGCCTCAAGGGCGCGATCGATTTTGGCGCCTCGACCGCCATCATGATGTATGAGCTTGATGCAGCTGCGCTTTACGACACGGTGGTGGAAAATCAGGGCAAGGTGCTGGTGACCACCGAGCTGGGCGGTGGCGGGACGTCAACGCCGGCCAGTATCGAGATCAGCGAGCGCGGCGTGCACAACTTTTTGATCTTTGCCGGCATTACCAAAGGAGACATTCAGCGTCCGCCACGCCAGCAGTATGTCGAGATGCCGGATGCCTCCTGCTACGTGCAAAGCGAGCACACGGGGCTTCTGGAAATGACCTGCGCGCTTGGCGGGCTGGTACGCAAGGGTGAGGTGGTCGCGCGACTCTGGGACATCACGCGTACCGGCGCCGAGCCCGTTGAATATCGTGCCGAGCGTGACGGTCTGGTGCTGGCCCGGCGTTTTCCGGCGCGCGTCGACATGGGCGACACCATCGTGGTCATCGGAGAAGTGGTCAAAACGCTGGAGCGCTGATGATCAAAACGGCCTCGATCCCTGCAGGTTGATGACAGGCATTGATCGACGGCCGATGCTTCGTGTTCTTTCCTGATTCAATGCGAGGGTTCGATGAAGCTTGACCAGTACGATCTACGCATTCTCGATATCCTCTCCCGGGATGGCCGCATTACCAAATCGCGGCTGGCCGAGGCCATCAATCTATCGGTGAGTCCCTGCTGGGAACGGGTCAGGCGTCTGGAGCGTGCCGGCATCATCGAGGGCTACAGTGCTCGAATCAGCGACCGGGTTCGGGTCTCCCTGACGTCGGTGTGGATCCAGGTCGAGCTGGAAAATCACAGCGTCAGCGTTTTCGAGCGCTTTGAGCGTGTGATGCGCGAAACGCCCCAAGTCAGCGAATGTGTGGCCGTGGGCGGCGGCGTGGATTACCTGGTACTGATCGAGGCCGAAAGCATCGATCAGTACCAACGCCTGATCGACCGCTGGCTGATGGAGGAACTCGCCATCCGGCGCTACTTCACCTATATCGTGACCAAGTCCATCAAAAAGGCCTCATCCCCGCTGATCCGGCTCAAGGCCGACAATGCAAATTGAGCGCGACGACGCTTTCGCGTAAACTGATCTCCCATCCTGGTCCGCCTTTCTGGCCGACCTTCGCTCAGCATTAACAGGTTCCCCATGACGACGCGATATATTTTCGTGACCGGTGGCGTTGTGTCTTCCCTTGGTAAAGGCATCGCTGCAGCTTCTCTGGCCGCTATTCTGGAAGCCCGTGGCCTGAAGGTCACGATTCTCAAGCTTGACCCCTATATCAACGTCGATCCGGGCACCATGAGCCCCTTTCAGCACGGTGAGGTGTTCGTCACCGAGGATGGGGCCGAGACCGATCTTGACCTGGGACACTACGAGCGTTTCATTCGCTCGCGCATGACCCAGGCCAACAATTTCACCACCGGTCGCGTCTACGAGCACGTGCTTCGAAAGGAGCGTCGTGGTGACTACCTGGGCGGTACCGTTCAGGTCATTCCGCACATCACCGACGAGATCAAGCGTCGTGTAAAGGCGGGTGCCGAAGGCTATGACGTGGCGCTGGTCGAGATTGGCGGCACCGTAGGCGATATCGAGTCCCTGCCGTTTCTGGAAGCCATTCGTCAGCTGCGCAGTGAAGTCGGCTCCAGCCACGCACTGTTCATGCACCTGACGCTGGTGCCCTACATCAAGACGGCCGGCGAGACCAAGACCAAGCCGACCCAGCACAGCGTCAAGGAGCTGCGCTCCATCGGCATCCAGCCCGATATCCTGCTGTGTCGCAGCGAAGTCGAGCTTGAAGCCAGCGAGCGTCGCAAGATCGCGCTGTTCACCAACGTGGACGAGCGCGCCGTTATTCCGATGCAGGATGCCGATACCATCTATCGCATTCCGCTGATGCTGCACGACCATGAGCTTGACGACATCGTCTGCGACAAGCTGCGTCTTGACCCGCCAGCGGCGGATCTGAGCGAATGGGTTCGGGTGCTTGATGCCAAGCTCAACCCGCTCAAGACCATCAACATTGCGATGGTCGGCAAATATATGGAGCTGCTTGACGCTTACAAGTCGCTCAATGAATCGCTGATGCATGCCGGCATTCAGACCCGCGTGAAGGTCAATATTGACTATATCGACTCCGAAACCATCGAGCGTGAAGGCGTTGAGCGTCTTGAAGGCAAGGATGCGATTCTGGTGCCGGGTGGTTTTGGTTCGCGCGGTGTGGAAGGCAAGATTGCGACCGCGCGCTATGCACGTGAGCAGGGCATCCCCTATCTGGGCATCTGCCTGGGCATGCAGGTGGCGGTCATCGAGTTTGCTCGTCACAAGGCCGGCTGGCGCGATGCCAACTCCACCGAGTTCACTCACGATACGCGTCATCCCGTGGTCGGTCTGATTACCGAGTGGATCACGCCGGAAGGGCGGATCGAGACCCGTGATGAGTCCTCCGATCTGGGCGGCACCATGCGTCTGGGTGGCCAGAGCTGTGTGCTGGCGGAAGGCTCAAAGGCACGTGAAATCTACGGCAGCGAGACCATTGTCGAGCGCCACCGCCATCGCTATGAGATCAACGATCAGTTCGTGGCGGATCTGGAAGCCGCGGGCATGGTCTTCTCCGGTCGCAGCGTGGATCAGTCGCTGGTGGAAATGGTCGAACTGCCGGATCACCCCTGGTATGTGGCCTGTCAGTTCCATCCCGAATTCACCTCGACCCCGCGTGATGGACATCCGCTGTTCACCGGTTTTGTCAACGCAGCGCTGACGCATCGCGCCGCGCGTGCACACAAGGCCGGCACGCGCGACCAGCAGGAGCGTGACGATGACCGGCACTGACATTATGCAGAAAACCGTTGCCATCGGTGATATCCCGACCGGCAATCAGCAGCCGCTGACGCTTTTTGGTGGCATGAACGTGCTCGAATCACGGGAGATGGCCATCGAGGTGGCCGATGCCTGGGTCGAAGCTACCAAAGCGCTGGGCATTCCCTATGTGTTCAAGGCCAGTTTTGACAAGGCCAACCGCAGCTCGATCCACTCCTACCGTGGGCCAGGCCTTGATGAAGGGCTCAAGATCCTTGATGAGATCAAAAGCCGCTTCAACGTGCCGGTGCTGACGGATGTGCACGAGCCGGATCAGGCGCGTGCCGTGGCCGATGTCTGTGACGTCATTCAGCTGCCGGCCTTCCTGGCCCGCCAGACCGATCTGGTGGTGGCCATGGCGAAAACCGGCGCGGTGGTCAACATCAAGAAGCCACAGTTCATTGCCCCGCACGAGATGCGCCACATCATCACCAAGTTCGAGGAGGCCGGTAACGATCGGCTGATCCTGTGTGAGCGCGGTTCAAGCTTTGGCTACAACAACCTGGTGGTCGACATGCTTGGCTTTGGCGAGATGAAAAAAACCGGCTATCCGGTCTTTTTCGATGTCACCCACTCGCTGCAGCAGCCGGGTGGGCGTGCCGACAGCGCCGGAGGACGTCGCCAGCAGGTGGTCGAGCTGGCTCGCTCCGGTGTGGCCACCGGCATCGCCGGGCTTTTTGTCGAGGCCCATCCGGACCCCGACAACGCGCGTTGCGATGGTCCCTGCGCACTGCCGCTGAATCGACTGACCCCTTTCCTGGAGCAGATCAGGATGCTCGATGGGGTGGTCAAGCACTTCGATCCCATCGATATTCGCTAGACTCAAAACGCCGGTCACGATGACCGGCGTTTTTATTGGCAGGGGCTTTGTTGCCGGCAGGGTTTTGACTTTAGTCTAACAGCGGCGGCGAGTACGCCGGCATGGCAGGCAAATGAGTCGCTTTCTATGCTTTCATGGTGCGTTCATTCGAGTCCGGTCCGAGAACGGGGCCGGAAGTTTAATCAGTGAGGATGCTTTAGATGGCCGAGATTGTTGATATTCATGGACTCGAAGTGCTCGATTCGCGCGGTAATCCCACCGTCATGGCCACGGTGACGCTGGCTGGCGGTATTCGCGAGCAGGCTTATGCGCCGTCGGGTGCCTCTACCGGTTCGCGTGAAGCGCTGGAGCTACGCGATGGTGACAAGTCACGCTATCTGGGCAAGGGCGTCAAAAAGGCCGTGGAAGCCGTCAACACGGTGATTCGTGAGCGCCTCAAGGGCATGGACGCCAACGATCAGCGCGCGCTGGATCAGGCCATGCTGGAGCTCGACGGGACCGACAACAAGGGCAACCTGGGGGCCAACGCCATTCTCGCCGTTTCGCTGGCCGCCGCGCGTGCCGCCGCGACCGAGAAGGGCATGCCGCTTTACGCCCACATTGCCGAGCTCTACGGCACGCCGGGTCAGTTCAGCATGCCGCTGCCGATGATGAACATCATGAATGGCGGTGAGCACGCGGACAATAACATCGACATCCAGGAATTCATGATTCAGCCGGTCGGCGCCAAGAGCTTTGCCGAAGGCCTGCGCATGGGTGCTGAAATTTTCCATGCATTGAAAAAGGTGCTTTCCGGTCGCGGGCAGTCTACCGCGGTGGGTGATGAGGGAGGCTTCGCGCCGAACCTTGAATCCAACGCCGATGCACTGGGCGCCATCAAGCAGGCGGTCAGCGATGCCGGCTATCAGCTGGGCCACGATGTCACGCTGGCGCTCGACTGTGCGGCGTCCGAATTCTACAAGGATGGCCAGTACACGCTCTCCGGCGAGAACAAGAGCTTTACCAGCGAAAGCTTTGCCGACTACCTGGCCGATCTGGTGGATCAGTACCCGATCGTGTCCATCGAGGACGGCCTGGATGAGTCCGACTGGGATGGCTGGAAAGCGCTGACTGACAAGCTGGGTGATCGTATACAGCTGGTGGGTGATGATCTGTTCGTCACCAACACGCGTATCTTCCGTGAAGGCATCGACAAGGGCATCGGCAACTCGATTCTGATCAAGTTCAACCAGATCGGTTCCCTGACGGAAACGCTGGATGCGATCAAGATGGCGCGTGATGCCGGCTATACCGCGGTGATCTCTCACCGTAGCGGTGAGACCGAGGACACCACCATCGCCGATCTGGCTGTTGGCACCTGTGCCGGGCAGATCAAGACCGGCTCACTGTCACGCAGCGATCGCGTTGCCAAATACAACCGTCTGCTGGTGATCGAGGATCAGTTGGCAGGCAAGGCGCCCTACAAGGGCCTGTCAGAAGTAAAGGGTCAATCCTGATCCAGAATTTCTGATCATTAAATTTAATCCGACTGCCCATGGTAGTCGGATTTTTTATGGCCTGCCCAAATATTCGACGAATCCTGGACGATTACCTTGACCCGATAGGGGGTCAGAACCCACCATAAGTACATTCGAAGCGACCCGATAGCGGGTCTGAAGCTATCTTCCCTCTTAAATTTTTGATTTGCCTGGCTTTTTGCCAAAAAAGAAAGCAAGGCGATCGTTACTTCTCTCGATTAGCTCTTTTTTAAACTCTTTTAATCGATCAGAAATTCTGATCGAGACTCAACTGACGGCGGCAAATGGATGGCCCCGCTCAGATCACCAACGACAAATTTTTTTGATGGCGCGCTGGGTATCGGATGGATTCGATTTCTCCGCATGGATGACGCCACTGGATAGAGAGCCAATGGACCGGCTCAAGGACGCAGGATGCAAGGGCGGCCCCATCGGGCCGCCTTTTTTTATGCGCTAAAAATGCAGAAGGCCCTTATGGCAGGGGCGCGGGGCGCGCATAAAGGGCATGAAAAGCAGGTGGGAGAGAACGATCGAAGCGCTGGGGCCCCATCCCGGAGATTAGCGCACCAGTTTATCGATCTTGCCGGGAACGCCGTTCCATTCATCGGCGTCGGCTGGTGGGTCAGCCCGCTCGTTGATGTTGGGCCACTGCTCGGCCAGATCGGCGTTGATCTCGATAAACTTTTCCTGACCTTCCGGTAGCTCGTCTTCCGAAAAGATGGCCTCGGCCGGGCATTCCGGTTCGCACAGAGCGCAGTCGATGCATTCATCCGGATGAATGACCAGGAAATTGGGACCTTCATAGAAGCAGTCGACCGGGCAGACTTCCACGCAGTCCATGTATTTGCATTGAATACAGTTCTCGGTGACGACAAAGGTCATGTCACGAACTCCAGGGTAGCAGGCGGCCACTGCCTGTACAGGAACAGGCAGTGCTGAATAAGGGGTGTGGGACGGCCCACAAAAGGGGCCTTATTCTAGAAGGCCGGCCCGCCCGGCGACAAGCCGCTTCTGATGAAAGTGCGGGCCGGCTGGCTTACGAGTCCTGTTTTATCCTCTCACGCCACTGATAGAGCCACTCCTGTGCCTGACGTGGTGACAGGGCGTCCAGATCCAGCTGTGAGAGGGCTTCGACCACCGGATGCGGCGTACTGGCGAAAAGATCATCCTGCTGCGGTGCGGGCGTTCTGAGAGGCGCGTTCGGGCGCTCGCTGTCCTGGGCCTCAAGCGTCAGAAGCTTTTCGCGGGCGCGGGCAATCACGGCGCGGGGGACGCCTGCCAACTGTGCCACCTGCAGCCCATAGCTCTGGCTGGCCGGGCCCGGCTCAACCCGATGCATGAACACGATCCCGTCATTATGCTCGGTAGCATTGAGATGCACGTTGGCCACACCCTCGGCCTGATCGGGAAGGCCGGTCATCTCGAAGTAGTGCGTTGCAAACAGCGTAAAGGCGCGCGTCCCGGTCAGATGCTCGGCGGCTGCCCAGGCCAGTGACAGCCCGTCAAAGGTACTGGTGCCGCGTCCGATCTCGTCCATCAATACCAGGCTTTGATCGGTCGCGTTGTGCAGGATGCTGGCGGTCTCTGTCATTTCGACCATGAAGGTCGAACGGCCGCCGGCCAGATCGTCCGAAGAACCGATGCGCGTAAAGATTCGGTCGATCGGGCCGATTTCGGCATGGCTTGCCGGCACGAAGCAGCCGGTATGCGCCAGCAGTGCAATCAGCGCATTCTGACGCATGAAAGTCGACTTGCCGCCCATGTTGGGCCCGGTAATGACCAGCATTCGGGTGGCATCGTCAAAATGCAGGTCGTTGGGTACGAAGGGGTGGCTCGAGACATGCTCGACCACCGGGTGACGCCCGTCGCGAATGGTCATGCCGGGGGCTTCACGAAGCGTTGGGCAAACCAGCGACAGCGTCTGCGCCCGCTCGGCAAAGGCGTGCAGCACATCCAGAGTGGCCAGGGCCTGGGCGGTCTGGGTCAGGGCGACCAGCTCGGCATTGAGCGCCTCTAGCAGGCCGTCGTAGAGCAGTTTCTCACGCGCCAGCGCTCGGGTGCGAGCCGAGAGCGCCTTGTCCTCGAAGGTCTTGAGTTCGGGAATGATGAAGCGTTCGGCATTCTTGAGCGTCTGGCGCCGGATGTAATCCGCCGGGACTTCCCTCGCCTGAGCACGCGGAATCTCGATGTAGTAGCCATGCACGCGGTTATAGCCCACCTTGAGCCCTGAAAGCCCGGTGCGTTCACGTTCGCGAGTTTCCAGCTGGACCAGATAGTCGCCGGCATTCTCCTGCAGCGCCCTGAACTCGTCGAGCTCCTCGTCAAAGCCTTCGCGAATGACGCCGCCATCGCGGATCACGACCGGCGGGCTGTCAATCAGCGCCCGGGTCAGCGTGTCGGCAAGCTCGGGATAGGGCACGATATGGTGAGCGAGATCGTCCAGCGTGCTGCCCCGGGCAATGCCTTCCAGCCGTTCGGCCAGCGCCGGCAGGACATTGAGGGCATCACGCAGTCGGGCAAGGTCGCGCGGTCGGGCGCTGAGCAGGGCTACGCGCGCCAGGATGCGTTCAACGTCACCGATACCGCGCAGGATATCGTTGAAGGCTTCGACATGGTCTTGTTCGCCCAGAAGCCGCACGCCCTGCTGTCGGGCGTTGATCTGATCCCGGTCGCGCAGGGGGCGGTTCAGCCAGCGCCTCAAAAGGCGCGCGCCCATTGCGGTGGCCGTGGTATCCAGCACCGAGGCCAGCGTGTTGTCCTGACCGCCGGCCATGTTCTGGTCAATTTCCAGATTGCGTCGGCTGGCGGCGTCGATCACCACTGATTCATCGCGGTTTTCAACGCCGATGGCGGTAATGTGGGGCAGGGCGGTGCGCTGGGTATCGCGGACATAATCGATCAGGACGCCGCCGGCGGTCAGTGCCCGGGTCAGATGGTCACAGCCAAAGCCGGAAAGGTTTTGTACCTGCAGTTGATCACACAGCAGACGCCGGGACGTTTCCAGATCAAAGTGCCAGTCGCTCTGGCGTCGCAAGCCGGGGCGTCCTTCCAGACGTGCGGGCAGACGCAGACTTTCCATGACCAGAAGCTCTGCCGGATCGAGTCGGTGAAGTTCGGCGAGCATGTCGCCTTCGCCTTCAACTTCCAGCACGCTGAAACGCCCGCTGGAAAGCTCGAGCCAGGCCAGTCCCCAGTGATCATTGTCGCCATGAAGGGCGGCGACCAGATTGTCACGGCGCTCGTCGAGCAGCGCTTCATCGTGCAGCGTGCCTGGAGTGACAATGCGCACGACCCGGCGCTCGACCGGACCCTTGGCGGTCGCCGGGTCTCCGATCTGTTC
The DNA here is from genome assembly GCF_002157205.1 of Kushneria marisflavi. NCBI lineage: Bacteria > Pseudomonadati > Pseudomonadota > Gammaproteobacteria > Oceanospirillales > Halomonadaceae > Kushneria > Kushneria marisflavi. The sequence goes on along the minus strand of NZ_CP021358.1, from coordinate 835,429 downwards.
ACAGATGGCGACCGACTCGCCCATGCGCACCAGTCGTGCGAGATAGCCTTCGGCGCTGTGGTATGGGACACCTGCCATGGGAATGGGGGCGCCGTTGGAGCTGCCGCGTGCGGTCAGCGTAATGTCGAGCAGTGACGCGGCCCGTTTGGCATCGTCATGAAAGAGTTCGTAGAAATCTCCCATGCGGTAGAACAGCAGCACATCGGGGTGCTCGCGCTTGATACGAAAATACTGCGCCATCATCGGCGTCGGTTGGGACTCGGTCTTGCCTGCCACGTGAAATTGACCCTGTCCAATGACATGTTAGGTGAAAGACCGTGAGATTATCATGATCCACTGCCTTCCCTGTATTGCTATAGTGCAGACAGCAAACGTTCAACGCGTGTAGAGCGCGCGATGGTGAGGGCGTACCCATTGTCTGTGGTGATCAAGTACCATGGGTGGCCTTGAATTCGATGTGATCGGCGGGAGTTGTCATGGCAACAGCATCAGGCATACAGGAGCTGGCCAGCCGGCTGTGTCTGCTCTGTCAGCAGCAGCGTGTGGTGCTGACCACCGCCGAATCCTGCACTGGTGGCGGTGTGGCACGTGCCATTACCGACATCGCCGGCAGCTCGTCATGTTTCGAGACCGGCTATGTGACCTATTCCAATGCTGCCAAGCAGCGTCTGCTGGGCGTGTCGTCGGTGTCTCTGGAGCTTTTCGGTGCCGTCAGTGAGACCGTGGTCCATGAAATGGTGCGCGGCGCCTGTCGTGACAGCGGTGCTGAGCTGGGGGTGGCAATCAGCGGTGTGGCAGGCCCGGGTGGCGGAACCCCGGACAAGCCAGTGGGTACCGTGTGGCTGGCATGGGGGAATGCCACCCAGAGTCAGGCCCAGTGCTATCGTCTCAACGGCGAACGCCTCGAGGTACGTCGTGAAGCCGTGGCACTGGCCCTCAGGGGGCTGATAGACCGGCTGCAGGAGAATCCCTTTGACTGACGCGCGTCTGCACGGCCTTTATAGCCTCTTGATGAAATAAGTCATCAAAAGGATGTGACAGACCGTATTTTTGGTTTAAAATACTGGACAAGCATACAGCTTAATGGCGTATCAGCGTCAGGCTGACCCGACAGGAGGGCCAACATGGCACAGGATGACAACCGCTCCAAGGCGCTTAATGCAGCGCTATCCCAGATCGAGCGCCAGTTCGGCAAGGGTGCCGTCATGCGGATGGGTGATACGCCCCGCGTGGCAATTCCCGCCGTCTCAACCGGCTCACTCGGGCTGGATATCGCGCTTGGCGTAGGCGGTCTGCCCTATGGGCGTATCGTTGAGATTTTCGGGCCCGAGGCCTCGGGTAAAACCACCATTACCCTGTCCGTCATCGCTCAGGCGCAAAAGCAGGGCAAGACCTGCGCCTTTATCGATGCCGAGCACGCACTCGACCCCAGCTACGCCGAAAAACTGGGCGTCAATCTTGATGACATGCTGGTCTCACAGCCCGATACCGGCGAGCAGGCCCTCGAGATCTGCGACATGCTGGTTCGCTCCGGCGGAGTGGATGTTATCGTGGTTGACTCTGTCGCCGCGTTGACACCGCGTGCCGAGATCGAGGGCGAGATGGGCGATTCCCACGTCGGCCTTCAGGCACGCCTGATGTCACAGGCGCTGCGCAAGGTGACCGGACACATCAAGAATGCCAACTGCATGGTGATGTTCGTCAACCAGATCCGCATGAAAATCGGTGTCATGTTTGGTAACCCCGAAACCACCACCGGCGGTAACGCGCTCAAGTTTTATTCGAGCGTACGTCTGGATATCCGCCGTACCGGTTCGGTCAAGCAGGGCGATGAAGCCGTGGGCAACGAAACCCGCGTCAAGGTCGTCAAGAACAAGGTGGCACCGCCGTTCCGTCAGGCCGAATTCCAGATCCTCTACGGCAAGGGCATTTATCACGCCGGTGAAGTGGTCGACCTCGGCGTCCAGTGCAGCCTGGTCAACAAGGCCGGCGCCTGGTACAGCTACAAGGGCAACAAGATCGGGCAGGGCAAAGCCAATGCTGCCCAGTATCTTGAAGATAACCCCGAGGTTATGCAGGAGATCGAGGACGCTATCCGCGGCCAGCTTCTGACAACACCGAAAACGAAGGAAGAAGAAAAGGCCGCAGAAGCCGAAGCGCCGGCTGACGCTGATGCCAGCGGTGACGAGCTTTTGTAGGTCGTCAATTTCTGAATAGTGGTATTAAAGGGGCACGCTCAATGGAGCGTGCCCCTTTTTGCATTGGTGCATGACGATGGGGAGGGCAGTGATGTCACAAAGAACGCCATACGAAGAGGCCATTGCACTGCTGGCCCGGCGAGAATATACCCGCAGCGAGCTCGAGGAGCGCCTGCTGCGCCATGAGCATCCGCCTGAGGAGGTCAGTGCGCTGCTGGATCGTCTTGCCGAGGACAATCTGCAGTCCGATGCTCGATTCGTTGAGCATTTCGTTCGCTCGCGCATCGCGCGTTTGCAGGGCCCGCGCAAGATCAGCGCAGAACTGTCCGGTCGGGGGATCGAGCGCGACATGATTGCTCAGGCGCTGGAAGAGAGCGACGCAGACTGGACGTCGCTTGCCGCCGAGGCGCTCCAGCGCCGTTTTGACGGCCCCGGCGATGACATGAAGGCCCGCGCCAAACGCCAGCGCTTTCTGGCATCACGTGGGTTTGACGGCCAGCAGTGCAGCAGTGCCATGCGACTGGCCTGGCTGTCGTGACATCCTGATTTGGCATGTCACGCCCGGCATGAGGCAAAATGGAGCGCATGCGGACTGTCGCACCCGGATGCGACATACTGATACATTAAGCCGCCAAAATTCGTCTCGTCGTGATCCTGCGTTTCATGATGCGCTCACGGGCGAGACATGGAAGACCATGAGGGTCACCCCTCGAGGCGCATGTTGACGACAGGTGACGGTTGCCATGCACCCATCGTTTGATGCATCGCTCGTTGCCTCATTCAAAATGACCTGACCCATTGTTTACGGGAAGCCCATGAAAAGCGCCGACATACGACAAGCATTTCTGAATTTTTTTGAACAGCATGGCCATACCCAGGTGCCTTCCAGTTCACTGGTGCCTGATAACGACCCCACGCTGCTTTTCACCAATGCCGGTATGGTGCCTTTCAAGGATGTCTTTTTAGGGCGCGACCCCAGGCCCTACGTCCGGGCGACCTCGGCACAGCGCTGTGTCAGAGCCGGCGGCAAGCACAATGACCTCGATAACGTCGGCTATACCGCGCGCCACCACACCCTGTTCGAAATGCTGGGCAACTTCAGTTTTGGCGACTATTTCAAGCGTGAGGCCATTCAATACGCCTGGCAGTTTCTGACGGTCAATCTGGGGCTGCCGGCCGAAAAGCTTTGGGTCACGGTTCATGTCAGCGATGATGAAGCCGCCGATATCTGGCTCAATGAAGTGGGCGTCAGCGCCGAGCGTTTTTCGCGTCTGGAAGAAGACAATTTCTGGCAGATGGGCGAGACCGGCCCGTGTGGTCCCTCTTCGGAAATCTTTTTCGACCACGGCCCGGATGTATTCGGTGGCCCTCCGGGAAGCCCGGATGAAGACGGCGATCGCTACATCGAGATCTGGAACCTGGTTTTCATGCAGTACGACCGTGATGCCCAGGGCAACATGACGCCGCTGCCCAGTCCTTCGATCGACACCGGCATGGGTCTTGAGCGGATTGCCGCTGTCATGCAGGGCGTTCACTCCAACTACGAGATCGATCTCTTCAAGCGTTTGCTGGCCTCTGCCGCCGAGATTACCAGCCAGGACGACATTCATCAGCCATCGCTGCGCGTGATTGCCGATCACATCCGTTCTTGTGCCTTTTTGATTGTCGACGGTGTGATGCCCTCCAACGAAGGGCGCGGCTATGTGCTGCGTCGCATCATTCGTCGCGCGGTGCGCCATGGTCACAAGCTGGGCGCGCGTGAACCCTTCTTCCACTGTCTGGTCGCGGCACTGGATGAAGAGATGGGGGAGGCCTATCCCGAGCTGCACGCCCGTCGTGAGCAGATCGAACGGGTGCTGCTCAAGGAGGAAGAGCAGTTTGCCCGCACGCTGGACCACGGCATGCGCCTGCTTGATGAAGCGCTGGCCGGGCTTGAGTCCAGTGAGCTGAGTGGCGAGACCATTTTCAAGCTCTATGACACCTATGGTTTCCCTTATGACCTGACGGCTGACATTGCCCGTGAGCGCAACATCACCCTTGATGAAGCCGGTTTTCAGCGCGAACTCGAGGCGCAGCGTGAGCGTGCCCGTGCGGCCAGTCAGTTCGGCGCGCGCCTTGAGACGAATATTGATCTTGAAGGGGCCACCGAGTTTGTCGGGCGTGATCATCTGGCCGCACAGGCGCAGGTGCTGACGCTGCTTGATGACGACGGGCAGCAGGTTGAACAGCTTGAAGCCGGTCAGAGCGGTGCCGTGGTGCTGGATGAAACGCCGTTTTATGCCGAATCCGGCGGTCAGATCGGCGATCGCGGCACCCTGTCGCTGCCGGGTGTCGTATTCAACGTCCGTGATACCCAAAAGCGGGGTCAGCACTTCGTGCATCTGGGCGAGGTCAGCGAAGGTGTGCTGCCTGCGCTGGCAAAGGTAGAGGCCAGCGTCGAGGTGCTGGCTCGTCACGCCATCATGCGCAACCATTCGGCCACCCACCTTTTGCATGAAGCGCTGCGTCGCGTACTCGGCACGCACGTGCAGCAAAAGGGCTCACAAGTGGGCGATGAGCGGCTACGCTTTGACTTCAGCCACAATGAGGCCATGACGTCAGAGGAGCTCGAGCGTGTCGAAGCCATGATCAATGAACAGGTCATGGCGAACACGCCGGTGACCACGCAGCTGATGACACTGGATGAGGCACGCAAGCTGGGCGCCCAGGCGCTGTTTGAAGCCAAGTACGGTGAAAGTGTGCGCGTATTGACCATGGGCAGCGATGACTTCTCCATTGAGCTGTGTGGCGGTACCCATGTTCTGCGTACCGGTGACATCGGGCCGGTACGACTGCTCAGCGAGACAGGTGTGGCTGCCGGTGTGCGCCGTATCGAGGCCATCTCCGGTCATGCCACCCTGCGCTGGTTCCGTGATCAGCAGTCGCTGGTGGCGCGTCTGGCCGATCAGGTGCGCGCACGTCCCGATCAGCTCGAAACACGCGTAGGCAGTCTTCTGGAGCGCAACCGCGAACTCGAGCGTGAGCTTGAACGCAATCGCGCCAAACTGGCCAGTCAGGCCGGTAATGATCTGCTGGACGCGGCCGAGGACATCGGTGGCGTTCGTGTTCTGGCTCGTCAGCTTGAAGGGGTTGGCGCGAAGGAGCTTCGCGGTGTCATGGACCAGATGAAAAACAGGCTTGGTTCCGGCGTGATTGTTCTGGCTGTGGCCGGCGATGACAAGGTCAATCTGATTGCCGGTGTCACAAAGGATCTGGTGGATCGGCTCAGTGCCGGCAGTCTCGTCAGCGCCATTGCCCCCATGGTCGGTGGTCGCGGTGGCGGTCGTGCCGACATGGCTCAGGCCGGGGGCAGCGACGTCAGTGGCGTGGACAATGCCCTGCAGGCCGCACGCCGGTGGGTTGCCGAAACACTCGAGGGATGATGGTCCAATACATCAACGAAAGGGAGCATCCATGGCGCTTTACGTACAAAAATTCGGTGGTACTTCGGTAGGCAGCGTTGAGCGAATCAAGGCGGTAGCCGAGAAGGTCAAGGGGTTTCGGGATCAGGGGCATCAGATCGTGGTGGTCGTATCTGCCATGAGCGGTGAAACCAATCGCCTGATCGAAATGGCCTCACAGATCAACGAAGAGCCCACGCCGCGTGAAATGGACATGCTGGTCTCGACCGGTGAGCAGGTGACAATTTCACTGCTGGCCATGGCCCTGCACCAGCTGGGCGTCAAGGCGACGTCCTACACCGGTGCCCAGATCGGCATTCGCACCGACAGCGCCCATACGCGCGCTCGCATTCAGCGCATCGAAACCGATGAACTGCGTGCTGATCTTGATGAAGGTCAGGTTGTGGTGGTGGCAGGCTTTCAGGGGGTCGACAGCGAAGGCAACATCACCACGCTGGGTCGCGGTGGCTCTGACACTACCGGAGTGGCGCTGGCGGCTGCGCTCAAGGCCGATGAATGTCAGATTTATACCGATGTCGATGGCGTCTACACCACCGACCCGCGTGTCTGCGACAAGGCGCGCCGTCTGGAAAGCATCACGGTCGAGGAAATGCTGGAAATGGCCAGCCTCGGCTCCAAGGTACTTCAGATCCGTGCCGTTGAATTTGCCGGCAAATACAACGTCCCGCTACGTGTCCTGTCCTCCTTCCAGGATGGCCCGGGAACCCTGATTACTGCAGACGAAGAGATTTCCAACATGGAAGAGCCGCTGATTTCCGGTATCGCCTTCAACAACAATGAAGCCAAGCTGACCGTTTTGAATACACCTGATGTGCCAGGCGTGGCCTCGCGCATTCTGGGACCAATTTCGGATGCCAATATCGAAGTCGACATGATCGTCCAGAATGTCGCACCGACCGGTGGCTATACCGACTTCACCTTTACGGTGGCCAAAAACGATTTTCGTCAGACCCAGCGTATTTTGCAGGAGCAGGTCATTCCGTCTTTGGGCGGGGGTGAAGTGCGCGGCGACGACAAGATCGCCAAGGTCTCGCTGGTGGGTGTGGGCATGCGCTCTCATGCGGGTGTCGCCACCCGGATGTTCCGGGTACTGGCCGATGAAGGCATCAATATCCGTATGGTTTCCACTTCAGAGATCAAGATCTCCGTCGTTATTGATGAAAAGTTTCTCGAGCTTGCCGTGCGATCACTGCATACCGCTTTTGGCCTCGATAAGGCCGATGTGAGCGAAGAAAGCTAAAAAAACCGGTAATACGGGATGACAGGCTGGTTCTTGTGGGGCTTTCTGCCACACTGAACCAGTGATCGTGCACCGGACGGGTAAAGCGGCTGTATAACACAGGTTGGATCGCGGTTCGGCTTGTCGCATAATGCCCCGCTTAATTCACACCGGTGCATGATCTATATGAATATATGTATAGGGAAGCAGCAATGAAAAGGAGGTCGCAATGCTCATCCTGACTCGCCGCGTGGGTGAGACACTCATGGTCGGCGATGAAATTACCGTGACCGTGCTCGGCGTCAAGGGCAATCAGGTCCGCCTTGGTGTCAACGCGCCCAGGGATGTTTCCGTGCATCGTGAAGAGATTTATCAGCGCATTCAGCAGGAAAAGGGTGACAGTGAAAGCGAGACCGATCCTGTTTGAAAGCCTTGCGTCAGCGCATACGTCCAGCCAAATATATTGAATCATAAGATTTTTTGACTTTGGGCTGGACAGGAAGTGGCAAACCAGGTAATATGCGCGCCGTACCGATCGAGGAGAGATGGCCGAGTGGCTGAAGGCGCTCCCCTGCTAAGGGAGTATAGGGTTTATAGCCCTATCGAGGGTTCGAATCCCTCTCTCTCCGCCATTATCGGTATCGAATGTTGAACGGCCCGTCTGACAAGGCGAACCCGACATTCTTCAATATGCTGTAATTTTGTTGCGCCCGTAGCTCAGCTGGATAGAGTACCTGACTACGAATCAGGTGGTCGGAGGTTCGAATCCTCCCGGGCGCGCCATCAGCATAAAGATGTAAAAATTGTGTTATCTGCGCCCGTAGCTCAGCTGGATAGAGTACCTGACTACGAATCAGGTGGTCGGAGGTTCGAATCCTCCCGGGCGCGCCAGATTCTAAAGCCCCGTCCGAAAGGACGGGGCTTTTCTGTTTTCTACCGTCCTGTCTCACGTCATCCTGTTGCCGTGCATCTCTACGACGCACGGCAAGGAAGGGTAAAGCCGAAGACCCGATTCTCAGAGCGGTGTCGATGCGTCACTGCCTGAAGAGGGCGCTTCTTCCTGCAGGGCGGTCATGAAATCCTCCAGTGCCGTAATACGTCGAAGCCTTTGAAAGTGCTCGCCAGCCTCGCCGTCATGCTGTCGCATAATGTTGAGCCACTGCTTCAAGAGTGACACGACGACCCTGGAAGGCAGGGCTGGATCGATGCGGGAGACATAGGCTGTGAGCAGGGCGCTGCGGTCCTGCCAGCGCGTGTCCGGCAGGCGCTCCCCGGTCAATTGCCAGTGTCGAATGCGTTTGGCCAGCCATGGGTCGGCCAGCGCGGCACGGCCCAGCATGACGTCCTGACAGCCGCTTGCCTCCCGGGCGCGCCAGTAGTCTTCCAGCGTCCAGATATCACCGTTGACCACCACCGGCACACTGGCCTGCTCACGAATGCGGCCCACCCATTCCCAGTGCGCTGGCGGACGATACCCTTCGCGGCGAGTTCGAGCGTGTACAACCAGACGCTGTGCGCCGCCATCTTCCGCGGCACGGGCGCATTCCAGCGCCAGGGTTTTGTCCTCAAACCCCAGGCGCAGCTTGGCCGTCACCGGTACGCCGGTCCCCTTGAGTGCCTCATGTACGCCCTGAACGGCGCGATACACGCGCTCGGGCGTGCGCAGCAGTGCTGCGCCGCCATCGTGGCGATTGACCGTTTTGGCCGGGCAGCCAAAATTCATGTCGATGACCGGTGCACCCAGATTGGCGGCCACCAGCGCATTTTCGCCGAGTTTGTCGGGCTGGGCGCCCAATAGCTGCAGATAGACCGGTGTACCGCCTGGCGTGCGACTATCGCCTTCAAGCTCGGGACAAATGCGCTGGAAGACGCGCGGAGGCAGCCGAGCATCAGTGACGCGCACGAATTCGGTGACGCTCCAGTCGAACCCGCCCAGCTCGGTCAGTAGCGCACGTGTGAGCGCATCGATTACACCTTCCATGGGGGCAAGGCCAATCAGGCCGGCCTGGGGAGAAGGGTCGACCGTGGAAACAGGGAAGGGTGTGGCTGGCATGTCTGGGGGTCCGCAATAGTCGTGACTGGCGCCGCCATCATAGGCATGTTGATTGCAATGGCAAGCGCGCTACCGGTGGTCACTTGTCAGTGACGCTCAAACCGGTATCTCTGGCGCATCATCATGACAGGTCAAACGCCCCTTGAGGCGTGAATTGAGCCCCTCGAGATCGGGTATCTGATCCATGGGCCAGGCCACGGAAAGAGTGACGCCCGAGGCGTCATGCAGTGCCTGATCGACAAGGGCACCATTAAGTTCGGCCCAGCGGCGCAGCTCGTGTTCCAGTGCGAAGTCGGTGGTCAGCCACAGCGGGCGGCGCGTGACGTATTCCTGTGCGGGAAGTGTTTCAAGTGCCTGAAGCAGGGCTTTCGAATAGGCTCGCACCAGTCCGCCGGTGCCCAGTTTGGTACCGCCAAAATAGCGAATGATGACGGCGCCGACCTGGCCAAATCCGCTACCTTCAAGTACCTGGTACATGGGGCGGCCGGCCGTGCCGCCGGGCTCACCATCATCGGAAAAGCCAATGTCATTCTGTTCGTTTGGTGCGCCGGCAATAAAGGCCGAACAGTGGTGAGAAGCCTCCGGATGATCAAGGCGGGCCTGATCGATCAATTGCTGGGCCTGCTCGGGGGCCGTGACATGGGCCACGCGCGCAATGAAGCGGCTTTTTTGCACCTCAAGGGTTTCTTCATGCCAGCGCCCCTGATCAAGGGCGGGAATCGAGTAACGCATGATCAGACCGCAGTGATCGGTGTATTGGCCGGACGGCGTGCCACCCCCATGACCAGTCCCAGTACCTGAATGTCGTCGTTTTTCAGATAGATGGGCGGCATGGTGGCGTTGGCCGGCTGAAGGCGTACGCCCGACTTGTCGATGTAGACCTTTTTGAGTGTCACTTCCTGATTGTTGATCAGCACCACGGCGGTCTCGCCGTTTTCGGCGGACTCGAGCTTTTCGATGATGATGATGTCGCCATCGTGGATGTTGCAGTCGATCATCGAGTCACCGCGCACCCGCAGGGCATAGGTGTTGCGTCGCACCATGCGTGAGGGAATGCGGACCGTTTCATCATCGGCGCAGGCTTCCATTGGCATGCCGGCCGATACGGTACCGAGCAGAGGGACTTCCACCAGCTCGCTGGCATCGATCTCCTCCCAGGCATCCTCGACCAGCGGGATGTTGGGCATGCGGTGCAAAAAGCGTGGCTCGGTATGGGCTGACATAAGGCAACTCCCTGAAGGGGCATCCGATGGGCTGACACATGACCGGCGACACATGATGCGTCGTCGCAAGCGTCGCGTGACACGACCATCACCCGGATGGGTGCGGAGCAAAAGGTGTCACGGGCAACCTTTCAAAGGTAACCGAAACCATACGGTGGCGGTAGTCATTGACATGGAGAAAGCGCGCCAATCGTAGTAGAGTGGCGCGCTTTGCCGCGGCGCTGTCCGGTGCCTGCGACGCCAGTCTGTCGCCGCCCGGCGCCCGCCGATTGACCTGTTCCCGGAGTCCTCCACTGGAATGCGCCTGACATCGATCAAACTGGTCGGCTTCAAGTCCTTTGTCGACCCGGTGACAGTCCCCTTTGATACCGACATGACTGCCATTGTCGGGCCCAACGGCTGTGGAAAATCCAACGTTATCGATGCCGTACGCTGGGTCATGGGCGAGTCTTCGGCCAAGTACCTGCGCGGCGAGTCGATGGCCGATGTCATCTTCAACGGCTCGACCGGCCGCAAGCCGGTGGGTCAGGCCTCGATCGAGCTGACCTTTGATAATCGCGAAGGCAAGCTGGGCGGGGCCTGGGCACAATATGCCGAGATCGCCGTACGCCGGCTGGTCACTCGTGAGGGGCAGTCCCAGTACTTCTTCAACGGTCAGAAATGCCGCCGCCGTGACATCGCCGATCTCTTTCTGGGCACCGGGCTCGGCCCGCGCTCCTACGCCATCATCGGTCAGGGCATGATCTCCCGACTGGTCGAGGCGCGCCCCGAAGAACTGCGCGCCACGCTGGAAGAGGCGGCTGGCATCTCGCGCTACAAGGAGCGTCGTCGCGAAACCGAAAATCGCATGCGGCGTACCACCGAAAATCTCGAACGTCTGGATGATCTGCGCGAAGAGCTCGACAAGCAGCTTGAGCGCCTCAAGCGTCAGGCCGAGGCCGCCAAACGCTACCGCGAGCTGAAAGGCCGCGAGCATCGCCTCAAGGGCGAGCTGGCCCTCATCCGAGCTCGGGCGCTTCGTGAACAGCAGCGCACCCGTGATACCCGGGTGCGCGAGCTTGAAAACAGCGTCGAGCGTAACGTGCTTGGCATGCGCGAAAGTGAAAATCGCCTTGAGCAGTCCCGCAGCCAGCATGACGGTCTGGCGGAAACCCTGGATGCACGCCAGCGCGCCTTTTATGACACCGGTGCCGCCATCGCACGTCTGGAGCAGCAGCTTGAAAGCGCCCGAGCGCGGGAGCAGCAAAGCGAGGCCGATATTGCCGCCATCGATCGGGACCTGACCGATCTGGCGCGTCTGGCCGGTGAAGATGAGGTGCGCTATCAGGACATCACCACACGCCTTGATGCCCTGTCGCCCGAGCTTGAAGCCGCGCGTGAAGCCTTCGAGATGGTCGAGGCCGGGCTTGAGGAAGCCGCCGAGCGAGAGCAGGCCGCGCTGGAAGCCTGGGAGGGGTTCAGCGAGCAGCATCAAAACGCCACCCGCAGCGCCGCGCGCGCCCAGAGTGATGTGCAGCGTCTTGATGGTGTGATCAATGATCTCAACGCGCGCATCGCTCAGCGCCAGAAGCAGCGAGACGAACTGCCCGAGCAGGCGGCACTTGTCGAAGAGCGCGAGATGGCGGCCGAGCGTCTGGCCGAGCTGGATCTTGAGCTTGAGACCGACGAAACGCGCCGACTTGAGCTCAAACAGGGCCTTGATGACATCGAGACCCGCCTTCAGGTGCTTGGCAGTTCGCGCGATGAGCATCACGCCAGACGCAGTGCCCTGCAGGGCGAACGCGCTTCGCTCGACGCCCTGATTCGTGCCGCGCTCGAAAGCGGCGATGAGGCGCTGGATGCCCATCTGGACGCGTTCGATCTGTCCGCTGCCCCACAACTGGCCGAGCGCCTTCAGGTCGAGTCCGGCTGGGAGGCAGCGGTCGATGTGGTGCTCGGCCCCTGGCTGGCGGCCCGCATGACCGATGACACACGCGCCCGTACTGCCCTGCAGGCGCTGTCGGCGGGCAGGCTGACCCTGTTCGAAGAGGGGCGTGCCGGCTCATTGCCGCGGGCTAACACGCTGGCAGCCAGAGTCACCGGCGCCGAGGCCCTGAGTGAGCTGTTGGGACGGGTGGTCACGGTCGCAAGCGATGCCGCCGCCTGGCAGGCGCGCGAACATCTGGAGGCCGGCAACAGCGTGATCGCACCTTCCGGGCTATGGCTGGGCCGGCACTGGGCGCATCGTCAGGTCAGCGATGAGCAGACCGGCAGCATCGTGGTCAATCGCCAGCGCCGTGACCGCATTGATCTGGAGCTTGGCGAGCTTGATGAACGTGTTGCCGAGGACGAGACGCAGATCGCAGCGCTTCGCGAGCAGCGCCAGCGTGATGGTGAGGCGCTTGAGGCGCTCTACGCGCATCAGCGCCAGCAACAGCAGGGCCGCCAGACGCTGGCGCTGGAGGTGTCACAGCTTGGCACCCGTCTGGAGCATCTGCGCAGTCGTGACAGCGAGCTGGAAGAGGAGATTGCGGGCCTGCGCGAACAGCTTGAGGAGCAGCGACTCAATCTTGAGCAGGCGCGTGAACAGTGGGATCAGGCGCTGGCGACCGTTGAGGACAACGATGCTCAACGTCAGCAACTCGAGCGTGCGCGCCGCGAAACCCGCGAGGCACGCGAAGCCGTCAACGCCCGTCTGGCACCGGCACGCGAGGCCATCAATACGCTGGAGCTTGAGCGTCAGCGACTGAGTACGGAACGACAGGGCATCGAGGGCCAGCGCGCGCGTGCCGGTGATCAGCGCGCGCGTCTGGAAGAAAAGCGCGAGATGCTGCAAGCGCAGCGCGAAGAAGCGCTCGAGCCGCTTGAAATGCTGCGCGAGTCCCTGGATGAGTCACTGCATCAGCGCACGCGTGAGGAGCAGCTGCTCAACGAGTGCCGCGATGAGGCCAGTGCCATCAGCAACACCATGCGTGAACTGGAGCAAAAGCGTCAGGGGCACGAGCGAGAGCTTGAGACCCTGCGCGAACAGCTCGAGGCAGAGCGCATGGATGTTCAGGCACTGCGGCTCAAGGCTGAAGCCCAGGAGCAGCAGCTCATTGAGCTCGGACATGATAGCGCGGCGCTGGAGGAGGGGTTGGCCGCCGGTGCCAATGAGCAGGCCTGTCAGGAGGCGCTTGAGTCGACCAGCGACAAGATTCGCCGGCTGGGCGCGATCAATCTGGCCGCCATCGAGGAATACGAGCAGCAACTCGAGCGTCGCGACTATCTTCAGGGTCAGCATGCCGAGCTGACCGAGGCGCTGGATACCCTGAATCAGGCCATCAGAAAGATCGACCAGGAAACGCGGACACGCTTCAAGCAGGTATTTGAAGAGGTCAACGAGCGTCTGGGTGAGCTCTTTCCGCGCGTCTTCGGCGGTGGAGCGGCCTGGCTGACGCTGACCGGAGATGATCTGCTGGAAACCGGCGTCGCCATCATGGCAACGCCCCCGGGCAAGAAAAACAGCACCATTCATCTGCTCTCCGGCGGAGAAAAGACGCTGACGGCGTTGTCTCTGGTATTTGCGATCTTCCAGCTCAATCCGGCACCCTTTTGCATGCTCGATGAAGTGGATGCGCCGCTGGATGACGCCAACGTGGGGCGTTATGCGAAACTGGTGCGCGAGATGTCACAAAACGTGCAGTTTATCTACATTACACATAACAAGATTGCCATGGAGGCAGCAGACCGCCTGATGGGCGTCACCATGCAGGAGCCGGGCGTGTCCCGATTGGTCTCGGTAGGCGTGGAAGAAGCCGCCGAGCTTGTAGAAGTGTGACGTGACGGGGTGGGGCTGATGGGGCCCTGAATGCCGGGCCCTGGCGGCGGGAAGTTTCGCAGGGATATAATCGAAGGGCGATTGCGCAATGTGTGTCATTGACGTCATATTGCTGTCATCGGACGACAACCTTCACATGTGAAAGACCTTTTTCACACCATGAAGGACATTCGTCCATTTATTCGAAGGCGATCGCGCCATGTCCAGGACTGGCATGGTGCCAACAACAGGCATGATTACATGGAATTGAGAGAGTGGCTCATTATCCTGGGGCTGGTTCTCGTCGCCATCATTCTGGTTGACGGTGTACGGCGCCTGCAGCGGCAAAGACGCGGCCTGCGCATGGACCTTTCACGCGATATCGACAGCAGTGCGCCTGCACGTGATCCAAAGGATATCGAACGTGAGGAGCGAATGAACTGGGAACTGCCCAACGGCGGCGCCCGGGTCATCTCCAGGGGTGAGAACGAATTCGACGATCGCTTCGATGAGCCCGACATGGACACATGGGATGAGGATATTGATCGCGCCCGGGAGCGCGACGACGTTGCCCCTGCCCGTGACGAGGACTTCGATGACGAGCGCGATATGCCTGCCTATCAGACCCGAGAGCGGCGCGGCTCGCGCGAGGTTGATGATCCGCAGGATCGCGAATATGACCATGACGACGATGACATGGAGGAACTGCCGCCACGTCGTCGAGATGATTTTGCCCGTCGTCTGAAATCTGTCTTTCCGTTCGGTGAGGGCAAGCGCGCCCCGCGTCAGAAAACACGCCCGGCAGAGCCTCCCCGCGAGAAGGCCCCCTCTATGACCGAGCGCCCGGCCGATCGTGAGGAGGTGTTTGAGGACGACGACCCGCTCTTCGCTTCCGGTGATCGCCGCGACCCGCCTCCCGACGCGTTCGATTTCGAACGTGAAGAGGACATGGCACCGCGTTACGAGCCCGAGCCCGAAGAGGAAATGCCTGCTTCCCATTCACGGTTTGACAGCGCGCGATGGGCATCGCGTCATCCGGTGCTCGAGCGCGCTGCGCGCGGCATGATCGAAGGAGAATCGGCACGCACGGCATTGAAAGACGCCGAAGAGATCGTGGTGATCAGCGTCATGTCTCGTGATGAGGACGGTTTTCACGGTCCTGACCTGCTTCAGCTGGTGCTGGCCTGTGGTCTTCGACTTGATGACCGCGGGGTCTTCCACCGTTTTGAGACCGAGTCCAGCCAGAGCCCGCTGCAGTTTTCGATGGTAAACGTCGTCAAGCCGGGCACCTTTGATCTTGAAGACATGGAAGAAGAAGCCACACCCGGTGTGACCTTCCTGATGCCGATGCCCAGCGCCGAATCCTCGCGCGAGGCGTTTGAAGCCATGTTTGAAACGGCCATGGTGCTGGTGCGCAACTTGGGCGGCGAGCTCAAGGATGAAAATCATAGCGTCATGACCGGGCAGACCGTCGAGTTTGCCCGTCAACGGGTGCATGAGTTCGAGCGTCGCTGGCGGCTGCATCATCAGGCGCACTAAACGCCGATTAATCTGGTGTGCGTTATGGGGGCCTTCGGGCCCCCTGATCATTTCAGGGCCGCCTGTCGCATCCGTGTGACGCTCAAAGCAGGCTGACCCATGTTGAGGCTGTCGTCTTCGGCGGCCATGTCAAACGGAACAAATCACTGCCATGTGTGCAAAAAAAAGCGCTGACCCGATTGCCGAAGAGATCAGAACACTTCGGGTGCAGCTCGAGGATGCCAACTATCGTTACTACGTCGAGGATGCGCCGAGCCTTCCCGACGCGGAATATGATCGCCTGCTGCGCCGCCTTCAGGAGATCGAGGCCGAACACCCGGAACGGGTGACGGCAGATTCACCCACCCAGCGCGTGGGGGCGCCACCGGCCGAAGGGTTTCCCGAAGTGCGTCACGCCGTGGCCATGCTGTCACTGGATAATGCCTTCGATGAGCAGGAGGTTCGCGCCTTTGCTCGACGAGTGGCCGAGCGGCTTGAAACCGACGAGCAGTCGATTCGGTTTTGCTGCGAGCCCAAGCTGGATGGACTGGCAGTGTCGCTGGTGTATGAAAATGGTCTGCTGGTACAGGGTGCGACTCGAGGTGACGGGCGTACCGGCGAAGGCATCACGGCCAATCTGCGCACGCTGAAATCCATTCCGCTCCGGCTCCGGGGGACGATCTTCCGGCCCTGCTGGAAGTGCGCGGCGAGGTCTACATGAGCCACTCGGGCTTCGAGAAGCTCAATAACGACGCGCGTGCTCAGGACAGCAAGGTGTTTGCCAATCCTCGTAACGCTGCCGCCGGCAGCCTGCGCCAGCTTGACCCTGGTATCGCTGCGGCCCGGCCACTGGAGTTCTGCGCTTATCAGGTCGCTCGCATTGATGATGAATGGCTCAGGCCATGCCACTCGGCGCTGATGGCCCAGCTGCGCGATCTGGGATTTCGCACCAGCCCCGAGATTGATGTGGTTACGGGGGCCGATGGCCTCGTCGACTTCTGCGACAGGATGGGCTGGCGGCGCGAGCAGCTCGACTACGACATCGACGGCGCCGTGCTCAAGGTCGATGACCTGCGTGCCCAGCGTGAGCTCGGCTTTGTCTCGCGCGCGCCGCGCTGGGCAATGGCGTTCAAGTTTCCGGCTCAGGAACAGACCACGGTAATCCGCGATGTCACCTTTCAGGTCGGTCGTACCGGCCGCCTGACGCCGGTGGCCAGACTGGAACCCGTGCAGGTGGCAGGTGTGACGGTATCGAACGCCACGCTGCACAACATGGATGAGATCGAGCGCCTCGATGCCCGCATCAATGACACCGTAATCATTCGCCGGGCCGGCGATGTCATTCCACAGATTGTCAGTGTGGTGATGGACGCGCGGCCGGATGATGCGCAGATCATCGAGATGCCCGAACGGTGTCCGGTCTGCGATTCCCGGGTGGAGCGTCTCGGTGACGAGGTGGATGCCCGCTGCTCGGGCGGACTTTTCTGTCCGGCGCAGCGCAAGGAGGCACTCAAGCACTTTGCCAGCCGTCGAGCACTGGATATCGACGGGCTGGGTACCAAGCTGATTGATGCGCTGGTCGAGCGCGAATGGGTGAAAACCCCGGCCGATCTGTTTCGCCTCGAGGCGGCCCGGCTTGCCGAGCTGCCCCGCATGGCGCAGAAGTCGGCCGATAATCTCGTGGCCTCGCTTGAGCGCTCCAGGCATACCACGCTGGCCCGCTTTATTTACGCGCTGGGCATCACGGAAGTCGGCGAGGCGACCGCCAATGCGCTGGTGCTCCATTTCGGCGAGCTGCAGCGGATCATGGACGCCTCAAAAAAGGCTTTGGAGGCGGTGGCCGATGTCGGCCCGGTGGTCGCTGGTCATATTCACACCTTCTTCGTCGAAGCACACAACCGCGACATTATTGAGGACCTCATCCGGGTCGGCATCGACTGGGAAGAGGTCGAGGTGGGCGAGCGCGAGCAGCCCCTGGCCGGCCAGACCTGGGTGCTGACCGGGACGCTTGAGACGCTGACCCGGGACGAGGCGAAAGCGAGACTGGTGGCGCTGGGGGCGAAGGTCAGCGGCAGCGTCTCGAAGAAAACGCACGCCGTGGTCGCCGGTGAGGCGGCCGGCAGCAAGCTTGAAAAGGCCCGGCAACTGGGCGTTGACGTCATGGACGAGCAGGCCCTGCTGGCCTTTTTGAGTCAGCATGAAAATACGTCTTCATCGGAGAGTGACTCATGAACAGTGGAAGATTCGTGGAGGTCCCCTCGCGCATGCTGCCGGCGGATACCCTTAACCGGTTGTTGGCGGAGTTTGTCACCCGCCAAGGCTATGACACGACCGATACCGGTGAGGGCGAGCGTGGCTGGATCGGAGAGGTCAGTGGTCAGCTCGAACGCGGTGAGCTTTTGATCGTGCATGATCTGCAGACCGAGCTGACCGAAGTCATGACCCAGGAGCAGTGGCGCGCCTTTGGCCGTCAGGTCGCCGATGACGAAGAAGAGGGCGATTGGTAATCGACCGGCGACGCCCTCCTGAGGGTCAGAAACGCAAAAAAACGCCGCTCTCCTGGGAGCGGCGTTTTGTCTTCAGTGCTTGTCTGAGTTAGACAGCTGTCGCCGTTCAGGCAAACAGCAACGGCACCAGCAGGCTTGAAAGTAGCAGAATCAGGGCACCCCCTAGACGGGAAGAGATCTGCGCAAAGGGCATCAGCTGCATGCGGTTGGCTGCTGACAGCACCGCCACGTCCCCGGTACCGCCCATGTTGGCCATGCACAGTCCGGCCGTGATGGCGGCTTCGATCGGATAAAAGCCCACCAGACGACCGACCAGACCCGCCCCGAAGGCCGCACCAGCGACGACGGCGAAGACGATCAGGACATAGGTGATGGAGATGGCATCGATCACCTGGCCCAGGTCGGTATAGGCGATGCCGATACCGAACAGCAGCGCAAAGGTCCAGTTCCTGGCCACAAAGCGAAACCACTGGGCTGCCGCATCAGTGATGTTTTCCGGCAGCAGACCGCTGATCTTGACCAGAGCGACCAGAATGATCATCAGGGCGTAGGGGTGCAGCGGAATCACGGTACCCAGAATCTCACCGCCGATGTAAAAGCACAGGGCGACCACAACGCCGATGCCCAGCTTGCCCAGATCGGGCGCAGTCTCGTGATCGTTGATTTCGACACCCGGCATCATCTGGCCATTGCCGGTCAGCGACGGAACGCGCTTGCCCAGTCCGTTGAGCAGGCCGGCAATGATGATGGCAAAAACGTTACCCAGCGCCAGCGCCGGTACCAGAATCGAGATGTAGTAGCTGGCCGGCTGACCCAGCAGCTGCTCATAGATCTGGCTCAGCGGAACGGCACCTGCACCCATGCCGCCGCCCATGATGGGCAGGGTGATGACGACTACGGCGTCCTGGGGAGAAAAGCCCAGCAGCAGCCCCGCGCCCATCGCAAAGAGTGCTGCAAAAAGCACCGAGCACAGCAGCGGCAGGGCAAAGCGGGTGCCGACCTTGACCAGCACCTTCGAGTCCATGCCCAGAATGCTGCCGGTGATCAGGGCCGCGATATAGAAGTTAAGAAAGCCGCCGCCTTTCATGAAATCAGTGACATTGTCGCTGACACTTTCGGGCAGCCATTGCAGATAGACCAGCGCCGCCGCGCCGAAAATGGCCAGGATCGCGCCTCCGCCCAGATAGCTTTTCACGATGGGCATTCGATCGCCGATAAAGCCCAGCAGCTCCCCTAGGATCATCATGGCCGCAAGGGCGCCGATCATGCCGGTGGGAAGGGCGTCCAGCATCATGGCAGCGATCAGGACGACCAGAGCGATGGCAAACAGGGGCAGGGAAAGTCCGAAAATGCGCCAGGAGGCAACGGACGTTTTGAAGGAGGGGGTGCTGGCTGCCCTCGCAGTATCAGACTGTGACATGGCAATGACCTGTTATGTGTCAATCAAAAGCGGATGGGAAAATGGAGATGTGGTGTCAGGGCGGCATCGCGATAAACTATATGGACCCCCGACAGTGGGTGGAGGATTACGGACGCACTGCCCATGACCAAGCTTTGTGAATTAAAAAAAGACTTTTGAAACTAATGAAAACGTGACGGCCTGGTGGGTCACAAATGGATACCTTGTGAAATAACACCAAGGTTTATTGACCCTTGGTCGTATGTGGCATGCGGGAAAGGATGTGACGTCTCCAGGTTCTGGCACAATGGTCGCACAGCCATTCATTGGCCCTGCAGTGACCCAGGACAGGACATGCCTCAAAACGTGAATGAATATCCCTGGCCGCGCAAGTCGCCGGTGCGTCTGAATACTCTGGCAGCACTTTTGGCCTTTATCACCATCCTGGCGTCACTGGTCGTGGCCTACGGCGTTTTCAGTGACCAGCTCTGGCGTGGCATTACGCGTGTCCAGCAGGATCGCGTGGTCAACGTGGCCACCACGCTGGCGCGTAGCCACGAGGTGATCGAGGCCCTGAGCAGTGAGGCACCGCCTTCACCGGATTCCGACATCGAGCAACGCATGGAAACCCTGCGTGAGCTGCTCAATGTCAATTTTATCGTCATCGTGAATTCACAAAGCGTTCGACTGACTCATCCCAACCGGGAGTGGATCGGTCATCATTTTCGCGGCGGCGACGAGGGGCCGGCGCTGGAGGGCAAACGCTATGCCTCGCTGGCCATCGGCACATTGGGTACCAGCATTCGCGGCTTTGCGCCCGTGCGCGACGATCAGGGAGACATCATCGGTGCAGTTTCGGTGGGCGTGACGCTTTCTCATCTGGCTCCCCTGCGGGCCGCTTCCCACAAGCGGCTGCTGTTTCTCTTTCTGGCCATCCTCGCCATCGGCGGTCTGGGTTCGGCATGGCTGGCGCGTACCATTCGCCGTCGCCTGATGGGCATGGAGCCTGATGATATTGCGCGTCTGGTGGCCGAGCGGCGTGTCACGCTGGATGCCATCCATGAAGGCGTCATCGCCGTGGATGCCGAAGCCCGGGTAACGTTGATCAACCCGGCCGCGCGTTCGCTGCTGGGAGATCTCAATGCGCCCAGAATCCGACAGGGCGAGAGACTCGAGGTGCTGCTGCCTCCCAGTGGCGGCGAGCATCAGGTCCTCAGTGACCGGCCCATGATCAATCGTCGCATGCAGCTGGGCGGGCAGTCCTTTCTGGGCAACTATCAGCCGATGCAGGCCGATGGACGGCTGGTCGGGGCGGTCATGACCTTTCGTGACAGCCATGAGATGCAGGCGCTGGCCGAAGAGCTGACCGGTGTGCGGCGTTACGCCGAAGCGCTTCGAGCGACCACGCATGAGTTCAAGAACAAGCTGCATGTCATTCTGGGGCTGGCCCAGCTTGAGGATCTACCCGCACTGAGAAACTACCTGCAGGAGCTGGTCGACTACCGTCATGCGGTATCGGAGTCGATCGTCGAGCGTGTTCGTGAGCCAGTGCTGGCGGGTTTTCTGATCGGCAAGCAGAGTGAGGCCCGGGAGAAGGGCATCACGCTGAGCATCGAGGCAGAAACGCCCATCCCTCAGGCCAGCGACGGTGCCACGGTGCACGCGCTGGTCAGTATCATCGGCAATCTGCTGGAGAACGCCTTTGAAGCGCTGGATGCCTGCAATGACCCCTGTGTCGCCATTCACATGGCACTGGAATCGCGCACGCTTTCGCTGCAGATTCAGGACAATGGCGATGGTATCGAGCTCGAGCGCCAGACGGAGATCTTTGAACACGGCGTTTCCAGCAAGGGAGAGCGCCGCGGTCTGGGGCTCTTTCTGGTCCGCCAACAGGTCGATGCCGTCGAGGGCAGCCTGTCGCTTTATTCATCGCCCGGGCAGGGCACGCTGATCGAGGTCAGCTATCCCTATCATCCTGCCAACGGCGCTGCAGAGGCAGCGAACGGGCGGGTACGTCAATGACCGAACATGCACGAAGTGTTGGCATGTTCATCAGATGCAAGAGCAATCACGCATGAGAGTACTGATCGTAGAAGATGACCCGATGGTCATGAAGCTCAACGTCGACTATCTCACCCGGGTCGGCGACATGTCGCTGGTGGGGCGCTGTAGCGATGTGACCACGGCGCTGGTGGTACTGGAGCGTGAAACCGTCGATGTGGTGCTGCTGGATGTCTATCTGGGCAAGCGCAGCGGTCTGGAAGTGGCTGGCTGGCTGCGTGAGCGTGACATCGATACCGACATCATTTTGATCACGGCCGCCTCGGAAACCGAAACGGTGCGTGAGGCCCGGCGACTGGGCGTTAACGACTTCCTGGTCAAGCCCTTCGAGTTCAAGCGCTTTCGTGAAGCCCTCGAAACCTGCCGTCAACGCCGTGACGCGCTCGATATTCTGAGTGATCAGGTGGACCAGCAGACGCTGGACACCCTGTTTCGTGCCGACAGTAACGCGCCAAGGCGTCTCAACGGTCTGCCCAAGGGATTGACCGCCCATAGCCTGGCGCAGGTCTGTGAGGCCATTCTGGCCCTGCCTCAGGATGAGTTTTCCACCGAAGGGCTGGCCGAGGTGGCCGGCATGTCTCGCGTGTCGATCCGCAAGTATCTCAAGTATCTGGCCAATCTGGGATTTTTGACCGAGTCCTTCGCCTATGGTCAGGTGGGGCGGCCCTCGTTTTCCTACCGCTGCCTGGATCGCGAGGCACTGGAGCGCATCGTCAACTAGGCGAGGGCGCACCAGCACATTGCTCTGGCGCGCCTTGCGAACTTATCGTGCTTCGCGACGGATGATGGCGCGAATCAGGCGACGCCCGGGGTTGAGGTGGTCTACCAGAGAATCGGGCAGGGGCAGCGGCTCTTCGCAGATGCGAGAGGCCAGAAGCTCGGCAATGAGTGGGGCGCTGACCAGCCCGCGCGAACCGTGGGCCAGGGTTACCCAAAGTCCCGAGTGATAGCACCCGAGCGTCTCCGGCACGCGGGTGGCATCAAATCCCAGCCGGGCATAGGACGTTTCCCACTCTTCACTGCGTGGCAGGCCGCCGGCATAGGGCGACTTGTCGGGGCTGGCACAGCGAAGGCCGCTGCGTGAGGGCAGTGCCTTCGAGGTTTCAAGGGCCGCGGCAAGCCGGGGTAGCGTGCGCGTCAGTTCGCCGAGATTAAAGGCGTCATCCTCTTCACGCAGCGCCAGATCGCGGTCGTTGGGGGAAAACGATGCCCCGAGGCTCTGCACGTTGTCCCATGCAGGCGGGGCGTAGCCGCCGGCGCAGACGACACATTGTGGCGACAGGGCCTGCGCGTTCTCATCGAGCTGATAGTGACTGACCTGACCGCGAACGGCCTGAAGTGGCAGAAAGGAAGCCGCCGGTAGCGTGCTGGCACCGTCGGCACAGGCCAGCACTACGTGATCGGCACTCAGGTGCGTTCCATCGCTGAGGGTCAGATCATGCCCCGTGTCCGTTGCGGCCAGCGCCTCAAGCGATGCCTGGTGGCAGGTGATCCCCGGTGCCCCGGCCAGCCAGGCGCAGAGCCGATCCGGACGCACCCAGCCTGCGTCTGCGTAATACAGCCCATGGCGCACCTCTTCGGCCAGTGTTTGCCCTGCAAGCCTTGCTGCCTCATCACGATCAACCCCGCGTACCACGCTCTCGGGCAGCTGCCAGTGACGCAGGCAGCGCTGCTGGCGCTCGGCTTCACGGTCGCTGGTCGCGAGTTGCAGTACCCCGGTCGGATACCACAGCGTCTGTTTTGGGTCGATCCGGCTTAAAAAGCGCTGGGTGTATTGAAGGGCAGCGAGATAGAACCGGCTCTGATCGTTGACCTCGACGGCCGGGCGAATATAGAGCGCGCCCTGACGGTTACCCGAAGCGCCACTGCCCGGCGGAGTCGGGTCGATCAAGGTGATACGGCGCCCGCGCCGTGCCAGCGCATGAGCCACGCTGGTCCCGGCAATGCCGGCCCCAATCACGGCAATATGGTCGTTCTGGCTGGCCTGGCGCGGTGCGGCATCAATGACCCAAGGCGTCTGGCGTCGTCGCATCGAGTGGCGTTCATGTTCCGGTGTCAGGCCCGGCATATGGCCGCTGAGCATCTCGCGCTTGCGGCCAAATCCCGGCACCTTTTTGATCTCGAAGCCGGCCTGGCGCAGCCCCCGCTTGACCACGCCGGCGCAGGTGAAGGTTGAAAACGTCGTCCCTTCCCAGCTGGCGCCCGCCAGCGCGGCAAAGAGCGGCTCCGACCACATGGCGGGATTTTTGGACGGCGCAAACCCGTCCAGAAACCAGGCATCCACCCGGCCTTCCAGCTGTTCAAGGCTTTCGGTGGCGTCTCCGAGGTGAAGATCCAGTGTGATGCGCTCGTGCAATGCCAGGCGATGAATGCCACGCACGGCTGGCGGCCACTGATCGATCAGGGGAGAGACCAGACCGGCAAAATCCTCATGGTGGCCCAGTGCCCGAGCAAGATCCTCGGCCGTGAACGGGTGCTGCTCGGTCGAAACCACGTGCAGGCGAGCCGTGGCCGGGGCGTGCGCCAGAAAGGCGTGAGCGGCACACAGTACGTTGAGGCCGCTGCCAAAGCCGGTCTCGCCAATGACAAAGGGGCGGGCCTGATGCCAGTCGTGCCAGCGTGCCGTGAGATGGTTGCCCGCAATAAAGACGTGTTCGGTTTCACGGCGGCCGTCTTCCCGGGAGAAGTAGACATCACCGTAATCAACGGCTTCAGGAGCGTTATCGTCGCGCCAGTGCAGCTGCGCCGGCTGAAGGGCGAAGGGCGCCCGGGAGTGATTAAAGGACAAGGGACAATACCGGGGAGAGGTCGGAGGTGATCAAATTTTGAACGATTTCTGTCAGGCCTGTCCCCATCACGCTTTGCGCAATGTGTTCGCGGGGATCGCACAATGTTGTCACAGCCTTATCCACGCGGAGTGTGCATAACAACGATCCTGTGGATAAGCGCGTGCGAGCCCCACGAATTCGGGCCTTTTATCGATCAGGGCAGCACTTTTTTGAACGGACGGACGCTGACCTGTGCATAAACCCCTGCGCCGACATAGGGATCATCGTCGGCCCAGGCTCTGGCCTGCTCCAGCGAATCAAACTCGGCCACGATCAGGCTGCCGGTGAAGCCGGCCTCGCCTGGGTCAAGGCCGTCCACGGCGGGAAACGGGCCTGCCAGCACCAGCCGTCCCTCATCGCGCAGGGCTTCGATACGCGCCAGATGTTCCGGACGCACGCTCTGTCGCGCCGCGAGGCTTTCATCCACATCTTCTCCGATGATGGCATACAGCATGCTTACTTCTCCTTTGAGTCGGTGCCGGTGGAATGGATCGTCTTTTTCTCGTCAGGCAGGTGGCGAGCCAGATAGACGCCCTGAACAAGGATGAACAGGATCGTCAGGCCCATCATGCCAAAGAGCTTGAAGTTGACCCACACTTCCTCGCTGAAATGCATGAATACGGCGATGTTGATGGCGCCCATGGCCAGAAAGAAGACCACCCAGGCCAGATTCAACCGCATCCAGACCGCTGCCGGCAGGGTCAGGTTCTTTTCCATCATCCGTTGGATCAACGATTTGCCACCAAACAGGGGCGAGAGCAGAAAGGCCACGGCAAAGAGCCAGTTGACCACGGTCGGCTTCCACTTGATGAAGTCGCCATCGCCCAGAATGACAGTGGCACCGCCCAGCAGCACGACCAGCGCCAGCGTCACCAGATGCATTTTTTCAACCTTGCGCCAGCGCCACCAGGTGAAGAGCACCTGTACGATGGTGGCCGGAATCAGCACGGCGGTGGCCAGCACGATATCCTTGGTCATCTGATAGACCAGAACGAAGATGGCGATCGGCAGAAAGTCGATCAGCATTTTCATACACAACACTCCTGAGAAAGGCCAGCGGGCAGGGCTTCTGGCGGAAATACGGGCATTCATTGATTCTTCGGGGCACCCGGCGCAACATGCCCGCACTCATCGTCGTCACGTTCTGGATGAACGGCGACGCCGTTATATCACGCAGACTTCGCTGCCACTGATTTTGCTGCTACCGAGAGGCCAATGAACGCGCAGGATACCATCTCGTCATCGCCTGGCCCCGGATTGTCTGTCTTTGATCCCGGCATGACGCTCGAGCAGGCCGCTCATATCGATCTTCACATGCACTCCACGGCCTCCGACGGCAGACTCGCACCGCAGGATGTGATGGCGCTATGCCATCAGCGCGGCCTGACCTGCGCGGCGCTGACCGATCACGATACCATCGATGGTGTCGAGGCAGCAGCAGGTGAGGCCCGCACACTTGGCATGACGCTGGTGCCCGGCGTCGAGCTGTCCACTCGCTGGCAGGGGGTGGGCATTCATGTGGTCGCGCTGTGGCACGGTCAGGCTCAGGCGCCAATGACCGCGCTGCTTGAGCATCTCGCCCACGCACGTCATGAGCGGGCGCTCGAAATCGCCCGGCGGCTTGAGAAGGTCGGCCTTGATCATGCGCTCGAACGGGCGCGTGAACAGAACCCTGATGCCCGACTGCTGGGACGTCCCGACTTTGCCCGGGCGCTGGTGGATGCAGGACTGGTGCCGGATATGGCACGGGCCTTCAAGCGCTATCTGGGGGCCGGAAAGACTGGCGATGTGAAGGTGCACTGGCCCACACTGGAAGAGACGCTCGAGAGCATTCACAAGGCCGGTGGCGTGGCGATCGTGGCGCATCCTTTGCGTTACGGTCTGACCCGTCGGCGGCTGGGGCTTTTGCTTGATGAGTTCAGCGAACTCGGGGGCGAGGGCGCCGAGCTGATCAGCGGTTATCAAAACGATGACCGCAGTCGTGACCTGGCCTCGCTTCTGGCCAAACGACGGCTTTATGCCTCGCTGGGCAGTGACTTTCACTATCAGGGCGGGGCGCTGGCCCCGGGCACCCTGAGTGCCGTGCCACGCAGTCAGCTGGTGCCTATCTGGCAGCATCCGCGGCTGGTACCCGCCTTCGCAAGGCCCTGAGCGCCATTTTTGTCAGACCCAGGAGAGATATCCATGAGCCAGTTCTTTTCCCTGCACCCGGAAACCCCGCAAAAGCGTCTTCTGACCCAGACGCGCGAGATCCTTGAAAAGGGAGGCGTCATTGCCTACCCGACCGACTCCGGCTACGCGCTGGGCTGTCTGCCGGGCAACAAGAAGGGCGTGGAGCGGATCAAGCGTCTGCGTAACCTTGATGACAAGCACAACTTCACCCTGATGTTTCCCGATCTCAACGAGATCGGCACCTATGCACGCATGGACAGCCCGATCTTTCGAGTGCTCAAGGCGCACACGCCGGGTGCCTATACCTTCATTCTGGATGCCACCAACGAAGTGCCGCGACTGCTGCTGCACCCCAAGCGTCGTACCATCGGCATTCGCGTACCGGATCACCGGATCACCCGCGACATTCTGGAAACCGTTGGAGCACCGTTGATGAGCGTGACCTTCATCGCGCCGGACGAGACCCTGCCCATGACGGACGCCGAAGACATTCGTGACCGCTTCGGGTCGCAGCTTGATGCCATCATCGATGGTGGTGCCTGTCCCATGGAGCCGACCACGGTGCTGGACATGCGAACCCTGCCGCCTGAAGTGCTCCGGCAGGGCCGGGGGGATGTCAGCGCCTTTGGCTGATGCAGACGCCGAGGCATGGGTGTTGGCCTAAAAAAACCTGCAGGCATGCCTGCAGGTTTTTTTGATCACGACATCGATGGACCGTTAGCGCGGCTTCGGTGAGTCATCAGTGGGTTCCGAGTCATCGCAGCCATCGTGGGAGGGCGGGTTGCCATCTCGCTCCTGCTCCAGTCGTTTGGCCTCCTCATCGAGGGCTTCGCGTTCCTTTTGCAGTTCCTCGATTTCATCGTCAATTTCCTTGCGCCTGGGGTCATCGGCCTCCTCATCAAGCCAGGAGCCGCAAAGCCGACAGTACCTGGCGTCGCGTTCATGACCCTCATGGCCGCAGCCCGGGCAGGCTTCATCGGAGTAATGATTTCGTTGAATCGAGCGCATGACCTCGGCGGAGAAGACGCCGGTCGGGACGGCCAGAATCGAATAACCCAGAATCATCATCATCGCCGAGATGAACTGTCCCAGCGGCGTGATGGGGGAAATGTCGCCGTAGCCGACCGTGGTCAGCGTCACCACCGCCCAGTAGATGGACTTGGGAATGCTGGTAAAACCGGCCTCGACCGGCTCGATCAGATAGACCAGCGCCCCGAAGACGATCACCAGTGAGATGACCGTCATCAAAAACATCAATATCTTTTGTCTGCTGCGCTCCAGCGCCTCAAGCAGAAGATGGCCCTCGCCGACAAACTCCATCAGGCGCAGCACCCTGAAAAGACGCATGACACGCAGTACCCGGATGACCAGCATGGCCTGAGAGCCGGGGATCAAAAGGCTCAGCCAGGACGGCAGGATGCTCAGCAGGTCGATGATGCCATAGGTGCTGCGGGCGTAGCGCCAGGGGCGGTCCAGACAGTAAAGGCGCAGCAGGTACTCGACCGTAAAGATGCCGGTAAAGCACCACTCGGCGATCAAGAAAGCCTCGCCATAGCGGGCCTTAAGACTGACGACACTGTCGAGCATGATGATCACGACGCTCATCACGATCATGATGATCAGCGCAATATCGAAGGCCTTGGCGGAGGGCGTATCCGATTCAAAAATGATCTGAAAGATACGTTCGCGAAGTGTCAGTTTGTGTTTTTGGGGTTGGCTGCTCACCAGCGCTCCGAAATCCTTGTGAGAGAAAGTAGCGTCTGAATTCAACGTGGACGCCAAAAAATCATGCCATGGCGCTTCAGCAAACGCAGCCCTCGCCGTTAAACACAGCAATACGCTTGACGGCCATCGCATGCCTGTCTCGGGTTACCCATCGAACGGGGTAACGAGCAGAGCACGATTTGGTCCGTTGTCAGTCAGTAACAACATTTACGGGGTGCGCCATGCGTCGTACGGTGCAGGCATTATGTCATGACATTCGCTATCTGGCCGATGAGCTTGCGGCTGGGGCGACGACGCCCGATGACAAAAGGCTGTCCCACCTGTCGACCTGCTGCGACAACCTGATCGATCTGCTCAAGCCACCGGTGACGCTTGAGGCTGTTCGTCCGACGTCGGACAACATGCAGCTGTCCCGGTATGAGCGCATGCTGCTGTGTGAGCATGATGTGATCTGGCACTGGCAGGCGGAAAACGATGTCCTCACGTTGTCTTCACGCTGGGAAACGCTCTATCACGATGATGTGGACCCCTCATCACTGACGCAGTGGTGTCAAAGGTTGCACCCGGAAGATCGCGAAAGAGTGCGCCAGCACTGTCAGCAGGCGGTCACCACGAGTGCCCTGTCACGCATCGAGTGTCGTCTGCTTGATGGCCGGGGAGAGTGGCGTTTCGTGCGCCTGCGTACGGTAGGTCACGAACAGAAGGGAACGCTTGGGCTGACTGGCGTGCTCAGTGATATTACGCATGAACGCTATCGTGACCCGGTGACCGGTCTAGGCAACTCTGATCTGCTCGACCAGCTTCTTGAGGATGCGCTGGGTGAGGCGCCTGGTGCACGCCATGCGCTGGTCAAGGTCACCATGGTCAATGCCACGCTCCTGAGCGAATCCGAACATTTTCATAATACCCGCGAACTCGAAATCCGTATCGCAGCACTGCTCAATGAGCTGCTGCCAGCAAGCCAGTTGATTGCCTTGCCCGGTTTCAGCTATGCGCTTGTCACCGACTTCCAGGATCAACAGGCCATGGCGCGTTTTCTCGAGCCGCTTCAGCAAATGCTGGGCATGCCGCTGGAAACGCCGACCGGCCGCGTATGGCTGTCGTATGTGGTGGGTGTCGTACCGTTCGAAGCCGGTCATTTCGAGAGTGTGGAATCACTGAGAAAGCAGGCGCGCCTGACCATCAATAACGCTTCGAGTGCCGGAGTCGGAGGCATTCATTACTACAGCGATGAGCTTCAGGCGCGCGCCACAAGGGCCAGCCGAGGTGAGCAACTGATCCGCGCAGCACTGGCCTGTGATGGCGTGCTCTGTTTTTTACAGCCTATCGTCAGCGTCAGGGAAGGGGGGCGGGTCATTGCCTTTGAGGCCCTGATGCGCCTGCGCGACGGGGATGACATCGCCATGCCGGGCGCCTTCATCGAAGCGGCCGAGTCTACCGGTCTGATCCATCAGCTCAGTCAGCATCTGATCGACAAGGCGCTGCATATTCTGGTCGATCCGGCTTTCACTCAGCGCTTTGGTCGCGACTTCGTCATCAACATCAATCTGTCCCGTCATCAGCTCAAGGATGCGATGCTGGTCGATGACATGATGCGGCTGATCGAGAAACACGGTGCCGACCCGCGACGGGTCAATCTGGAAATTACCGAATCGGCCGTGCTGGCAGAGCCTGCGATTGCACTGCGCAATCTGATTCGACTGCGTGAGCACGGCATCTCGATTGCCCTTGATGACTTTGGCAGTGGCTACTCCTCACTCTCACAGCTGTGCGAGCTGCCACTGGACTGCATCAAGATCGATCGCCGCTTTGTCATGGACCTCGAGCGCGAACCGCGCAAGCGTCACGTCATGACCTCGGTCATCGACCTGTGTCGTCGTCTCGATTTTCGTGTGGTGATCGAAGGCGTTGAGGAGAGTGCCACGCTCAAGACGGTCTGTGACATGGGAGCCGAGCAGATCCAGGGGTTTATCTATGCCCGGCCCATGCCGCCCCAGGACGTGCTGGGACAGCTCAATGCCACACTGCTGCCGGTATCGCTTCACCCGGTATCGGTTCAGGCCACGTGAGCGCCCCCGCGATGACCTACTGACGGTACAGGCGCTGCATCAACAGCAGCCACTGCTGGCCAAAGCGGCAGTCGAGCCACTCGGTACGAGACAGCGACTCGGCCAGCCGGCCAGCCAGGATGGCCACATTGGGATCGTCATGACGCACCAGTTTGAGCAGAGCCTGACGTGCGGCATATAAAAACGTCTGCTGCTGGCTGTCCTGAAAGGCGTCCAGCGCCAGAATGGCGCGCTCAAGGCACTGCTCCGGCATGTCGAGTGCACAGGGCGGAAGCTGCCAGTGCTGCTCGCGCAGCGCAACGGCTCGCGCGGCCTTGCTGGCATTCGCCGGGCGCAGGGCACACTGTTCGGCCAGCTGATCGGCCAGTGACCAGAGCGCCGCTTCCCGGCCGCCCTTGAGTTCCAGTTCGACTTCATGAATGGCCACTCGACGCTCGCCGACAACAATGTCACCGATGTCCAGCGCCAGCTCGATGTGGCTGTCGTCATGTTCAAGCAGCCATTGCGTGCGCTGAAAGTCCGTGCGATAGACCGGTGCCAGGTGCTCTCGAACAGCGTCCTGCTCAAACGGGGTGACCCCCAGTCCTGCCAGCCAGTGCGTATCCAGACTTTCCTGATCGCGTGGAATTTCCCATTCGCCGCGGGTGTGCAGGCCGCCATGGCCGTGGCCGGCTGTCTTGACCGTCTGAACAAAGCGCTGGCCGTCGCCGCGCAGTCGCAGCGCCACCCGGTACTGCTCGAGGGCGCGCTCGGGGGTGTCGTAATAGACATTGGCCAGGCGGTGCGTCTCGCAGACCGTGTTCTTCAACAGTGGATGCGCCTTGAGCGCCTCGATGCTGTCCAGGCCCAGTGCCAGCTTGAGTTCTACCTCCTGAGGGGTCTCAGGGGCTTTTGTGTCCGTATCGTCGCCTTGTGTGCTCGGATTCATGTGTTAATTCGCTCTATCCTGGGGCCAAACGTTAAATTTTCATGACGCAGGGTAGTCAGATAAATATACTGGTGACGCCATTTTTCATTGCAGTGAAATCACCATGGTGTCATCCAATCCCTTTTCAGCGCTGTTCGGGCGGTCGCCGTTCCAACCGCTGCTTGAACATATCGACAAGACGGTCGAGTGCGCGGATCTGCTGCCGGTCTTCTTTCAGGCGACCCTTGAGCAGGACTGGGCGCGTGCCGCCGAAATTCGCAACAGCATCAGTAACGGCGAGCATGAAGCCGATGAACTGAAAACCCATATCCGCATGAATCTGCCCAACAGCCTTTTCCTGCCGGTCTCACGTTCCGATCTGCTTGAACTGATCAGTGTACAGGACAAGATCGCCAACAAGATCAAGGATATCGCCGGGATCATGCTGGGTCGGCGCATGCGTATTCCCGAGGCGATGGAGGACATCTTTCAGGAGTATGTGCGTACAGCTGTCGCCACCGTCCATCAGGCCCGCCAGGCGCTGGCCGAGCTGGATGATCTGCTCGAGTCAGGCTTCGGACGCAATGTTTCCGACCTTCTGAGCGATCAGATTCGAAAACTCCATGAACTTGAACACCAGGCCGACGATCAGCAGGTCATGATCCGGCGCCGCCTTTTTGAGCTGGAAAAAAATCTCCCCCCCGTCGATGTCATGTTTCTTTATCAGATCATTGACTGGATCGGTGAGGTTTCTGACCGCTCTGAACGCGTAGGCAGCCGCCTGCAAATCCTTTTGGCCCGATAGGTGCACGTCATCATCGGGTACCGAAGTTCGGATAACGACATTTTCCTATGACCATCATCGCACAGCATGGCGAGCTCTTTATTCTTCTCGCCTGCGTTTTCGGTTTCTTTATGGCCTGGGGGGTTGGCGCCAACGATGTTGCCAATGCCATGGGCACCTCGGTGGGCTCCAAGGCCATTACCATCCGTCAGGCGATCTGTATCGCCATTGTCTTTGAATTTCTGGGGGCATGGCTTGCCGGCGGTGAGGTGACGGCCACCATTCGCAACGGCATCATCGACCCCACGCTGCTCAGCAGTGAACCCCAGTATCTGGTTTATGGCATGTTGTCTTCACTGCTGGCTGCCGCCATCTGGCTGATGATTGCTTCAAAGCAGGGCTGGCCGGTATCCACCACCCACTCGGTGGTCGGCGCGATCGTTGGCTTTGCCGTGGCAGGTCTGGGGCCGAGTTCCGTGCAGTGGGGTGAGGTTGGCCAGATTGTTTCGAGCTGGGTGGTTTCGCCGGTCACCGCCGGGGTGATTGCCTTTTTGCTGTTTCGCTCGATTCAGACCCTGATCTTTGAAAACAAGGATCCGCTGGCAGCGGCGCGGCGCTATGTGCCGGGCTACATGTTTCTGGTCGGGTTTATCGTGGCCATGGTGACGCTACTCAAGGGTCTGAGCCATGTGGGGCTGAACCTCAGCTTTACCGATGCGCTGCTCTGGGCCATGGGCGTGGGCGCGATTATTACGCTGCTGGGCATTTTGCTTGAACGGCGTATCACGCATGAGCCGCGAGGAGGAAATCGCTCCAGTTTTACGGGCGTTGAGCGCATCTTCGGGGTTCTGATGATGTTTACCGCCTGTGCCATGGCCTTTGCCCATGGTTCCAACGATGTGGCCAACGCCGTGGGTCCGCTGGCGGCCGTGGTCAGCGTCGTACAGAGCCAGGGGCAGATCGGCGGGGACGCGGCGCTGCCCTGGTGGATTCTGATTCTTGGCGGCGGCGGCATCGTCGTGGGTCTTTTGACCTACGGACACCGCGTGATTGCCACGGTCGGCACCGGAATTACCGAGCTGACGCCGTCACGCGGCTTTGCAGCGACGCTTGCTGCGGCCACGACCGTGGTAATCGCCTCCGGCACGGGACTGCCGATTTCCACCACGCATACGCTGGTCGGGGCGGTATTGGGTGTAGGCCTTGCGCGCGGGATGCAGGCACTGAACCTGCGGGTGCTGGGCACCATCGTGATTTCCTGGCTGGTCACCCTGCCGGCCGGTGCAGCCCTGTCGATCATCTTCTTTTTCATGCTCAAGGGCATGTTTGGCTAGATTCTCGACCATGCCGGCATAACGTATCAGAAAAGACCGCCGTCTCTTACGGCGGTCTTTTTTATGGTCGATGCCCTCAGATCGTGTCCGGGCCTGCGTCTCGGCGCCGGCTGTTTTAAGATAAGGGGGCCTTCACATTCGTAAGGCCTCATTGATGCCTGTTTGACCCTGGAGCCGCCTTGGACACCTCATTTCCCTTTGCCGACTGGTTTCGAAATTCATCGACCTATATCGATGCCCACCGGGGGCGTACCTTTGTGGTGTTGATTGAAGGCGAGGGGCTGACGCCCGAGCGCCGGGCGCCGCTGATTCAGGATCTGGCGTTATTGCATGTTCTGGGGGTCCGGCTCGTGCTGGTCTTTGGCGTGCGCGCTCAGGTACGTCAGGCCCTGGAGGCAGCATCATTGACGCCGAGGCGTCATCAGGGGCGTTTTGTGGTAGATGAGGCCTGCATGACGCTGATTGAACGGGAAGCCTCGACCCTGCGGCTGGCCATCGAGGCCCGGCTCTCGCCCGGGCTTTCCAACACACCGCTGCATGGTGTCGAAATCAACGCCATCAGCGGCAATCTGGTCATGGCCAAGCCGCTGGGCATTCGAGAGGGCATCGACTTCCTGCGCGCCGGCGAGGTGCGTCGGGTGCGCAGTGACGCCATTCGTACCCTGCTGGATCAACGCTCGCTGGTAGTGCTGCCGCCGCTGGGGTATTCCAGCACCGGGGAGGTCTTTGATCTGGATGCCGCCGATATCGCCCGCCATACCGCCATTGCACTGGGGGCCGACAAGCTGATCATCGTCGGACGTGCCGGCGGGTTATATAGCCCCCAGGGCCGGCTGATGCGTCAGCCGAATCTGCAGGAGGCCCAGGCTCTGGTCTGTCAGCACGAGAATGCAGAGCTCGCCGAGCATGTGCATATTGCCTGTGATGCTGCGCGTCAGGGCGTTGGGCGAACCCATCTGGTGTCCTGGCAGGACCGGGATGCACTGCTGGCGGAGCTCTTTACCCGTGATGGGGTCGGCACCATGATCACTCGCGAGCGCTACGAGCAGCTTCGCGGTGCCCGCATCGACGACATCGGCGGACTGCTCGAACTGCTGCGGCCGCTGGAAGAGCGGGGCATGCTGGTGGCGCGTTCGCGTGAGCGCCTTGAGCAGGAAATCGATGACTATGTGGTCATCGAGCGTGACGGCATGGTGATCGGATGCGCGGCACTGCATCCCTATCCGGAAGCCGGTAGTGGTGAGCTGGCCTGTGTGGCGGTACATACCAGCTACCGTGGTGGTGAGCGTGGCGATCTGTTGCTTGACGGCGTCGAACAGCGTGCTCGAGAAAAGGGGTTATCCTCACTGTTTGCCCTGACTACCCATACGCTGCACTGGTTTCTCGAGCGAGGCTTTGAAACGGCCGACGTCGAGGCGCTGCCCGAAAGACGACGTCAGCACTACAACCCGCAGCGCAATTCCCGGGTGTTGCTCAAGGTGTTGAGCGCTTCAGGAACTTCCGGCGCGAAGCGTTGAGCCGTCAAAATGGCGCTGTCGTTTTTTTGAGACAACCAGACATGGGGTTTGTCGGTCTGCGGAGACATGTAAAAATACAATTAAATCAACGCTTTATGCTTTTATCTGGTTGGTATTGTCGCCATATGGCAACGATTACGGGAAGCGTGGTGGCTTTTGAGCCTCGAATATCAATGACTTTATAAAGCTTCTTGCTGCAAGATTTTGTTTTTAAAGGCTTTTGATATTTATGGCACACCCTTGGCAAAGGTTTTTGCATGGCAGCGCGGCAGGTCATCAGGAGATTCTCAGGATGAGACTTTTCTCAGGAGGAGCACCTTTTGGCGTCGAGCTGTCGGAGGACCCATGAAAGGAGGCATCAGGCCATCATGGCCATGGCATGGATGCCATCCCGATCCGATTTTCAGAGACAGCGCCAGGCGGTGTCTTTGATCACGAAGAAGCCGCAGGCGCCATCGAAAGCCTGACTGCCAATCTCGATGGCGCGGCTTCGGGCCTTTTCAGGCCCACGGTCTCAGGCTTTGCACGGTCAGGCGGGCAAGGTTTGTTACCACATTACCCTTCAGTTCCCTGCGTATGTTGAGAGCCGGCCTTGCCGGCTCTTTTTTTATTTTTTCAGGGTCAATGAAACTGAATGAGTGAAAAATGTATACGGACGTTATCGAACGGTGAGAATATCGGTTATTCTCTCCCACATTCCAGACTATTCTACTTAACGGCTCGCCTGTCGGAGACTGTCAACTCATGGCTTCTCGAATAAAGCGTCGGTGGCGCCCTCGATCCCTTCTTCAACAGGTATTGACCGCCTTCTTGCTGGTCATGCTACCGATCGGCGTTTTGATCCATCTCGCCGGTCAGAGCTTTTCCCAGCTTTCCGAGCTGGCGGATGTCAGTGCCCGCGAAGCGGTGGACGAGACGCGCCGCGCCCGTCAGCTGACCAATCTTTCCACGGACATGGAGCGCAGCGCCCGTCAGTATGCCGTGTTGGATGATCAAAGCCTGCTGGAGATCTACGGTGAACGTCGCGCGCGCTATAGTGACCTGCTCAATGAGCATGCCGCCTTCATGGGTGACAGCCCCTTGATACAGTCACTTCGCCGGCAGCTCACCGTACTGGAGACACTGCCCACGCCCGGTGAAAACAGCCTGAGCGCTCAGCTATCCGAATTCAGCCGCTTCACGGCCAGCACGGAGGCGCTGGCCGAAGCGACCCGACGTCAGGTCGATGCCCGTATCGACGAGATTCGCGCTCAGGCAAGCCAGGTGACGACGCGTCTCTGGCAGGCCACGCTGGCGCTGGTGTCGTTCAGCCTGGTGCTGATCCTCTTTTTCACCTGGCGTATCATTCGCCCGATTCGTCAGCTCGAACAGCGCATTCTGGGTATCGGGGGCAGTGGTGATACTGAAGAAACCCGCCCGATTCAGGGGCCGCTGGAGCTGGTCAATCTGGAGGAGCGTCTTGAATGGCTGTCGGCTCGCCTGAAGGAGCTCGAGGAACAAAAGCAGCAGTTCTTGCGTCACATGTCTCATGAACTCAAGACGCCGCTGGCCAGTATTCGTGAAGGGTCAGGGCTTTTGGCCGATGGCGTGGTCGGCGAGATGTCACAGCGTCAGCGAGAAATTGTACTGCTGATTGACGAAAGCGGTCAGGAGTTGCAGACGCTGATCGAGCAGTTGCTGGATTACAACCTGCTGCAGCAAAATCGCCGCCTCAACGTTACGCGCTTTGATGTGGCCAGTGTTATCCATGAGGTGCTGTCCAAACATCGCCTGGCCCTGCAGCAAAAGGGCATGGTGGTGGAAGAGCGTCGCGCGCCGCTGTACTGGCAGGCCGATCGCGCACGCACGGCGCGCATTCTGGACAACCTTGTTTCCAACGCTATCGCGTATGGTGACGACGAGGGCCGGCTCTATATTTCGGCAAGCGCCGATCAGCAGCACCTGACGCTGGATGTGGCCAACAGCGGCCAGCCGATCAACGAGCGTGACCGCGATCATCTGTTCGAGCCGTTCTATCAGGGCAGTTCGCAGCGCAAGGGGCCGCTCAAGGGATCAGGTATCGGGCTGTCGGTGGCAGCCGAAAGCGCGCGAGCGCAGCACGGCACGCTGAGTCTGATCGAGGATTCAATCAACGGTTGTGAAGTCTGTTTTGAACTGGTACTTCCCTGGATCGTGGAAGAGTCTTCACAGGACAACCCCTCATTACCCCGGGCCGCAAGGGAAAAGGCGGCACTGGCAAGGATATGACAATGAAGCACAATCTAATCGCAGGCAGCCTTTTGATGGCCACCATGCTGCTGGGCGGCTGCGCCATGATGGATGATCGCGTCTCCGGCGCCGCCGAGGAGTGCATTACTCGTGGCATTCCCACCATGGTGGACGATGAATGCCTGTTGCCGACATGGGTCGCCTTTGGTCGCTCTGCGCAGACCGGCACACAGCAGTGGCGCGATGAAGTGCTTCAATACATGAGCAGCGAGACGCCTCGCGGTGGACTGGCCCGCGCGGTCGTCTTCTCTCAGGATGACGCCGAGCACTGGCCCAGGGGGCTTGCGCTGTTCAAGCGCTACACCCCTCAGGCGCCCGAGAGCATTCAGCCATTGCTGCAGCAATGGCAGCGCGATCTGGAACGTCGCATCGAGATTCAATCCAGGCTTCAAACCAGGCTGGATGCACAGCATAATCGCAGTAATCAGGGTAGCAGCCGGCAGCGACAGCAGATTCAGTCACTGGAGCAGGAAAATGCCGAGCTCAAAGAGAAACTGGACGCCCTGACCGCGATAGAGGAGAGCATGAACGCCAGGCAGACCCCCTGAGCACTCCTCGCGCGTCGGGTGTGCAAGGAGAACTACGTGAAAACTGCCCATCTGCTATTGGTCGACGATGATCCAAGCCTTTTAAGGCTTCTGGGTATGCGTCTTGAAAGCCGTGGCTATCGGGTCAGTACCGTTGAGAGCGGTGCCCAGGCACTGTCACTGGTGGAACAGCAGCGCCCGGATCTGATCCTGTCGGATCTGCGTATGGATGGCATGGACGGCATGGCGCTGTTTGGCGAAATTCAGTCCCGTCATCCGGGCCTGCCGGTCATTATTCTGACCGCGCATGGCTCCATTCCCGAAGCCGTTAACGCCACCCGCCAGGGCGTGTTCGGTTTTCTGACCAAGCCCATTGATCGCACCGAGCTCTTTGCGCTGGTCGATGAGGCCCTCATGCAGACCTCCCCGGCCAGTGGTGAGGCGGACCCGGCCTGGCGGCGCGATATCATCACCCGCAGCACCGTTATGGAGCAGGTGCTCGAACAGGCGGGCAGGGTGGCCGGCAGCGATGTCAGCGTGCTGCTTTCCGGCCCCTCCGGTTCCGGCAAGGAACTGCTGGCGCGAGCCCTGCATCGTGCCAGTGCGCGTGCCGAATCTCCCTTCATCGCCATCAACTGCGGTGCACTGCCCGAGCAGCTGCTGGAAAGCGAGCTGTTTGGCCATGCCCGTGGTGCCTTCACTGGCGCGGTCAACGCCCATGAGGGGCTCTTTCAGGCCGCGCACGGGGGGACGCTCTTTCTTGACGAAATCGGTGATATGCCCCTCTCCCTGCAGGTCAAGCTGCTGAGAGTGCTTCAGGAGCGTCAGGTCAGGCCGCTGGGCAGTACACAGAGCGTCGATGTGGATGTTCGCGTGATCTCCGCTACCCATCGCGACCTTAACGCTGCGATGAGCGAGGGCACCTTCCGTGAGGATCTTTTCTACCGCCTGAACGTGGTCAATCTGCGTCTGCCGGCTCTGCGTGAACGCCCGGAGGACATCCCGATTCTGGCACGCTATCATCTGGAGCTGGCCGCTGATCGCCACAAGCCATCGGTGAAGGGGTTCTCGAAGGAGGCCATCAATCTACTGGCATCGCACGCCTGGCCTGGCAATGTACGCCAGCTCGTCAACGTGGTGGAGCAGTGCGTGGCACTTTCCAGTGCGCCGATCATCGCCCACGCTCTGGTCGCACAGGCGCTGACTTCTGAAGATAACGCGCTGCCATCATTCAATGCCGCGCGAGCCGGTTTCGAGCACGGTTATCTGGTCAAGGTGCTCAAGATTACCGAAGGTAATGTCACCCAGGCGGCGCGTATTGCCGGGCGCAATCGTACCGATTTCTACAAGCTGCTCGCTCGCCACGAACTCGATCCCAACAGCTTCAAACCGGTATATGCCGCGGAACAGACGTGATCAGCGCTTGAGCCGCCGTTTCACCTCCACTTTCAGCCGGCCTTCGCCCAAACGGGCCGTGAGGACCTCCCCGGGCGTGGTGTCGCCCGAGCGACGCACTACGCCCGAGGAGGATTCCAGAATCGCGAAGCCACGCCCCAACACAGCCAGCGGACTGACGGCGTTGAGTTCGCGCATGATCCCTTCCAGCCGCTGACGCTGCGCGTGGATCTGACGCGCCGGCGCTGCCACCAGGCGCTGTGTCAGCGCGTCCAGCTGCTCGCGGCGATCACGCAGCGCTCGCTCGGGAGAAGCCTGTTGTAATCGTGATTGATCGCTGGCAAGGCGCTGGTGGGCCTGTTCAAGACGATAGTGCATTGCTCGAGTCAGGCGCGTCTCGAGATCCTCGAGACGCTGGCGCTGAGCCCTGAGGCGTTCGCTGGGGTGGCGAAGGCGAGAGGCGGTGTAATCCAGCTGCTGATGGTATTGCTGAAGCTGGCGCTGCTGGGCGTTTTCCAGCCGCCGCGTCAGCGTCGTCAGGCGCTCCAGAATGTCGCGTCGATCCGGTACCAGCCGCTCGGCGGCGGCCGACGGCGTCGGGGCGCGCACATCGGCCGCCAGATCGGAAAGCGTGGTGTCGATTTCGTGGCCCACGGCGCTCATGACCGGAATGGGGCTGGCCTGAATCGCGCGCGCCAGACGCTCATCGTTGAAGCACCAGAGATCTTCCAGACTGCCGCCACCACGGGTGATCAACAGCGCATCAAAGCGGCCGTCGCGTCCGGCCGCGGCCAGCGCGCGAATCATCGCAGGTGCTGCCTGGTCGCCCTGAACCGGTACCGGCAAAACGCTGACCTCCAGTAGCGGCCAGCGCGCCTGCAACACCGCCAGCACATCCTGAAGGGCCGCGCCGCTGGCCGAGGTGATGATGGCCAGATGCTGCGGCGGGCAGGGCAGCTCGCGCGCGTTGTCGAAAATGCCTTCGGCCTCGAGCTTCGTCTTGAGCCGTTCCAGCGCGGCCAGCAGGGCGCCGCGGCCGGCCTCCTGCACGGTTTCAACGATCAGCTGATAATCCCCGCGCGGCTCGAAGATCGAGACTTTCGCGCGGATGCGCACGCTGTCGCCTTCGCGCATGGGTGCGGCGACAAAGCGGGCTCGATTGCGAAAGAGTGCACAGCTGACCTGGGCGCGGTCATCCTTGAGCGTGAAGTAGAGATGCCCCGAGGCCGGGCGCGATACGCGCGATAGCTCTCCTTCGACCCACACCTCACCCAGGGTGTTTTCAAGCGAGGTGCGCGCACGCCGGTTGAGTTCAAACACGCTCAGGGCATCATGAGAGGAAGAGGGGGTCATGGCAGCTCCATGCTGGGTAAGGAAGGCGATGGCAACAGTCTGGCATGTGCTCACCCCGGTGTCTGCCGGTGCCGCCGTCCCGGAAGCCGGAAGAAGGCTCCGGCCCTGAAAAAGACAGCCTATATGGCAGCGATAGTGTGTCTGCGGCGGGATGTCCGTTGTATGGGCGGGCCGCAAGCGTTAAAATGCTCGATTAATCTTCTCCCGCCGCCTGTACAACCCGCTCAGTGGACGCCAGTTATGCTGCGTATAGCTCAAGAAGCGCTTACGT
The DNA here is from genome assembly GCF_002157205.1 of Kushneria marisflavi. NCBI lineage: Bacteria > Pseudomonadati > Pseudomonadota > Gammaproteobacteria > Oceanospirillales > Halomonadaceae > Kushneria > Kushneria marisflavi. The sequence continues at coordinate 794,862 of NZ_CP021358.1, read as the reverse complement.
TTGACGACGTATTACTTGTTCCCGGTTATTCTGATGTACTGCCGAAGAACGTCTCCCTGAAATCCCGCCTGACCCGCAATCTCGTCCTCAACATTCCGCTTGTCTCCTCCGCCATGGATACCGTCACCGAAGCTCGCCTGGCCATCGCCATGGCGCAGGAAGGGGGCATCGGTATCGTGCACAAGAGCATGTCGATCGCGGCTCAGGCCGCTGAAGTGCGCAAGGTCAAAAAGCACGAAAGCGTGATCGTGAAGGATCCGGTCACGGTCAGTCCCGATGCCAAGCTGACCGACCTTCTGGCCATGGCCGAGGAGTACGGCTATTCCGGCTTCCCGGTCGTCAAGGGCGATGAGCTGGTCGGTATCGTGACCGGCCGCGACATGCGTTTTCAGCCCAACTACAGCGATAGCGTCGAAGCCATCATGACGCCGCGCGAGAAGCTGATTACCGCGAAGGAAGGCACGCCGCTGGAAGAAATCAAGCGCCAGCTTCAGGAACACCGCATCGAGAAGATCCTGATCGTCAGCGACGACTTCCATCTGCGCGGTCTGGTCACCGTACGTGACATCGAAAAGGCCCGCACCTACCCGAACGCTGCCAAGGACAGCGACGGCCGTCTGCTGGTCGGCGCCGCCGTCGGTACCGGTGAAGACACCGGCGACCGCGTTCAGGCGCTGTATGAAGCCGGCGTTGACGTCATCGTGGTCGATACCGCCCACGGCCACAGCGCCGGCGTGATCGACCGAGTGCGCTGGGTGAAGGAGCATTTCCCCGGCCTTCAGGTCATCGGCGGCAACATCGCTACTGCTGCGGCAGCGAAAGCGCTGGCGGATGCCGGCGCAGACGCGGTCAAGGTCGGCATCGGCCCGGGCTCGATCTGCACCACGCGTATCGTCGCCGGTGTTGGCGTGCCGCAGATCACTGCGGTGGCCGATGTGGCCGAAGCGCTCAAGCCCTATGACATTCCGCTGATCGCCGATGGCGGCATTCGCTTCTCCGGGGATATTGCCAAGGCCATCGTTGCCGGCGCGCACTGCGTCATGGTCGGCAGCCTTTTGGCAGGCACCGAAGAGTCTCCCGGTGAGATCGAGCTCTACCAGGGTCGGACCTACAAGGCCTACCGCGGCATGGGCTCGATGGGTGCCATGTCCCAGACCCAGGGCTCCTCGGATCGCTACTTCCAGGACAAGAACGAAGGCGTCGAGAAGCTCGTGCCCGAAGGCATCGAAGGCCGCGTGCCCTACAAGGGGCTGATGAGCGCCATCGTTCATCAGATGATGGGCGGCCTGCGGGCTTCGATGGGCTACACCGGCTCGCACGATATCGACACCATGCGTACCGTGCCGGAGTTTGTCCGCATCACCAGCGCAGGCTTTGCCGAGTCGCACGTCCACGACGTGCAGATCACGAAAGAAGCGCCGAACTACCGGAGCTGATGCCGTGCCCTGTCTACCCCGTACCTTTGGCCATGACGTGCCCTCGGGCAGCGGGGCGGGCAGGGCATGCGTCCGGTATCAGGACTGCCCAGTTTGAAGAGCGGGAGGCGAAAGCTTCCCGCTTGTTTATTTATATCCTCGCTGCACCAGAGAGATACCATGACCGACATCCACGCCCACAAGATCCTGATTCTTGATTTTGGCTCCCAGTACACTCAGCTGATCGCTCGCCGCGTGCGCGAGATCGGGGTTTACTCGGAAGTGCGCGCCTTCGACATCACCGAAGACGAGATTCGCGAGTACAACCCCAACGGCATCATCCTCTCCGGCGGGCCGGAATCGGTCGCCGAGCTGGATTCTCCGCGTGCGCCCCAGTGCGTGTTCGAGATGGGCCTGCCGGTCTTTGGTATCTGCTACGGCATGCAGACCATGGCCGCCCAGCTGGGCGGTGCCACCGAAGGCTCCGACAAGCGCGAGTTCGGCTACGCCCAGATCAGCGTCTCGGCAGAAGATGACCTGCTCGGCGGCATCAAGGATCACATCAATGATCACGGCGACGCGCTGCTGGATGTCTGGATGAGCCACGGCGACAAGGTCGCCACCGTTCCCGAGCAGTTCGAAATCACCGCCTCTACGCCAAGCTGCCCGATCGCCGCCATGAGCTGGGCCGAAAAGCGCCTCTACGCGGTGCAGTTCCACCCGGAAGTGACCCACACCACCCAGGGCCAGCGCATTCTCGAGCGCTTCGTGCTTGAAATCTGCGGCTGTGAACGGCTCTGGACCCCGGCGAAGATCATCGAAGACCTCTCCGAGCGCGTTCGTGAACAGGTTGGTGACCGTCACGTGCTGCTCGGCCTCTCCGGCGGCGTCGATTCTTCCGTGGTCGCCGCGCTGCTGCACAAGGCGATTGGCGATCAGCTTACCTGCGTGTTCGTCGACAACGGCCTGCTGCGCAAGGATGAAGGCGCTCAGGTGATGGATACCTTCGCCCAGCACATGGGCGTGCGGGTCATCCGTGTGGATGCCGAAGATGAGTTTCTTGGCAAGCTCAAGGGCGTGGATGATCCTGAAGCCAAGCGCAAGGCGATCGGCAACACCTTTATTGACGTGTTCGACCGCGAAGCCGCCAGGATCGAAGGCGTCGATTTTCTCGCCCAGGGCACCATCTACCCGGACGTGATCGAATCCGCCGCCTCCAAGACCGGCAAGGCGCACGTCATCAAGTCGCACCACAATGTCGGCGGCCTGCCGGAGACCATGAAGCTCAAGCTGGTCGAACCGCTGCGAGAACTGTTCAAGGACGAGGTGCGCAAGCTCGGCCTCGAACTCGGCCTGCCCTACGACATGGTCTACCGTCACCCGTTCCCCGGGCCGGGCCTGGGCGTGCGCATTCTTGGTGAAGTGAAAAAGGAATACGCCGACATTCTGCGCGAAGCGGACGCCATCTTCATCGAGGAACTGCACAACGCCGACTGGTACCACAAGACCAGCCAGGCCTTCGCCGTGTTCCTGCCGGTCAAGTCTGTCGGGGTAGTGGGGGATGGCCGCCGCTACGAATGGGTCATCGCCCTGCGCGCGGTGGAAACCATCGACTTCATGACTGCCCGCTGGGCGCACCTGCCGTATGAGCTGCTGGAGAAGGTCTCCGGTCGCATCATCAACGAGATCAGCGGCGTGTCGCGCGTGACCTATGATGTCAGCAGCAAGCCGCCCGCGACGATCGAGTGGGAGTAATCCCATATCTAGGGTAGGCCATCAGCGGTTGATAAGTAAGAAGCCGGAACCCATGGAATGATGGGCTTCCGGCTTTTTTGGCCTGCAAGTTCGGGTAGCGTTCTGCATCGCCAGCACGGTGTTTATGTGGCATGGTGCGAAATACGATCCAGCTCTGTCTCTTGCAAAGCAAAGCTCGCTTTAAGTCCGGATATCTTTCTATTGAGCAGCTCAAAAGTGCCAAGACGGAAAAAAGCTAACTTTCAGCTAGACGCCGCCGAAAAATCAGAAAATTTCGGACTGCTTAAAAAAGCCTGCTTGTCGCTCATATCTGCAACGGGCGGTGTTCTTTTGGAGGCTTATACCAGTCTCATAACCGGTTACGTGGGCCCATTTCTGCTATCGACCATTGAATGGACCCAAGACCACGTTTCGCCAATGCCTGCTGACCAACAAATTGTTGCCCAAGCTCATTTTTTCATTTCCAGTAAGCGAGGTGCCAGCCATTCTGGCGAGATCATGGGTGTTTCGTTAAAGGGGAGTGATTGCCTTAAGCAGGGTGGTGCCAGCGAATATAACCTATATGAACCAAGAGGCGAGGACACCTATACCGATGCTCTATTGCGTGCCACATGTCGACCCTCAGGTAAAACAAAAGTAACTCTTACCCCACGGAATGGAAGTCCTAAGGTCCTGTTCGATGGCTTCATCGATGGCAAGACACAGGTAGAGTTTGGTGGCGTTGAGGGAAGCTACGAATATGGGATGCTAACACTCTCATATGTTGGTACGGCTGAGCCAGTCGGACCGTTTGTACCTGTAAATCAGGTTTTCCCGCTTGCTGAAAAAAGGTAGAAAAGGCGGCAATTCATAACTGCTAATAGTTCAGTGCCCAATGTTTAGTTTGAGCCTGCTACTTACAGTTGACGGTGAACTGGGGCAAGGTTGTAGTCGCTGGACTGAATGAAAAAGCCTGCCAATTGGCGGGCTTTTTTATGCGCGGCTGCCGAGCAGGCGTATGAAACAGCATCCCGGTCATGCGATTGAACCGTGCCTTCCAGCGTTGGCTGCTGAAGTAATGGCCGATTCGTTTAACGCCCAGCACATAGCTGCTGTGCACGGTAATGACGATACCAGCAATGGTGAGATACATGGCTGCGAACTGACCTGTGAGGCCATGGGCATGGTCAATAAACTGCGGCAGGAAGGCGGATAGAAACAACAGCGTCTTGGGGTTGCTGATTGAGACCAAGAAAGCCTCCATCCACAGGGAAGAATGCCGCCGTGGCGGCTCGACCGCTCGCGCGGCATCAGGGCACTGCTTTTTGAATGACGTCAGCAACTGCCTTGAGCCCAGAAACATCAGATACGCTGCACCGATTACCTTTAATACCGTAAAGGCCACGGGAAGGGTGCTGAGCAACGTGCCGACGCCCAGTGCGACCAATGCAATGGTGATGAGCTGCGCTGCCAGATTGCCCGTCAGCGCAATCAACACGCCCGGCACGCCATGGCGCAGGCCATTACGGATCACCAACAGCACATTAGGCCCCGGTAACAGGGTGACCAACAAATAGGTCAGAAAAAACGCCAACCAGAGATGCAGGGACATACGGTGCTTTCCTTGTTGTTATCAAGCGAGCCGATGATTTATGGCTATGAGACGGGGAAAACATTTTTCTTTCTTGCGTGTACAAAATTTATGTTGGTGAATTAGCGTAACAAGATGTAATGTTTCGAGCTTGGCCGCTTGGCCGCTTGGCCGCTTGGTATGGTAGAAAAATCAATTTTGGCTTTTACTTGAAAAATTGCAACGGTGGGGCTAACAAAATAATGGCTAAAATAGAGTTTAAATTTTCTAGAAGCTCAGTTAATAGAGCTGGCTCAGCTTTAATTTCAAGTAACGTTGCCGAACAAGATTTAGCAAAAGATATTTTGGATAACTGGAGGGCTTGCCACGTCTCGCCTCTGAACAGTTTCCAAACTTCCCTTAGGAAAAAGTTAAAGAAGATAGATAACAATGCTTTGGTTTCTCAGCGGCTCAAGCGTACGCCATCTATAATTGCGAAGTTAAAAAGAAACCCAAAAATGAATCTTTGCAGAATGCAGGATGTCGGCGGAATTAGAGCTGTTGTTAGTAACATGAGTGAGGTTCGTAAACTAGAACAGAGTTATAAGAAAGGAACGCGAGTCTTTTTGATAGAAAAGGGCGGAAAAGATTATATAAACTATCCTAAGTCGTCAGGTTATAGAAGCGTTCATAAAGTATTTAAATGTAAGAATGGTTTTTCTGTTGAGCTTCAAATAAGAACAAAAATACAGCATGCTTGGGCTACTGCTGTTGAAACAATGGGTACTTTTCTCGATCACTCGCTTAAGTCGAGTGAAGGGCCTGATGAATGGTTAGAGTTTTTCTCTCTTGCTAGCTCTGCATTTGCAGTACTTGAATCAACACCAAGAATACCAAGCTTTGAAGATTTGTCAGATCAGGAAACTTTTGAGTTGTTATTGGCAAAAGAGAAAGAACTCGACGTATTAAATAAATTGTCCGGTTTTAGAGTGGTTGCTAAGCATATAACTGATGACAACAGGAAGGGTAAGTATCATTTGATAACATTAGATCTTGATAGAAAGATGGCAAACATACAAAGCTATAGCGCTGCAAATATTGAACTGGCAAATCAGGAATACTCTAAAAAAGAAGAAGAAGTTAGTATGGGGAGGAATTTGCAGGTTGTTCTTGTAGCTTCAGATTCTATTTCAGCACTAAAGAAGGCATATCCTAGCTATTTTCTTGATTCACAAAATTTCTCTAAGCAGATAGAGTTGGTAAGAAAAAAGCTAGATAAAATGAAGTCTCCAAGAACTATGAAAAAAAGAGCGGCTAAAATACGTTTTTAAATTATATAGCCGAGATATGGCTTGTAGGGAAGCTTGGTATGGTAACAAGAGAAAGTATGAAAAATTGGGTAGTCGAAGCTCTTGAGTCGATGGGCAACAAAGGCTGGCCGAAAGATGTTGCCAAGTACATATGGGATAACTATGAAACTGAGCTTAAAGAATCAGGAAGCCTTTTATATACTTGGCAATACGATGTTCGCTGGGCAGCTCAAAGCCTAAGAAATTCGGGACGCTTAAAGCCCGTTTATGGACGTCGAGATTTGCCTTGGGAGCTAAGTTAAAAATTATTTAATATAGAGATTTTAGGTATTTCTCTATTAGCCACAACGCTTGCTGACTCAACGTACGGACTGGTCAGCCAGCAATGATTGAATGAAAAAGCTCAAGCCGCGCTGACCATCGCCACACTTAAAGCCACATGCTGCAACAGCATGATGGTCTTGCTGTCGACAATCTCGCCAGTGCAGATCATCTCCAGCCCCTCACTTAACGGTAGTTCCAGCACTTCGATACCCTCGCCTTCATCCTCAATCCCATCGCCCTTGCCGGCTTTCAGGCTGTCGTCGTTATCGGAGATAAAGAAATAAAGCTCTTCCGTGACTAAGCCGGGGCTCATAAAGGCTTCAAATACCTTCTCGACGTGCTGAATGCGATAGCTGGTTTTTTCTCGATATGTGGCCATACAAACATCCAACCCCATCAGCCCAATCACGCTGGCCCCCACGGCCGGGGTGGCCATCGCCGCTGTTCTCGCACGCGGTCATGAGTGCGCTGCCGCAGCCATGACCGCATGTGTGTGCCACTCAACCCCGCGGACGGTTCAGCTCATACGCACACATGTTGACCGTCGCAGCCAGATTCAATGACTCGATGGCACCGCTCCCGGGGATCGTGAACGGCTGTGCGCCGAGCGCGCCCAGTTGATCACGAGGCACACCGCGGGCTTCGTTGCCGAAGAGGTAACAGTCACAGGCGCCGAAATACGGTGAGTGCAGCGGCTCGCCCTGCATATCGAGGCAGGCGATGCGCGTGAAGCGATCGGCAAGCGTCGCAAGCGGGACATTCAGCTCCAGCGGCGCATGGAAGATCGCGCCCATGCTCGCGCGCACGACCTTGGGGTTGTAAGGGTCAACGCTCCCCGGGCTCAGCAGGCAGCGAAAACCGCCAAACCACGCAAGCGTACGCAGGATGGTGCCCAGATTACCGGGGTCCTGAATTTCATGCAGATACACCGCCCGCCCGGTATCGGAGGTGCCCATCGAGGCATCGGGGATCGGCACCAGGGCGACGATGCCCTGCGGGGTTTTGGTATCGGCGATCTGCGCCATCTGGCGGTCACTGATGACGTGGGTCCTGAACGGGCTTTCCCACCGGGCATGCGTCTCGGTGACATACAGCTCTGCGCGCTGAAGCTGCGGGTTGTGCGCTGCCGCTTTCTGCAGCTCCAGAACCAGATGTTCACCCTCCACCAGAAAGTGGCCGAACTCGGCGCGGTACTTCTTCTGGTGAAGTTTCTTTATGTCGTCGAACTTCATCAGCCGGCGGCCCTGGCCAGCGCAGCGGCGGCGTCCATGTCAGACAGCAGCGCCTTGGCCAGTGCCTCTGCGACCTTGATGCCATCCACGCCCGCCGACAGGATGCCGCCGGCGTAGCCTGCACCTTCGCCGGCCGGGTAGAGGCCACGGGTATTGAGGCTCTGGAGCGTGTCGTGATGACGGGTGATCCGCACAGGGGAGGAAGTGCGTGTTTCGATCCCCGTCAGGATCGCATTGTCGCGATCAAAGCCGCGAATCTTCCTGCCGAAGGCCGGCAGCGCTTCGCGAATCGCGTCAATGGCGAACGCCGGCAGTGAAGGGGAAAGATCGCCCAGGCGCACGCCCGGCGTATAGGAAGGCTCCACTTCGCCGAACTCGCTGGACGGCACACCGCGGATAAAGTCGCCCACCAGCTGCGCGGGCGCACAATAGTCGCTGCCCCCCAGTTCATAGGCCCGTTCTTCCAGGCGCTCCTGCAGCTCGACTCCGGCCAGCGCATCACCCGGGAAGTCCTGCTCGGGATTGATGCCCACCACGATGCCGGAATTGGCGTTGCGCTCGTTGCGCGAGTACTGGCTCATGCCGTTGGTCACGACGCGGCCCGGTTCGGAGGTGGCCGCCACCACCGTGCCGCCGGGACACATGCAGAAGCTGTAGACCGCACGGCCGTTTTTGGCGTGGTGGACCAGTTTGTAGTCCGCCGCGCCCAGTGCCGGGTGGCCTGCGTACTTGCCCAGGCGGGCCTTGTCGATCATGCCCTGCGGATGCTCGATGCGAAAGCCGATGGCAAAGGGCTTGGCCTCGATGTGAACGCCCTGGCGGTGCAGCATGCGAAAGGTATCGCGCGAGCTGTGGCCCAGCGCGAGGATCACATGGCGGCTATGCAGCGTGTCGCCGTTGGCCAGTACCACGCCTTCGACCTGACCGTTGTCGATCAAAAGATCCGTCACCCGGCTCTCAAAGCGCACCTCACCGCCAAGCGCAATGATCTCCTCACGCATCTTCGCCACAACCCCCGTGAGGCGAAACGTACCGATGTGAGGCTTGTTGACGTACATGATTTCTTCAGGCGCGCCGGCCCGCACGAACTCGTGCATCACCTTGCGCGCGTAGAACTTCGGGTCCTTGATCTGGCTGTACAGCTTGCCGTCCGAAAAGAGACCGGCACCGCCCTCACCAAACTGCACGTTGGATTCAGGGCTCAGGACCTTCTTGCGCCACAGTGCCCAGGTGTCCTTGGTGCGGCTGCGCACGTTCTTGCCACGCTCCAGCACGATGGGCCTGAACCCCATCTGTGCAAGTAACAGGGCGGCAAACAGGCCGCAGGGGCCAAAACCAATCACCAGCGGACGCGCTTCGAGATTCGCCGGCGCCTCGGCCACGGGGTAATAGCGGGTATCCGGCGCAGGGCGCACATGCAGGTCATTGGCAAAGCGCGCCAGAACCTTGCCTTCATCACGGACTTCCAGATCGACGATGTAGATGAACACGATGGCGCTGTTTTTCTTGCGGGCATCGTAGCTGCGCTTGAAGACCGTGACGTCCAGCAGATCCGCATCGCGAATGTTCAGGCGCTTGACGATAGCACGTCGCAGCGCATCATCAGAATGATCCAGTGGCAGAGAAAGTTCGTTGATGCGAATCATGAAGGCGTCCTGGCCGGTGGCCCCGGCAGAGAAAGGGTAGGGAAGATAAACGATGGGAAAGACAGTCGATGGCGGATTGTACCCGGCGGCGGTGAGCCTGTCAGGAGATGGCATCGGCGTCCTGTCGGGGCGGCGCGCGTTCACTGCCCGTATCCGCTATAATCGCCGCCAGTTTGTACCCCGCAGCGCAGCGTTGCGCTCGGGGCTCACCCTATCCTTGTAGTTGGCACCAACATGAAACACTCCAAAAGCAGCCGCCGTTGGCTGGATGAACACGTCAACGACCCCTTCGTCAAACGCGCCCAGAAGGATGGCCTGCGCTCGCGCTCCAGCTACAAGCTGATCGAGCTCAACGAGAAGGACCAGCTCATCCGCCCCGGCATGCTCGTCATGGACCTGGGGTCCGCGCCGGGCGGCTGGTCGCAGGTTGCGGGCCGGATCGTGGGCGACAAGGGCCGGGTGATTGCCACCGATATCCTGCCCATGGACGTGCTGGACCACGTTGATTTCATTCAGGGCGACTTCACGGAAGATGACGTCCTTGAGCAGCTGCTCGCGCAGATTGACGGTCGGCAGGTCGATCTTGTCGTGTCTGATATTGCCCCCAACATCAGCGGCGTGGGGGCTGCGGATCAGGCCGCGTCCATGTACCTGGTGGAGCTGACCCTCGACATGGTACGGCGCGTGCTCAAGCCGGGCGGACACTATGTGGTCAAGGTGTTCCAGGGCGAAGGCTCGGAGGAATTTCTCAAGGATGTGCGCACCTCGTTTGAGAAAGTGGTCATTCGCAAACCCGAGGCATCTCGGCCTCGTTCCAGAGAAGTGTATCTGGTGGGCAAGGGCTTCAAGGGCTAGGTCATGGCAACAGGGAACAGAGGGATTGGCCCTGACCTGAACATGACGCACGGTGTTGAAAAAACACGGGGTTAAAAAAGGGCGCCTGCCTGTAAGGCGCCCTTTTTTGCAGGGCAACAGCGAGCGCAATCCCGCCGTGCTGACCTTTTCAAGCCCGCCGCCCTTGCCGGTTTTCAGGCGGTCGTCGTCATCGGCGATAAAGAAAAAGAGTTTCTCCGTGACCGAGCCGGAGCTCATGAAGGCTTCAAACACCACCTCGACGTACTGGATGCGATACCCGGCCTCTTCCTCGACTTGTGGGCAAACAGATACCCAGCCCCATTAGCCCAATCACCCCGGCCGCCACGGCCAGTCCCCATACCGGCCAGCCCAGCGAGAGCCATACCCCACCGGCCCCGGCGCCCAGGGCGCTGCCGAGATACAGCGCGGATTCGTTGAGCGCCACCGCCAGGTGGCCATCGCCGCTGGCCTCTCGCGCTTTCATCAATGCGTTGTTCTGCGGGACCTGTAGTGCCCAGCCAACCGCGCCCCAGAGAATGATGGGCAGCAGTGCCAGCCATGGGTTCAGCGAGAGCGCCAGCGGCAGAGCGATGAGTGACAGGCTCAGCAGCACCAGGATGCCGGTGGTGATCTGCACATTGCTGAACCGATCAACGAGCGAGCCGACCAAAAAACTGCCCAGTACGCCGCCCACACCCCAGACCCATAGAAAGGGCGTCACGTTGTGTTCGGTGTAGGCGCTGATCAGCGGCGCCATAAAGGTATACAGCCCGAGGCTTGCCACCGCGGCCAGCAAGGAAATGCCCAGGAGCCTGACCACTTGGGCATCCTTCAAAATGGCGAATTTCTGTTTGAGCGAACTCTGAGCCACTGGTGACAGCGCCGGCAGCCAGCGCATCAGGCCGAGCAGGGCGACGGCCCCGATCAGGCTGATCAGCCACAGCGCTGCCTGCCAGCCCAGATGATCGGCCAGCCACAGCCCGGCCGGGACGCCCAGTACGGTGCCGCTGGCCATGCCGCCCATGATGATGGCGATGGTGTGCCCGCGCTGGTGATCCGGGGCAAGTCTTGAGGCGGCAGCAATACCCAGGGCGAGATAGGTACCGGCGGCAAGTCCGGCCACGGCGCGAAAGCTCATGAGCATCGTCATGTCGGGGGCCACGGCGCTGAGGGCGTTGGCGGTGACAAACAGTACGAGCATCCCGAGCAGTGCGGCACGCTGTCGATGAGCCGGCAGGATCGCCACCATGACCGGGGAGCCGAGGGCATAGGCCAGCGTAAAGGCCGTGACCAGCTGTGCCGCGAGTGGTGTGGTCACGCCAAAGTCCTGCTCGATCAGCGGGATGAGCCCCGCGGTCACATAGGAGGCCATGCCGAGGGCAAAGGCACCGGCGGCAATCAGGCAGGTCACGATCCGGGAAACATCAGGCATGGGGGCACTCCTTTTAGGGGCGGTGGTGAAGGGCGCCAAGTCTGATGGGAGTGGAAGGGGTTACAATTTAACCATTTATGCTATTACTGGGAGTTATCCCATGAGAGCACATGCCCGGACGCACGGCTCACGACAGGTCTATTTATTTGGTCGGCTCAGAATGTTGGTGAGGAAGGCATCAGGGTGGAAAGGTGCTTACGGGAGGCGTTGTTTCAGATCTCGCCGGGCAAGCTGACGGTCGTCGCCATTCTTTTGTCCAGGGCCAGGCTTTTTACGGCGTCGGTACGTGCTGTTTTATCCTTTTAAGCTACATTAAATAGCGTTAAATTTGACCTGTGTCATGTTTTCTCCCGCAATGCTGTCCAGGCGTGCCGCGGGCGGGGCATGTATCGGCAGTATTGGAGAATAACACTCAAGGGAATGACTTCATGGCCAACACCAGCAAGACCCAATCCATTACGTTTACCCACGGCGGGGAAACGACGTTTGTTCTACCCGATGACATCACCACGCTGTCGCTTGCGACCCAGTTTGATGACAGTGGGGTCCGCTCTGGCGAAACGCTTGATCTGAATGTGCAGGGCAGTGCCTTTGACGCGCTTGGTTTAAGCGGCAACGGCCGCGTCGAATGGGATAACGGGGCCGATAATACCACCGCCGTTCATACGGTTGATGCCTCAGGCCTTTCAGGCGGACTTGAATACACCGCCTCCGGCGACGTGCAGGAAACCATCATGCTTGGCGGCGCGGACAACGGTGTCAATGTGATCTCTTTCGCGGAAGAGTCTTCGCGTTACGGCAACGATGGTGATGCGATCGACACGCTGACAGGCTTCGATGTCCTGAGGGACACGCTGTTTATCGATGACAGCGTGGTGCAGTCCTTCGATAATCTTGATCTGGATAACGCCATTTTTGCAGATGAGTACCTCTCGCTTGAAGACGCCCTCACGCTTGCCGGCGATCAGGACAGTGGCGATGCCATTTTGCCGGTTTTCCATGGCGATGATCTCTATTTCTATCGCGACAGCGGGCCGGAAGGGCTGGACGACAACGACTTCGCCCTGAAGCTTGAGGAGGTTGCCGGCGGTTTGAACTCGTTCTCCGATCGTCAGGGTTACATTTCCAAAATGGCGCCGGCGCCGACGGGTCCATTCGAAGATGTCGTGGTGTCGGGTACGACCAGCGGTACCGACGGTGTTGCCGACAGCTTCGTGTTTGGCAGCGATGGCGCCTGGCAGGACGCCACCATCACCAATTTTGAGCTGGGCGTTGATCGCATCGATCTGTCTCAGTTGCAAAATAGCGCTGGCGAGCCGCTTGATTTCGGGAATGTCCATATGTATCCGGATCACGAGCTCGTGGTGAACACCGACACCGGAGGGCACTACGTCTCGCTGGTTGGGGTACCGAAATACGACCCCGGCTTGCCGACCGGCGAGCTGAACTATGCCATGGGGCCCGAGGACTTTCTGTTCGCCTGACCACTGCCTGATGCAATGGCCCTCAATGCCGCCGCGAGCGTTGAGGCCATCAGGCGCGTAATTCTGGCTGTGATTTCCGGGGCTCATCTTTGAATGGGCCCTTTTCATGGGCGGGAAACCGACCGGACGTCAATGTCTTGCCCTGGCCGACCATCGACCACATCATGGTGATCGACTTCTTTATGCCGCTGCGAGAAACCCCATGACGCCTGCCCGCACGCTGGATCGCACTCGCCACGAGCTGGCCCGATTCTTGACGACCCGACGGGCGCGCGTGTCTCCACAGGAGGTCGGGCTGCCGGCCGGGCAGCGTCGTCGAACCCCCGGGCTGCGACGGGAAGAGGTTGCGGCGCTGGCCGGTGTCGGCGTGACCTGGTACACGTGGCTCGAGCAGGGCCGTGAGATCAACGTCTCGGCCCGGTTTCTGGATAACCTGTCGCGCGCGTTGAGGCTCGATGCCGCCGAGCGGCGTCATCTGTTTCTGCTCACGCATCAGCGCCCGCCGGTCGAACCGGGCCAGACCTTTTGTGACGTCCCGCCGTTGATCAAGCGACTCATGGCGGATCTGGTGCAGCGGCCCTGTTACGTGCTGAATCTGCGCTGGGACGTGTTGAGCTGGAACGAGGCGGCGGATCGGCTGTTCCATTTTTCCGCACAGCCACCGGAGCAGCGTAACCTGCTGTGGTTGCTGTTCGCCGAACCTGCCCTGCAGGCGCTGATACATGACTGGGAGAGTGAGGTGGCCGCGATCCTTTCGAGCTTTCGACGTGATTACATCAAGGCCTCTGATGACCCGGCCATGCAGTCACTGGTGCAGATGCTGGAAGGGGTCTCGGAGACCTTTCGGTCGCTCTGGCATCAACATGAAGTTCATGCGCCCTGTCAGGGCAAGCGGTGGTTGAACCTCGAAGGTGTCGGTCCGGTCGAGTTCGAACACACCTCGCTGATCATTGATGAGTCCCGCCATCTGCGGCTGGTCTATTACGCGGCTCTGGAGGCGTAGCCGCCGGTGGGTTGCTCTGGTGAAGATACCGTCAGCCAGCATTGCCGGCGGGGTGTAGCGCCTTCTCCATTCGATAATTTCTTAATATCTGACCGCGTCGTTCAATCTCCTGTGCCTTCACAATCTCAAAACCCTGGGCCTGGAAAAAGGGCAGGGCATTGAGGCTCGCCTCGGTCGTTAATCGGATTATGCCGCGCTGGCGAGCCGCCTGCTCGGCAGTACTCAATAACCGGCTGGCCACGCCGCAGCGTTGATGCTCGGGACTGACAAACAGCATGTCGAGATGTCCGTGATCGGTGAGGCTGGCAAAGCCTGCCGGTGTGTCCCCTCGCGTCGCAATCCGGGTGAACTGGCGTTCAAGGCTGTTGGCCCAGACGTTACGATCGATATGGCCGGCCCACGCCTCGATTTCAGCTGGGGTGTAGTCCTGTGAGGCCACCTCGCGCACGGCACGCTGGAAGATCGTGAGTGTGGTATCAGCGTCACCGGTGCGGTAATCGCGGATGCAAAAGTCGGTGGCCATAAACATTATCCTGCAGCGACGACGTCAGTGGGGACATGGGGGAAGCAGGGCAAACGGCCATCAAGCAGGGCTGGGTGCCATTATAAGACACCCAACCCTGGTGCAAGACCGGGATGGCGTGATCACTTGCCCGAGGCTGTCGGGCGAAGGGTGATTTCGGTGGTGTCGACGCTTTCAGGAGCCTCGATCACCTGACGTACGGCGCGTGCGATATCGGCAGGCTTAAGCGCGACTTCACGATAGCTCGCAATAACGTCAGCGGTGTCCTCGTGGGTGATGGTCGAGGCCAGTTCACTTTCGACGACGCCGGGATTGACGCAGGTTACCCGCAGGTAGGTGCTCTCCTGGCGCAGCCCGTCGGATATCGCGCGCACGGCGAACTTGGTGGCAGAGTACACCGCCGAGGTGGGCATCACCTGCAGAGCCCCGATGGAGGCGATGTTGATGATCTGTCCCGCCTGCTGGCGCTCCATCACCGGCAGGACCGCGCCAATGCCCCACAGAACCCCCTTGATGTTGATCTCCACCATGGCTTCCCATTCATCCATCTTGCAGGCCGAAAGCGGCGACAGGGGCATAATGCCGGCATTGTTGATCAGCACATCGATGCGTCCCCACAGATCCAGTGCCGCCTGTGCAAAGCCCTGCATCGCCTCTCTGCTTGTGACATCCAGTGGGCGTACTTCGACAATGCCGCCGCTTTTGCGGAGGTCGCCTGCGATGCGCTCAAGTCTGTCCGTGCGTCGTGCACCCAATAGCACGCAGGCGCCTGCGGCTGCCAGCTCCCGGGCGATGCCTTCTCCAATGCCGCTGCTGGCACCGGTAACCAAAACGACCTTTCCGACAATATTCATGCTGCTCTCCCGCGGGTTTGACATGAAGTGACGTTCACTTCGCAAGGTCAAAGCGTAATGCGCAGAAGGGTTAACCAGAATATGCTGACGACTGGACTCAATGGTTAGCGGGGCTTTCCAATCGGCATGGATCTCAATCTTCTGACGATATTTTTCGCCGTGGCTCAGGCAGGCAACTTCAGGGCCGCTGCTGACCGGCTGGGCGTGACACGCTCGGCGGTCAGTCAGGGCATCCGGCGACTTGAGCACTCGCTGGGAAAGCCGCTTTTCAATCGCACAACACGTAGCGTGCGGCTGACCGAAGAAGGCGAGCGGTTATTGAGTGCGCTGTCTGACCCGATGACCGAGATCGAGGCGGTACTGGACGCCACCCGCGATGTACCGGCCCTGCCTCGCGGGCTTTTAAGGGTCACGGCAACATCGATCGCGGAGCGGTTTCTGTCAGGGCCATTGATTGCAACCTTTATCGAACAACATCCTCATATCATGCTGGATGTCACCGTGACGGATGAGACGTTCGATATTGTTGCTGGCGGCTTTGATGCGGGCATCAGGCTGGGAGAGGTGATCGATCAGGATATGATCGCGATGCCCCTGACCGGCGAGCAGCGTCAGGTCGCCGTTGCCACGCCGGATTATCTGGCGCGTTGTGGCGTGCCACAGCATCCCCGGGATCTGGCAGCCCATCGCTGTATTGGATGGCGTCCCTCACCTGAAATGACCCCCTATCGATGGGAGTTCGAACGTGAAGGGCGTGCGTTTGCCGTGGCGGTCGATCCACGATTGACCACCAATGACATGCTGCTGATGATTCGTGTCGCCCTGGCCGGTGGCGGAATGACGTTCGGCATGGAGGAGACGTTTCTACCCTGGATCGAGCGCGGCCAGCTGGTGACGGTGCTCGATGACTGGTTACCGCCTTTCGCCGGCTTCTATCTCTATTATCCGAGCCGCCATACGGTAACGCCGAAACTCCGCGCGCTGATGGAACACGTACGTCACTATTGATAGGTCATCGCTGAATCGATCGGTCATCACTGAATCGATAGGTCATCGCTGACGATGGATCACCACCGGTATCGAGAGCATCTGCCGGTCAACCTGCCCGTGAAGTGATGCCGTGAGACGACCTCGTGCACGGTGCGCTGAAGGATCGTGAGCGGGGTGCCGGTGTCACCGGCGCGGTAGTCGCACAGGCCTAATGTGCTGGCAGACATGAGGACTATCCTTGAAGAAGGCTTCATCGTGGCCTGGCCGGGAGGCTGACATGGAAACGCTATTGCTGGACGGGTTGTTCGTTGCCGGGGTGATTCTATTGCCCATCGGGGTCGGTATGGTGGCCATGGGGCTCTATGTGCGTACCTTTCGTGCCGCGCTGGTGGGCGCCGGGCTGCTGCTGGCGGGGAGTATTATCGTGCTGACAGGCGCGTAAGGGCTGCTCGAGCACCACGACACGCCTGACAGCATCACCGCTGGCGCGTCAGTTCCTGCATCAGTGTCGAGACCAGTTGGGCTGCCGGTAGCTCTCGTGCCAGTGGCGCGCCCTGGCCTGCCCAGTGGGCGGCGAATTCATGATGCCCGAGATGACGGGCGGCAGCGTTCAGCCGTTTGGCGGCGTCGTAGGCCACGGGATAAGCCGCCGGTTCGAGACCGACCGCCTGCTCGGCATGGGCAATGAATCGGTTATGGATGCCACGGGCCGGTCGCCCCGACAGGGCTGACGTCAGGCGCGTGGTAGCGGCGCGTTCGCTTTTGAGACTGGCGCGATACCCCTCATTGGCTGCCGATTCGGAACACAGGATAAAGGCGGTCCCCAGCTGAGCGGCCGCCGCGCCCATTTCAAGCATGCCTCTGATGGCATGACCATCCATGAGGCCGCCGGCCGCAATGATGGGCACCTCAAGCTCGCTGACGAGCAGGCGAACGAGCACCGCGGTAGTGAGTTGCTCATCCGTGCACGTCGGGTCGAACAGGCCACGATGGCCCCCCGCCTCAATGCCCTGAGCCACGATGGCATCCACCCCCTGCTGCTGAGCCAGTCGCGCTTCATCGGTGCTGGTGGCGGTGGCCATGACCAGAATGCCGGCCTCCTGCAGGGCCCGGATTTTCTTGGCAGAGGGTAGTCCGAAGTGGAAGCTGACCACGGCCGGTCGCGTTTCAATCAGCATCTTCTGGGCGTGCTCGTCATGAAGAAAGCTCGGATAGATTTCCTCAAGCGCCGTTGGCAGCTCTGCCCCGCACTCGGCAAACAGTGGTCTGAGGTGTTCAAGCCAGGCGATTTCCTGATGGGTGTTTCGTTGGGCAGATTCATGACAGAAAACGTTGACGTTGAAGGGGCGCGTCGTCAGCGATGCGGTCTGCTCGATCATTTGTCGAGCGCTGGAGACACTGCTGGCGCCGATGCCGAGTGACCCCAGGCCGCCTGCATTGGAGACTGCAGCGGCCAGTTCAGGCGTTGAAACGCCGGCCATGGGCGCCTGAATGAGAGGATGAATACGCAGCCTTTCGATAAACGGGTTTAAAAAGGACACGATCGACTGACTCCGCTGGGACTGATAATGAAAAATTGAACCATGGGCTGAAGCTTCATGAGCTTGATGACGACTTGAAAATCGCCGCCATCACCCAGGATTTGTTACAAAGCTGGGGTAACCGGGCACTGCATGGCGGCTCCTCCGGGCCACAGTCCTGATTCGACTGGAGGTACATGCCAGCGGCAGGTTCATCGATAGACCCGGTCCAGCTGCGTAAAGGCGCCGCGGGCGTGATCCTCCCGGAACAGGTCGTGATCGCGGCGCACACGATCGGCGGCTTCTTCGGCAAAGGCCACCATATCCTCGGTAAACAGCGCCACCGGGCCAATGGCCTCGATGATGGCCGGCTCGATGTCGTAATCCACCTTGCCTGCTTCATCGGACAGGGCGTGTACGCCGGCCAGCACCTGACCGCAAATGCGGGCGTACTGCTTCCACTCCTTTTTGGACAGATCGTCCAGGTCGATGCTGTCGCGAAAGGGCGCGCGCTCGCGAGACATGTAGCTGCGCCCATCAAACTCGACGTGCCCGTAGAACCGGTCGCCCCGAATCAGATGCACGGCCTGGGCGTGGGTGATGCGTTCGGCGCGGGTGTCCATCTCATGCCCGGTATGGGGCACCAGCCCGGCCAGCGCCGAACGTCGGGCCTGCTTGTATTCGATGATCAGATCATCGGTACCGTCACCCTGTGGGCCTTCGATGAGCACGTAATAGCGGTCCAGCCCCAATGAGGCGGTGCCCTGACCGCGCCGGATGGCCACATCCTTGACGCGCATGGCGGTGCCATCAGGCGCGATGGCGCGCGGCGGGACCTCGATGGCATTGTTCTTGATCAGCCGGTCGGTGATCCGCTGAAACTCATCGCGGCGAGTGGAAATGGGCACCAGCTTGTCGGTGGAGCGAAAGCGCTGACCGCTCTCATCGAGATAATCCTCCTTCAGCCAGTCGGCGCGCGCCTCGTGGGCCTCCTTGAACAGCTTGCGAATCAGCTTCGGAGCATTGTCAAGGCGCATCTCCTCATCCTGCTCGGTGCCGTCCCGGGCCAGACGCTGCATGGCGTCGATATAGCCTTCGATGAAATGACGCACGACCCTGGTCCGGTGCTTGCGCTTGAGCTCACCTTCGGTCTCGGCGGCAATCATGAAGCCGGTAGCGCCGCGCTTGAGGTCCCAGGTGAACGGTGCGTAATAGGCTTCGTCGAAGTCGTTGACCGAAAAGATCGGTACGTTGTCGACGTTGGGCATCACGCCGAAGTTCTCGGGATGCACGTCGCCCAGCGCCAGTACGGTCGGCATCCAGCCGTCATCTCCGGCCATGTCGCGATAAAACAGCAGCGCCGTTCCGCGAAAGAAGGAAAAGAGCGAGTCGGAGAGCTGATTGAACTTGAGCTCGGTCTCCTCGCTGCCATCGGCAATGCGGGTCTGATGATCCTCGCGCAGGGTCTGGCGCACGTGCAGGCGGCGATCAAGACCGGTCAGTACCCGCGGACGCAGGATGAATTCACCGCCGGCCACGGCATTGGCCAGTCGGCGAAAGGTTTCCAGACGTGTGCCGACGCTTGAATGGGGCGAGGCGCTGTGGTCCTTGAGCGCTGAAGCCAGTTCTGCCTTGTTCATCGATGAACGCCCCTCGATCCCGCGCTGGCGTGCCTGCTCGTAGAGTGACTGGCGTGTTTGTTCCGTCATGTCGGTCATGCTCACCTCCGGAAGGCCTTGTTTGTGCGGGCTGTCAGGGCATTGCTGAGATACTATCCAGCATGGTCGATTGATGCGCCAGGCGCTCGTTTGGCGGGCACTGTCCGGGAGGAAATGTTCGGGCAGAGGCTTTCATGGATGATTCACGAACCCGGTAACGCAGGCATGACGATAAAAAGGCCCCGATGGTGGCTGGTGGCGCTGGCAGCGCTGGTATTTTCAAGCCTTTGCATGGCACAGGAAGGCGGTAGTGGCAGCGACAGTGAGGCGGAAGGCTGGTACGAGGTCAATGCCCTGAATGTCGGGCTCAATGAGAGCGTCGATCAGACAAATCTTCGTACGCCACGCGAGACGATGCGTCATTTCATGCGCCTGACCGAAAAGGGCGACTATGAAGGGGCCGCGCACATTCTCAACCTCGCCGATCTTTCGCCGCGCGAGCAGCGCGCACGGGGCGGGGAGCTGGCCCGACAATTGGCTGAGGTATTCAGGCGCGGCAAGTGGCTCAATATCTCCACGCTCTCGGCGCGCCCGGATGGCATGATCGAGGATGTCTCCGGCAAGGACCCGCGTGCCGGCAGAATGCGCCGGGATATCGAGCTGGCCTCGCTCGAGGCGGGTAATGATGCCTATGACATCCGTCTGGGGCGCTACCGGGTGGGGGAGGAGGAGCCGGTCTGGCTGATCACGCCGGAAAGCGTGTCATCGATTCCCGTGCTTTATGATCGATACGGCCCTTCGCGTTTCGAGGATTATATTCCGGAGCCGCTGAAGCAGAATTTCGGACTGTTGAGACTCTGGGAATGGATCGCCATTCCGCTGGTACTGCTGGCGATCGGCCTGATCGGCAAGGGCGTGCACCTGGTCATGACGGTCATTACGCGCTGGCTGCCCTCCGGCTCACCCAGCATCTTCTTTACCCAGATTCGAAGCCCGGTGGCGCTGATTGTCATGGCGCTGGTGACGCAGACCCTGCTGGATTTTGTGGTGTCATTCTCGGCCGTGGTGGCCACCACGCTGCGGGTGACGCTCACCATCGTCATGGCTTGGGGCGTCGGGATGATTGCCCTGCGCTTGATCGATACCTTCATGCTGCACATGACCCGGCGCATGGCCGGCGAAATCGATGACTCCAAGCCCCGGGACGAGCGCAAGCTCTTGACCACGCTCTATGCGCTGCGTCGCGTCATCATTCTTGTCATGGTCGTGCTGGTATCGATCTACGTGCTGGGTCAGGTGCGCCTTTTCGAGACGCTGGGCATGTCGGTTCTTGCCTCGGCCAGCGTGCTGGCGGTGCTGGTAGGTATTGCCGGACAGGCGGTGCTGAGCAACATCATTTCCTCGTTTCAGCTCTCGCTGGCAAAGCCGCTGCGCATCGGTGATCTGGTGATGTTTGAAGGCCAGTGGTGCTACGTCGAGAGTATCTTCTATACCTATATCCTGCTGCGGGTCTGGAACGAACGACGCCTGATCGTGCCGGTGACCTATTTCGCCTCCCGCCCCTTTGAGAATCTGTCGGCCAAAAGCACCATGGAGTATCGAACCCTGGAGCTGACGTTGCACCTCAACGCCGATGTGAGCTGTCTACGCGAGAAATTCCTCGAGTTTGCGAAGGCCGAGGAAAACGTCATCGAGCATCACAAATTGCTGTGCAGTGTCACTGCGCAGACCGCCTCGGCACAGACCATCACCTGTTTCATGATGACGGTCGATCCGCTGTCCGGCTGGGCGGCAGAGGCGAGTATCCGCGAAAAGCTCATGGCGTTCATTCGCGACCATCACCCCGACTGGTGGCCGCGTCAGGTGGTGGTCCTGAGTGAACAGGACATTGCCCTTGGTGAGCACACAAAAACGCACTCGTAACGGCATTCCTCAGCGTCGGCCATGCCAAAAAAATCCCCCGGGGCGCTCGCTCCAGGGGATGAGGATGGTGTCTTGTCAGAACCGTGTGATCAGGTCGCCGTGGTGGCAGGTTCTTTTCGGGCGTCGTCGGACTGCTCATTGGGAGTGTCTGAGGGCGCCTCGGGCATCATGGCCTTGTCGTCGGGCGTTGCCGGCTCGGTCTCGGGCATGTCGGTGCTGTTATCGGGCGTGGCCGAATCGCTTTCGGGCATGAAGGCCTTGTCGTCAGGCGTCGCCGGCTCGGTTTCAGGCATGCTGGAGTCGCTCTCCGACATGGTGCTGCTGTCGTTATTGGAGGCGGCAGAAGCTGAGGGCGCCGAGCCTGCGTCATCACGCGTGACGCGCCATACGGCATTGGTCAGATCATCAGCGACGATGACCGAGCCGTCCGGGGCGACACTCACGCCCACCGGGCGTCCGCGTGTATGGCCGTCATCGGTCAGAAAGCCCGAAACAAAGTCCACCGGGTCTCCGGCCGGCTTGCCGTTTTCAAAGGGGACGAACACCACGTTGTAACCGACCGGGTCCGCACGGTTCCAGCTGCCGTGCTGGCCGATGAAAACCCCATCACTGTATTCGCCTCCGACCTGCGGATTGGAAAAGGCGATACCCAACGGCGCACGGTGAGAGGCCAGACTGTAGTCGGGTGCGATGGCCGCCTCAACCTTCTCCGGATTTTCCGGTTTGACACGCGGATCAACATGCTGGCCCCAGTAGCTCCATGGCCAGCCATAGAAGCCGCCATCCTGAATCGAGGTCAGATAGTCCGGCACCAGATTCGGGCCGAGTTCGTCACGCTCGTTGGCGACTGCCCAGAGCGTATTGGTGCCCGGCTGGAAGGTCAGGGCTGTCGGGTTGCGCACGCCGGTAGCGTAGGCTCGATGGGCCCCGGTTTCGGGATCAATCTGCCAGATCTCGGCGCGGTCGACTTCGGCTTCCATGCCGCGCTCGGTGATGTTGCTGTTGGAGCCAATCCCGACATACAGATACTGACCGTCGGGGCTGGCGGTCATCGCCTTGGTCCAGTGGTGGTTGATCTCGGAAGGCAGCGGCGTCACCAGTTCGGGCGAACCGCTGGCCTGTGTCTGGCCATCCTCGTAGTCAAAGCGCACCAGCGAGCCCTGATTGGCGACATAGAGCTGGTCATCGATCAGCGCCAGACCGTAGGGGGCATCAAGACCGTCGGCGAACACGGTTTGCTCTTCATAGGTGCCATCCCCATCGGCATCTCGTAAAAGCGTCAGCCGGTTGCCGCCCTTGACCGAGGTCTTGCCTTTCGCCTTGATGATGCCGGCAATGAAATCCTTGGGCTTGAGCTTCGGGGCATGGCCGCCGCTGCCTTCGGCCACCAGGATATCACCGTTGGGCAGAACCAGCGTCTGGCGCGGAATCTTCAGGTCAGAGGCAATCTCGGTGATGCTATAACCTTCGGGAACCGTCGGCTTGTCATCATTCCACGGCGCCTGCTCGGGCACCGTCATGTTGGGCAGGAGTCCGCGCTGTGGGTCCGGCAGGTTCGGACTGGCGCCAAACTGCGGCTCATCTGCCAGAGCCCCCGCACTGCCCGCCATCAGGGCGATCGCCAGCGGCGTCGTCAGAGTGAGTCTGGACTGGGTCATTGTGATTTCCTCACGCCGGTATTGGTAAAGCCGATCCAGGTGGCGACAAGGGCCAGCACGGTCACAACGAGCGACAGGATGAAGCCGTTTGGCATCATGGCCCAGGCGTCCTTGGCATGGGTCAGCGCGTTGACGAAGCCCAGCAGGAAACTGGCCACCAGCAAGGCGAGATAGATGAGTCCCCGGCGGCGGTCATGGGCAACAAACAGGCCAAAAAGACCACACAGAAAGGCCAAACCGTTGCAGACCAGCGCAAAGGCAATCAGCCAGGAGGAAAAGGTGGCCCACTGGATCTCGTAGCTGTCCATGTAGGCGTAGTCACTCAGCGTGGCGCCAAGAAAGAGCACCAGGGTGCCGGCAAGCAGCACCCCGTGCAGCGGATTAATTCCGCGTCGATAGGTATGTTCGGCTGCAGTGTTCACTTCTGACCCCCTGAAAGCATTGAAAGAAAACCTGTGCACTGGCGGCACGTTATTATCACGAGCGTTCAATCAAAGCGTAGTCGGTTTGTGGTCGTTTCAGTGAAGCACTTTCCCCCTGGTCTGAAACCGCGCTGAATTTCAGACAGCGGTCACGATGACGTGGCCGGCTGATGTCGATTTAAAGGGCGGTCAGTTCACACGGGTCTGGTCTGGACGGTAGTGTCGTCAGGCGTGATCGGATCGGGATGCGCGGTATCTACATCCGGCACTACCTGTGAAAGATCCTCATGATGTTCATGATCGATGGCACCCAGTACCAGCGCCTCGGTGACCACCAGCTCGGCACCGACCACCGACTGCGGCGGGTTGGAGGTGAAGGGGGCCACCGGCATCG
Organism: Kushneria marisflavi; assembly: GCF_002157205.1. Classification (NCBI taxonomy): domain Bacteria; kingdom Pseudomonadati; phylum Pseudomonadota; class Gammaproteobacteria; order Oceanospirillales; family Halomonadaceae; genus Kushneria; species Kushneria marisflavi. Next base: position 770,915 of record NZ_CP021358.1, on the reverse strand, counting down.
GCGCCGGGCGCTGACTGCGACGCCACAGCAAAAAGACCGCCAGCACAAGGCCCAGCCCGCCCATCGTCATGAATAGCCCGCCATTGCCCAGCCGCGACATGACCGGGGTGATCAACGGCGGGCTGAAGGTGGCGCCCAGCTCGTTGATCAGCAAAAGCCCCTGGCTCATGCGCACCAGTGCCCCCGCCGGTGCCCGGTCGGAGGCGTGGCTGATCGACACCGGATAAAGCACGAACACGCTGCCCCCGATCAAAAAGAGCATGCCGGCCATCAGCAGGGGACCATCACCGATCCACAAGAGACCGAAGCACAAGGCTGACAGCGCCAGACTGGTGAGAATCAGCACCATCTGTCGGTCATGGCGATCCGACCATCGCCCGATGGGATACTGCAAAAGCATGGCGCCCAGAATCACCACCGCCATCATGCGACCGACGTCGGAAAGCTCAAGGCCGCTGCGCTGCAGATACAGCGGCAAAAGGCTATAAACCGCCGAGATCAGGAGCCCGGCCACGAAACAGCCTGCCACGCCGGTCGGGGTGACCGTGATCAGCCGCCAGGGGGAGAGCGGCTCGGCGTGTTCGATCAGCGGTGAAACACGCGGGATCAGGCCCAGCGGCAGGATGGACAGGGCCGCCAGAATGGCAATGACCATGAAGGCGGCCGAATCGTCACCGATATCGGCCACACCCAAAAGCAGCTGCCCGATCACGCCGGCGCCATACAGCGCGATCATGTACAGCGCCAGCAGGCGACCGCGTACCTTCGGGTCCGAGGCGCTCAAAAGCCAGCTTTCGATTACCAGATAGACGCCAAGCGTGGCCCAGCCGCACAGAAAGCGCATGACGAACCAGAATTCGGCGTTTACCCACAGACCCTGAGCCAGCACGGTCACTGCCACCAGCGCACCGAAGCAGGCATAGGCACGGATATGACCGATGCGCAGCAGGATTCGGTCACTAAAAAGCGCCCCGATGACCAGACCGGCATGAAAGGCGGCCGATATCCAGCCGATGGTGGTGGCGGATTCGCCGGCGGCGTCCAGACGCACCGTCACCAGCGACATCAGAAAACCGTTGCCGATCCCAAAGATAAAAAGTCCGAGTAATGGCGCAAGGGCCATCGAGAACAACTGGCGTGACATGAGGCGTGTTGATCCTGATGAGCGTCGGCGGGTGGGGGAGCCAACGGGTCTTTCGAAAGCAGGACCTTCGACCGGGCGGTCGAAAGCGAGCGCACTATACGCCTGAAATCCCGGGAAAAGAAGTGAAATAACGCCCTGGGTGAACGGCCCTGGCGCTAGTCGCTGATGGCTGTGACAGAAGCCGTCTCGGAAGCCGCTCGCCGACGTTCCAGTACTCTGGCCCTCAGCGCGACCAGTGCCGCCAGAATCCCGGCGGCTGCCCCCACCAGCATGGCCCAGCGCGGGCCGGCATGGTCGGCGATCGCCCCTACAATGGGCGCTCCGATGGGGGTGCCGCCCATGGTGACTGCAATACGCAGCGCCATCACTCGCCCGCGCATGGCCGGCGTTGTGGTGAGCTGCATGGTGGCGTTGGAGGCGGTCATGAAGGTCAGTGCCGAAAGCCCTGTCAGCATCAGCGCTATGGCAAAGAGCCAGACGCTGGGCGCCAGCGCGGCCAGCAGGCAGAACACGCCGAATGACAACGACGACACCAGCAAAAGCGCCATGCGAGGCTGCTCGCGTCGGGCGGCCAGTAGCGCACCGGTCACCGACCCGACGGCCAGACAGGTGGTCAAAAGCCCGTACTGGTGAGCATCGCCGTGAAAGACGCTCACCGACATGGTCGAGATAAAGACCGAAAAGTTGAAGCCGAAGGTGCCGATCAAAAAGAGCATGATCAACAGCGCGCTCAGATCCGGGCGGTGGCGCACGTAGCGAAAGCCTTCGGTCAGACTGCCGCGGCGCTGGGTGGCCCGTTCGGTAATGTGCAGCTCATTGACACGCAAAAGACACAGCGCGCCCAATACCGCGGCAAAGGAGGCCGCATTGATGATAAAGAGCCAGCCGGTGCCGGCAGCGGCGATCAGAATGCCGGCCACGGCCGGACCTACCATGCGTGCGGCGTTGAATGAGGTGGAATTGAGCGCCACGGCATTGGCCAGAAACTTCTCGCCGACCAGGTCATTGACGAACACCTGACGCGCCGGGGCATCAAAGGCCGTCACACAGCCCAGGGCAAACGCAAAGAGATAGACCTGCCAGAGTGTGACGGCGCCGGTCAGGGTTAAAATTCCGAGCCCCAGCGCCAGCAGACCCTGAAGGGCCTGAGAGAGCATGATCAGACGGCGACGATCAAAGTAGTCCACGGCAAAGCCGGACAGCGGCAGCAGTAAAAGCTGCGGGCCAAACTGCAGCGCCATGGTAATGCCCATGGCGCTGGCATCATGGGCCGTGAGAACGGTCAGCACCAGCCAGTCCTGGGCGATGCGCTGCATCCAGGTCCCCACATTGGACACCATGGCGCCTGCAAACCAGAGCCGGTAGTTGTAAACGCTCAGCGAGCGAAAAAGCCGGCGATCAGGCATGAAGCGTCATGCGCACATCGAGACATGCCATTGAAAAGCGATCCATCATGAAAGGGCGTCAGCGTCCGTGTAAAAAACGAAGAAGTGCCCGCGTCCTTCGACAGGGCCGCTCAGGCGCCGGCATGATGATCAGTGTAGCGGTTTTTTGCAGGCAGGTACGGCCTGGACCTGGCAGGCTCCCGGCAAGGATGGGTAGCTGTCATCAGGGCTGGACATCGGTATCACACGCTCAATGCCCCTGGGGCTGCGGCATGTGAAAGGGGTGATACACCATCTGATTGCGACCGTTGAGCTTTGCCTGATACATCGCTTCATCGGCGCGCTTTAGTAGGGTCATGCCGCTGCAGGCATGGATCCCGGGCATCATGTACTCGATGCTTGAAACGCCCACGCTGATGGTGACGAAAGCTTCCTTTCCCAGCGCCTCATGAGGCACTTTCAGACGCTCGATGGCGGCACGCAGCTGGTCACCCAGATGTTTTGCTCCTGCCTCGTCGGTATCTGGCAGCACGATGACAAACTCTTCTCCGCCATAGCGCACCAGCAGGTCGGAAGATCGGGAAATCACCTTTCGGGCCGCCAGGGCTACCCGCTGGAGACAGCGGTCCCCCTCGGCGTGACCGTAACGATCGTTGAAGTGCTTGAAGTGATCTACATCAAACATGAGCACTGACAACGCCTCCTGATGCCGTACCAGCCGTGACCATTCACGTTCAAGAGCAGCATCCAGCATCCGTCGATTCGCCAGGCCCGTCAGGGGGTCGGTATTGCTGAGTGCTTCCAGGTATCGATTGCTGAGCATCAGCTCCCCTTCGGCATGGTCGATCTGCTGGCGGAAGATATACAGCACAACGCCTGAAAGTGTCAGCGCACCCGCCACGCTGAAACCGTACATGACATCGATCCAGGGGGACGGCATCGGTGAAATCACGGTGTCCGCCGTAAACAGAAAATGCGTGATCAGATACAGCACGCCAAACGAGGCCATAATGGCGGTGTATACCCGTATGCCCGGGCGTTTATAGAGAAAGGCCAGTATGGCGGCGAGGGAAAAATAAAACAGATTGACCCCGGCGCCGGTACCGATAAAACAGGTCACGACAAACAGCTGGCAGCACCCGTTGATCAGTAACGCCGTGCTGGCAGTGTTGTACCATCGTTTGTAATTGAGTGGCAGCACTGACAGGTAGCCTGCCATAAACATCAGATTGGCAAGAAAGACGCCCCGATACCCCGCGAAGTCATAAAAATAATAAAACAGCTGATAGGGTATGGTCGCAACGGTTCCAAAAATGCCCAGCTGATTACTCAGGGCAATCCGGCGGCACACCCCGTGTGGATTGCCTGCAATGCCAGGTGACCAGAATTTTTTGATCGTCTCGAGCATCGGTCCACCTTGAACACCCTCGAGCAGAGCAGGGCTGTTTTGTTGGTATCGACTTGAGAAGCTTGTTGTTCTTGTCAGAGCGTGTGATAGCGCCCTGATCAGCCTCTTCCATTAAGCTTTGACCTCCAACAGCCAGCACCTGGCATGATGGTTTCATTATGGAACGAATCAGGACGTTGCGAGAGAGAACTTTGGTTCATGGGACTGAGGATTCAATGAACGGGTTTGACGCTTCAGGAGAGGGCGCTTATTCAGGGCACATCATGGAGACGTATTGCTGGAGGGAGCGCATTGCTGGATATCGGCCTGACCGGACTGTTCATCTCGGCCTTTTTGTCAGCCACGCTATTGCCGATGGGTTCGGAAGCCGTGCTGGCTTCGCTGCTGCTCAAGGGGGGATCGCCCGTCGCGCTCGTGGCGGTGGCCACGGTCGGTAATGTGCTGGGCTCGCTGTTGAATTACGCCATGGGCTACTGGGCCAATCAGGGCTGGCTCAAGCGTCAGAAACCGGGCGTCATGGCCCGCGCCGAGCAGCGCTTTCGCCGCTATGGACGCTGGTCATTGCTGCTGGCCTGGGTGCCGATCATCGGTGATCCGCTCACGCTGATCGCCGGTGTTCTGCGGGTCAATCTGCTCTGGTTTGTGGGGCTTGTTACCCTGGGTAAGGCGCTGCGCTATATCGTGCTGAGTCTGCTGATCCTGTAGCGTCGGACGCGCTCTGCAGAGCATCGTCCGACGGATGATCACGGCCCTAAAGCGTCCGGTCGCGGGTTTCGCGCACGCTCAGCATGGCCAGAAGGCTCAGGGTTGCCATGCCGACGATGTAGTAGCCCACCCATGAGAGGCCCCCCTGAGTGACCAGCCACTGGGCGGCATAGGGGGCCAGCGACGCGCCCAGAATGCCGGCAAGGCTATAGGCGATGCCGGCACCCGAATAGCGCACCCGTGTCGGTAAAAGCTCCGGTAAAAGCGCGCCCATGGGCGCATAGATCCAGCCCATCGCTGTCAGGCCGAGACACAGGAACACCAGCGTCAGTGGAATCGAGGCGCTGCTGATCAAGGGCGCCAGCATCAGCCCGACGGCAATGGTAAAGATCAGCCCGCTGATGATCACCGGTTTGCGCCCGAAGCGGTCACACGCCAGCGCCGACAGCGGCGTGGCCCCGGCCATGAAGATAATGGCAAAGCACAGCATGCCTAAAAAGGTGCCGCGGTCGACGCCCTGGGTCTGGGTGGCGTAGTTCAGCGTAAACACGGTGGTGATATAGAAGATCGCGTAGCAGGCCACCATGGCCAGCGTGCCCTGCAACAGCGGCGTGCGGTGGTTGCGCAGCAGCTCGATCAGGGGGGCGCGACCGGGCGGCTTTTGCTGCTCGCGGGTAAAGACCTCGGACTCCGCCAGGGTGGTGCGGACATAGAGCCCGATCACCACCAGTACGGCGCTCAGCAAAAACGGAATGCGCCAGCCCCATACCATGAAGGCCTCATCGCTCATCGACAGCAAAATGACCAGAAAGACACCGTTGGCCAGCAGAAAGCCCAGCGACGGCCCCAGCTGCGGGAACATGCCGAAAAAGGCTCGTCGCCCGCGCGGGGCGTTTTCGGTCGCCAGAAGTGCTGCACCACCCCATTCCCCACCAATGCCCAATCCCTGACACAGGCGAAATACGCACAATAGAATCGGTGCGGCAATGCCGATGCTTTGATAGCCGGGCAGGAGTCCGATGCCGACCGTTGCGCCGCCCATCAGTACCAGACTGGCCACCAGCGTCGACTTGCGCCCGATGCGGTCACCGAAATGACCAAAGAGAAACGAGCCTACCGGACGGGCCACGAATGCCAGCCCAAAGCTCATGAAGGCGGCCAGCACCTGCATCTGAGAGGACTCTCCCGGAAAGAAGGTGGGCCCGATCACAAGTGCTGCCGCGGTCGCGAAGATATAGAAGTCATAAAACTCGATGGTGGTGCCCGCAAGACTTGCGATCATCACGCGTCGTGGCGTGTTGGCCGGTGCTGTCGGCGAGGTCGTCTCGCCGGCCGCGGGTGAAACGGTATCGGTGGTCATGCAGTCATGCTCCCGGGGTGGCGGTCGATCTTCTCTGAAAGCTCTCCGGCTCGAGAAGAGGGTCAAAATGCCCCGGGATAACGGGGAAAGGGGCGCGGCACGGTCATCGCGTTCGGGTGCCAAACACGGACGCCCCGGTGAGGGGCGGGCCGGACATTACGCTTTCGGGTCGAAAGGGGGCAACATCTTACCCATCGTCGCTCAGCGCAGCCCTGAGACTTTTGTTGAATATCACAGGGCAGTTCGCAGCCGGCCCGGGCGAGCCCGTATCAGACATCATGGCCGGACCAGGGGCGGTCCTGCTCTTTCTTGCTGGACATCCGATCCAGGACGGCCAGCTCTGCGTGTGGGAGGACCAGATTGGCGGCGTCCAGGTTCTCTTCAAGATGCGAAGGTGTCGAGGTGCCCGGTATCAGCAGAATATTGGGCGAGCGCTGTAACAGCCAGGCCAGCGCCACCTGCATCGGTGTCGCCTCGATGCGCGCGGCAACCTCATCCAGCACGTCCGATTGAAGCGGTGTGAAGCCGCCCAGCGGAAAGAAGGGCACGTAAGAGATGTTCTGCGCGGCCAGTTCATCGATCAGGGCATCATCCTGGCGCTGGACCAGGTTGTACTGGTTCTGCACACAGGCCACGTCACCGCTTTTTTGTGCCTCTCGTATCTGGGTAGCGGTGACGTTGCTCAGTCCCAGATGGCGAATCAGTCCGCGTGCCTTCAGCTCCAGCAGTGTTGTCCAGGGGCCCTCCAGCGATCCTTCCGCCGGACCGTGGGGATCGATCATGCTACGAAGGTTCACCACATCCAGTGCTTCGAGCCCGAGGTGTCGCAGGTTGTCTTCCACGGCGCGGGTCAATTCTTCAGGCGAGAGCGCCGGTAGCCAGGCGCCTTTCTCATCGCGACGGGCGCTGACCTTGGTCACGATATGCAGCTGATCCGGGTAGGGATGCAGCGCCTCACGAATCAGCTGATTGGTGACGTGTGGACCGTAAAAGTCCGACGTGTCGAGATGATCAACGCCTGACTCGATGGCGGCCTGAAGCACTCGGCGTGCCCTGGCCGGGTCCGCTGGCGGGCCAAAGACACCGGGCCCTGCCAGCTGCATGGCGCCATAGCCCATGCGACAGACCTGCCACTCGCCCAGCGTATAGCGTCCAGCCCCTTCAATGGTGATCATGATGACTCTCTCCATGGTGTGCGACCAGGCTGCTGCCGGCAGCATTATCGATACAGTGCCCGCGTGTATCGATGACTGGATTGAGCATAGTCTCCAGCGCGGCAATCGCCATGAAGGCACACTCTGACGGCGATAGGGGACGCGCATTCGCGGTCTTTTCATTAACACGCTATCTTTTCCCGAGACACCGGGTGCAAGACACCCCAATGCATGCCAAAGGGAAATGACCCATGAGTGATCAGGAATATACGCCGCCGAAAGTCTGGGAACCGAAGGAAAGCGGTGGCAAGTTTGCCAGTATCAATCGTCCGGTCGCCGGGCCCACGCATGACAAGACACTATCGGTCGGCAAGCATCCGTTTCAGCTCTATTCGCTGGCCACACCCAACGGCGTGAAAGCCTCCATCATGCTTGAGGAGCTGCTGGCGCTCGGTCATGAGGGGGCCGAATACGATGCGTGGCTGATCAACATTGGCGAAGGCGATCAGTTCGGCAGCGGCTTTGTCGAACTCAACCCCAACTCCAAGATTCCGGCACTGGCCGACCACACCACCGAACCGCCCACACGGGTGTTCGAGTCCGGCTCGATTCTTTTGTATCTGGCCGAGAAGTTTGGCGAGCTGCTGCCGAGTGAGCACGTCGCGCGCACTGAAACCATGAACTGGCTGTTCTGGCAGATGGGCAGCGCGCCCTTCCTGGGGGGCGGTTTCGGGCACTTTTATGCCTATGCGCCGGTGAAGCTCGAATACCCGATCGACCGTTACACCATGGAAGCCAAGCGTCAGCTTGATGTGCTTGACCGCCATCTGGCTGATAACGCTTACATGGCCGGCAGTGAGTACACCATTGCCGATATCGCCATCTGGTCCTGGTATGGCCAGCTGGTGCTGGGCCGTTTGTACGATGCTGCCGAGTTCCTGCAGGTGGAAAGCTATGAGCACGTCGTGCGCTGGGCGAAAGAGATCGACGCTCGCCCGGCGGTACAGCTTGGCCGCATGGTCAATCGCACCTTCGGTGAGCCGGACACCCAGCTCCACGAACGCCACGATGCCAGCGACTTCGATACGAAGACGCAGGACAAAATCGGTCAGAGCTGATTTTTACCAGGGTCAGAGAGTGAAAAGCCCGGCGCCGAGCCGGGCTTTTTGCTGTCCGGCTCGGTTGATGACGTCACTGCGATAATGATGGCGCCGAAAGTCGGGCACTGAAGTGGTCGATCAGCACCCGAAGTCTGGAGGTGAGATAGCGGTTTGACGGCCAGAGCATATGAAAGGTGCCACTGCGTCCTGTCTGGTCCGGCAGGACGCGCTCGAGCTTTCCTGCCGCAAGCGCATCGTGAATGGCGAAATCGGGCAGGCAGGCAATGCCGTGGCCGTCGAGCGCAAACTGAAGGTTGGCATCCAGACTGTTGCAGACCATGGTCACAGGCAGTTGACTCATGGGAAGGGCCTCTCCCAGAGGCCAGGGCTCCAGTCGCCCGGTGCTGGCATAGCGATAGTGCAGGCAGCGATGTCGGGGCAGTGATTCGATATTTGCCGGATAGCCATGACGGTGAAAGTAGTCGGGGGCTCCTGCCAGCGAGAGATGGAAGGCCCCCAGACGTCGCGAGGCCAGGCGTGAATCGGCCGGGCAGGCCGCACGGACCACGGCATCAAATTTCTCATCAATGAGGTCGACCACACGGTCGTTGAAGTCCAGATCAAGGGTGATCTCCGGATAAAGACGAGTGAAGTCGCTGAGAATGGGGAGCATGAGGGCACGCGCATTGGGAAGGCTCAGGCGCAGGTGGCCTTCGGGCCTGTGCTGATGGGCCGTCAGCTCGTGCTGAAGCGAGGCCACATCATCAAGAATGTGTCGGCTGCGGGTCAGGAAGTACCGGCCTTCCTCGGTGAGCGTCATGCTGCGCGTACTGCGATACAGCAGTTGCACCCCCAGTTGAGCTTCCAGCCTTGAAATACTCTTGCCTACCGCAGAGGCGGAAACTCCCAGTTGACGGGCCGCCTGGGTAAAGCTCAGTGACTCTGCAACGTGAAGAAAAATGTTCATGCTATGAAGGCCGTGCATCGATGCTGTCCGAAGTCGGAGGGATTGCGGACAAAAATGTCTCATGTGTTCGGCCTCATGACCACATTGTCTGTCCCGGCAGGCATCTGTAGGGTCTCCGGCTCTCGATAGTCGGAGGTTAATGTCATGATACGCAGGATGTTTTTGAATCAATCGGATAGCTGTCGCCTCCATGGGTCATCGCGACCAAAGGAGCGCAGGGCGTGACTCAATCGGGACGTTCCCTCTTTTTTATCGCCCTGGGTCTATTTGGCCTCTATGCCGTTGAGTTTGGTGTGGTGGGTGTTTTGCCGACCATTACCGAGCGCTACGGGGTGTCGGTCGCACATGCCGGCTGGCTGGTAGGGTTTTTCGCCTTGATCGTGGCGGTGGTCGGGCCCCTTATGGTGCTGTGGCTGAGCCGCTTTGATCGCCGCAAGGTGCTGGTGGCTGCGCTTTTGGGGTTTAGCCTGTGCAGTCTGCTTTCTGCCTGGGCCTCCAGCTTCAACATGTTGATGGCACTGAGGGTGCCGTCGGCCCTGCTGCATCCAGTATTTTTTTCGGCCGCATTTGCCGCAGCGGTAGCGCTTTATCCACCCGAACAGGCGACGCAGGCCACGGCCAGAGCGCTGGTGGGCACCAGTATGGGACTGGTCATTGGTGTGCCCCTGACCACATGGATTGAAGCGACCATTTCTTATGAAGCGTCATTTTATTTCTGCGCGCTGGTCAATCTGATCGCGGCCATCGGCCTCTGGCTCATGCTGCCGGCCCAGTCCAGCGAGGGGTCTGCACAGCAGGGCAGTGTGTCGAGCGTGCTGCGCAAGCCGGCCATCTGGTATTCGATTGGCGCGACGGTGGCCATCTTCGGCGCGATGTTTTCCGTTTATAGCTACGCCGCCGAATACCTCGGGCGTATCACCGGCTTCTCGAGTCAGACCATTAGCCTTTTGCTGTTCGTCTTCGGTATCGGTGGCGTGGCCGGCAATCTGCTCGCGGGTCGCCTGCTGGGGCGATGGCAGGCAATGACGGTGCTCGGATATCCGCTGACTCTGGCAATGGCGTATCTGTTGCTGCTGATGCTGGGGTCCTCCGACATGGCGACAATGCTGCCCATCTGTTTGTTATGGGGGGCTGCTCATACCAGCGGGCTTGTCGTCTGTCAGATATGGCTGGGCTCGGCGGCAACGGAGGCACCGGAGTTTGCCACCAGCCTTTTTGTCTCCTCGGCCAACTTTGGGACAGTGTGCGCCTCCTCTGTCAGTGGCTGGTTCATTGCCACCTGGGGCATGCCGGGCACGCTGGTCAGTGGCTGGAGCTTTGCGGCGGTGGGCGTGGCTTTCATACTGCTGCGTATCGTGACAGGCCATGTCTGCGATAGACAGCGCATGCAGGCATGCTCGTGAGCGCGAAGGCGTCGTGAGGCGAGTGTCGCCTCGCCGGCCCGGGCTGCGTATGCTGTTGTGACATGGGAATATCTTGTGCAGACAGGTGCCAGGGACAGGAGCAGAGGTGATGGTAGAAGGCAGTCCGAATGGCGACATGCTTGATGTGATCGTGGTGGGCGGCGGTGCAACAGGCCTGGCCTGCGCGCGAGTGCTGGCCAGAGGCGGTAAACGGGTTGTGCTGCTGGAGCAGGCGTCACGTGTGGGCGGCAACATCAGCAGCCGGCGCGACGGTGACTGGCAGACCGAAATCGGTCCCAACACGTTGATCATGAAGCCACCGCTCTATCGCCTGCTTGAGGAAATGAATCTGCTGGACGAGGTTCAGTCAGCCAACCCGACCGCCCAAAAGCGGTTTGTGGCCATGGATGGTACGCCGGTCGCGCTACCGACCCATCTGCTGCGGGCGCTGAATAATCCACTGATCGGGCGAGAGGGCTGGTCGCAGATCGTGCGCGAACCCTTCGTCAAAAAAAGTCAGGCCGAGGAGGAGAGTCTGGCCGGCTTTGTCGAGCGCCGCTTGGGAAGGCGGGTGCTGGAGCGCATGGTCGACCCCTTTGTGTCGGGCGTCTATGCCGGTGATCCGCAAAGACTCTCGGCACAGGCCGCGATGCCACGGCTGGTCGCGATCGAGCAGGAATATGGCTCGCTGATTCGCGGTGGCCTGACAAGGCTCTGGCAATCGCGTCGGGCAACGCCTGAAATGCCGGCCGAGTGGCGAGGCAAGCTGATGAGCTTTCCTTCGGGCCTTGAGCGTCTGGCCGAGCGTCTGGCTGAAGAGATTGAGTCCTGCGGCGGCGAGATCGCCTGCCAGTGCGAAATAAGCACCCTCAAAAAACTGGACAACGGCTGGGAAGTGACCGACGCCAAGGGCCACATTCGGCGTGCCCGCGAGCTGGTGCTGGCGGTATCGGCGCCCGTGGCGGCAGGGCTTCTGGGCTCGCTGGATGAAGCGCTGACGGCGCCGCTTGAGGAGATCGCCTATCCGCCGGTCAACGCCGTCGCGCTGGGCTTTCGGCGTGAGGACGTTACGCATGCCCTCGATGGCTTTGGCGTACTGATCCCTAGCGTTGAAAAACGCCGCACGCTGGGCGCGCTTTTCTCCTCGACCATCTTTGAAGGCCGCGCGCCCGCCGGACACTGTCTGATCAACGCCTTCATCGGCGGTCGGCGTCAGCCTGAAGCCGCTGAAGGCAGCGACGCCGAGCAGATCCGGCAGGTGCTTTACGATCTGCGCGATCTGCTAGGCATTCGCGGTGACCCGGTGTGGCAGCAGGTCAACCGCTGGCCGCGCGCCATTCCGCAGTACGAGCTGGGACATCTGAAGCGCATTGCAAGACTGGACCGTGCGCTTGAACATCACAGCGGGCTCTCGCTGGTCGGTAACTGGCGCGACGGTATCGCGGTGGGGGACTGTCTGGAAAACGGCCGGCTGCTTGGTGAGCGGCTAGCAGGACGTCTCTAGTCCGCTTTTTTGCCAGATTCTGCCAAACGATAGTCGTGTTGTCCCGGCGATGATTTACCAATGTGGAGGGTTTGATCATGCAGCCTGTCATAATCCGCCGACCGCTGCCGGGCTGGGGCACCACCTACGGACCGTCCGGCGACGGGCCTTTTCCTGCGGTAATGGTGCTGCATGGTTCGGAAGGGGCGTGGGCAGGCTGGAGTCATCGCCATGCGGTGATGCTGGCCGCCCATGGTTTTCTGGCCTTTCCGCTAGGGTTCTCTGTCGGGGGCAATGCCTGGAACGCCGGCCAGATCATTGAAGTGCCGCTTGAGCGAACGGTGGCGGCCCTGCAGGCGCTGCGCGGCTTTGCCTTCACGGGTCAAGGGGTAGGGCTTTATGGGGCCTCGAGAGGCGCCGAGCATGCACTGCTGGTGGCATCATTAATGGCCAGAGACAGTATTGAGGGCCTCCCCGATAGCCTGGCAGCGCATGCACCCCCGGATGTGGTTTGCGGTGGGTTCGATGCCCGCACTTTTCGCGACAGCGGCGATCCGGGCTGGCAGGCCTGGGATGGCGCGCAGCGCGCCTGGTCATGGCAGGGCAGCAGTGAGGGCCTTTTGCCCACCACGCCGATCGAGATCGAACGCTACGACGGGCCGCTTTTTTTAAGCCATGGCACGGCAGATATCATGTGGTCGGTCGCCATGACTCGCCGGCTGGAGGCGCGTCTCAAGCGGCATGGGCGCACGCCCGAGGTGGTCTACATGCAGGGAGAGGGGCATATCCCCGGTGATGAGGCCGAAAATGACTGGTATGCCCGTTTGATGACCTTTTTTGCCCGCACGTTAATGGCATAATCCCCGCCCAGAGCAAAGCGGCTGCCAGTCCAGCCGCGCCCGGCGCCCGTTCGGTGCTGTGATCGAGGTTGTTTCCCGTCTTCAAGGATGTCTGATGAAAACCCTGTTTCGCGCCTATCTCAAGGCCTCCCTGATCCTGCGCGTGACGCTGGCGCTGGTGCTGGGCGTGGTCGCCGGCCTGTTCGGCGGTGAGTACGTCACCTGGCTTTCGCCACTTGGCGATCTGCTGCTGCGCCTTTTGCAGTTTCTGATCGTGCCCATCGTGCTGTTTACGCTGATGGTCGGCATCAACCAGGCCGACGTGGGCAGCATGGGTCGCATCGGGCGCAAGGTGCTGCTCTATTACGTGGTGACCACAGCGCTGGCCATCGTGGTGGGGCTTGCAGTCGCCACACTGTTCAACCCGGGTCAGGGCCTGACGCTGGACACCAGTGCCACCGTCAGCGTGCCGGAAAATCCGGGGCTGGTGCAGGTGCTGTTGAACATCGTGCCCAGCAACATCGTCTCGGCCTTTGCCGAGCCCAATCTGATGGGCATCATTTTCACCGCCGTGGTGTTTGGTCTGGCGCTCTTGTTCATGCGATCCAGTGATGCCCAGCGCGAGATGGGTGATCAGCTCTACCGCCTGCTGGAGGCGCTTAACGCCGTGACCATGAAGGTGATGGCCGGCGTGTTGCACGTGGTGCCGATCGGCGTGTTCGCGATCGTGGCCAACACGGTCAGCCAGCAGGGGCTTGAAACCATCCTGTCGCTGGGCGACATGGTGATGGTGCTCTACATCGCGCTGGGTGTGCATCTGCTGGTCTACTGCGTGTTGATGAAGCTTTTTGGCGTGAAGCTTTGGGATTTCTTTCGCGAGGCACGCACGCCCATGGCGACGGCCTTTGCCACCCAGAGCAGCTCCGGCGTTCTGCCGCTGAGCCTTAACGCCGCCAGTCGCATGGGGCTGCCGCAGTCGCTGTATGGTTTCAGCCTGCCGCTGGGCGCGACCATCAACATGGACGGCGCGGCGATTCGGATCGCCATTTCGGCGGTGTTTGCCGCCAATGTGATGGGCACGCCGCTGGATATCGCCACCATGGCGCAGATCGTGTTGATCGGGACGCTGATCTCCATTGGTACGGCCGGGGTGCCGGGCGCGGGCATCGTCATGATCGCCACCGTCTTCTCTCAGGTTGGTCTGCCAATCGAGACCGTGGCGCTTTTGACCTCGATCGACGCGCTGGTAGGCATGGGCTGTACCGCCCTCAACGTCACCGGTGACCTGGCCGGTACAGCACTGATTGCCCGCAGCGAGCGCAAGGGCCGTAGTCGTTCCGGCCAGCCGGCAAGTGCCCCTGTTGAATCCACCAGAAAGGAGCCGCGGCTATGACGGCCCTGAGTACTGACTATCCGGGCACCGACTATCTGATCATCGGCGCTGGCAGCATGGGGATGGCAACCGCCGATTGGCTGGCCCGACACAGTGATGCCAGCGTGCAGCTGCTCGATGCCTTTAGTCCGCCCCATGAGCACGGCGCGCATCACGGCGAAACGCGTCTGCTGCGCCAGGCCTACGGCGAGGGCAGCAGCTATGTGCCGCTGGCTCGCCGCGCGCTCGAGCTTTGGAAACAGCTGGAAGAAGAAAGCGGCGAGACGCTTTTTCTGCCGACCGGCGTGATCAATGTGGGTCCGCCCGGAACGCCCTTTATCCAGCAGGTTGAGGCCAGTGCCCGACAGCATGGTCTGGCGCTCGATAGTCTCTCCGGAGATCAGGTGTCACGGCGCTGGCCCGGCTGGGCACTGGATCAGTCCATGCACGGCTGTTTCGAGCCTGAGGCTGGCGTGCTGTTTGTGGAACGCATCATCGCTTGCTGGCGTGAGCGCGTGGCACGCAGCCCGAGGATGTCGCTGGCCACCGGCGCACAGGTCATTCGGCTTGAGGCGGGCGAGCAGGGCGGCTGGGTGGCGGTCTGTGCCGATGGCCGTCGATTTGGCGCCGAACGAGTGCTGCTTTCCAGCGGTCAGCACATCGCGCCGTTGATGGCGGAGCTGGACGTCGAGCTACCCTTGAACCGGGTACGCAAGACCTTTGCCTGGTATAGGTGTGATGCGCGTTTTGAGGCGGAGCAGTTTCCGGGCTTTAGTCTGACGACGCCCTCGGGGGCCGTCTATTACGGCTTCCCTGATATCGAGGGTGCCGGTTTCAAGATGGGCCGCCACGACAGCGGCCAGCTGCTTGAGCCCGATGAGGCAATGGTGGCCTTCGGCGAGCATGAGGATGATGTCAGCGAATTCCAGCAGGTAGTGGATCGCTACTTTCCCGGCATCCAGACGCTGCGTCATGGTGCGGTGTGCCAGTACATTCGCACGCCCGATGAACATTTTCTGATCGATGAGCCCCTGCCCGGACTGATTGTGGCCGGCGGCTTCTCCGGTCACGGCTTCAAGTTTGCCAGCGCCCTGGGCGAGGCACTTGGACTCTGGCTGGATCAGCAGCGTCGTCTGCCGGAACTGGCACTGTTCGGTCTGGCGCGGTTTTCATCATCACAGGACAGTGCGTCATGACCATTGCACCGTTGACGTCACTGACCTGTCCGCTGGACGGGGCGCCGCTGTCGCGTACTGAGTCAGGCTGGTGCTGCCCGCAGGGTCATACGTTTGATGTGTCACGCCAGGGCCACGTCAATCTGCTGCCGGTGCAGAAAAAGCGCTCCCGCGATCCGGGCGACAGCAAGGCCATGATCGCCGCGCGTCGGCGCTTTCTGGAAGCCGATCACTATCAGGGCATTGCCGAGGCCGTCAGTCGCCGGGTCCTCGCCCATGGCGCGGCCCACGAGGCGCTTGCCGTACTGGATGCCGGCTGCGGCGAAGGGTACTACCTGCGCGCCCTGGCCCAGGCCGCTTCGGTTCGCAGACTCTCCGTACTGGGTCTGGATATCTCCAAATGGGCGGTGCAGGCCGCAGCCGGGCGTGACCGGCGCATGCAGTGGGTGGTGGGCAGCAATGCCGCGCTGCCGGTGCCGGATCAAAGCCTGGATGTGGTGCTGTGCATGTTCGGATTCCCGACGCCTGCCGAGTTTGCCCGCGTGCTCAAACCCGGCGGATTGCTGCTGGAGGTCGAGGCCGGCCCTGACCATCTGATTGAACTGCGCGAGATCATCTATCCAACGCTCAAGGCCCCGCGCGAGCCGCGTCAGGCACCCGAGCCCGGTTTTAAATCCGATATGGTCGAGACGGTGCGCTATGCCCGCACGTTAAGCAGTCGTGAGCAGATTCTTGATTTGCTGGTGATGACGCCGCATCTCTATCGCGCGACTGCCGAGGGGCGGGCGAAGGCCGAGGCGCTTGCCCATCTGGATGTCACGGTCGAGGCGCGGCTTACAGGCAGCCTGCGCCTGTAGAACGCTCACCTTCCCTGGCAACCTGCCCTTCAAAAAAAAGCGCGCCCGGTGATGACCGGGCGCGCGTTTTTTGAAGGCACTCAAGCCGGCGGCTGATGACCCTGCTTCAGAGCATCATGCCGGGCATCATGCGCTGGTAGAGATCAAATAGAATCCATAGCGTCCCGCCGCACAGAATTACCAGAATCAGCACGGTAAAGAGAATCAGCAGCAGATCCTCGCGCTTGTTTTTGGCAAACGTAATGTGCATGAAAAAACGCAGATGCACGACCACCTGGATCAACGCGCAGACGCCGATCGTGATCCAGAGCGTCATGCGCTCGACCCCGGTAAAGGCCACCAGAGCAAAGGGAATCAGCGTCAACACCAGTGCCAGCGCAAACCCCCATACATAGCTGCGCTGCTCGGTCCTGCACTCGCGGGCCTCATGCTCTTTGAGCTGGCGTGTACTCATGACAGCCCTCCCAGATAGACCAGTGAAAAGATGCCGATCCAGACGATGTCCAAGAAATGCCAGAGGATCGCCAGACGCAGAATGCCGGTTTTCACCGGCGCATCCAGACCGTGTACCGCCATCTGACCCAGCAGTGCCAGAAGCCATATACAGGCCCCGGTAACGTGTAGACCATGCAGCGGCACCAGCGAGAAAAACGCCGACAGATAGCCGCTGCGACTGGGCACGCCACCCTTGTCGAACATGGTGTGGAAGTCCTTGAGCTCAAAAAACAGAAAGCCCACCCCCAGCAGCAGGGTAACGACCAGCCAAAACACCAGTCGGGACTTGTCTTCACGGTATTTGAGTGCCAACGAGGCCATGCCGAAGGTGAAGCTGCTGGTCAGCAGAAGCATGGTCTCAATAAAGACGCTTTTCATCTCGAAAAGCTCCTTTGGCCCCGGGCCGCCGGCTGTGCCTCCCAGCATGGTGACGTAGGTGGCAAAAAGCAGACCGAAGATAATCAGGTCGCTCATCATGAACACCCAGAAGCCGAACACCATCTCTTCGCGTGTGTCCTCCTCCTCAGCATGAGCCGCCCCCAGGTTAAGGCCCGGATGGCGCGTGCGGGACTCGATATGACGGTCGGTTCGTTCGAGATTAATAACGTTCCGGGAGCTCATTGTACGGCACCCTCGATCGGGGCCACGGGTAAACCGTGGTTGGCGGTAGACTGCTCCTGTGAGCGCTTGATGGGCGTGGTGCGCCTGACCTGTTCCAGCCAGTGCTCATGAGTACGCTGCACCTGTGAGGCTGGAATGGTGCGTCTGGTGTGGCGTACGAAGCCGCGCGCGATGATGGACACAAGCGTTGCCAGTCCCGCGCCGATGACCAGCCACCACATGTGCCAGACCAGACCAAAGGCCATGGCAAGGCCGGTGATCGCCATGATGACGCCCATGGCGCTATTGGCCGGCATCTCGATGTCGATGTATCGATCCGGTGCCTGCCAGCCCTGACCGCGGTCCTTCTCGGTCATGAAGGCATCGATGCTGTAGATTTCCGGCAGTACCGGGAAGTTGTATTCCGGCGGCGGTGAGGAGACCGACCATTCAAGCGAGCGGCCATCCCAGGGATCGCCGGCAAAGACATTGTTGGCATGGCGGTCGCGAATGCTCACCCACAGCTGGATCACAAGACACAGCAGGGCGCACAGGATCACCAGCGCGCCGATGCCGGCTACAATGGCCCAGGGCAGATACTGGGGTTCGAAAAACGCAACCGAGCGGCGCGGCATGCCCATCAGTCCCAGTACGTAGAGCGGGAAGAAGGCGAGCATGAAGCCGATGATCCAGCAAAAGGCGGCTCGATACCCCCAGCGCTCTTCCAGTCGGAATCCGAAGGCCTTGGGGAACCAGAAATTGGTGGCGCTGAGCATGCCGAACAATAGACCGGGGATCAGCATGTTGTGGAAGTGGGCGACCAGAAACAGCGAATTGTGCACCTGATAGTCCACGCTGGGTGTGGCCAGAATGACACCGGTCATGCCGCCCAGCACGAACAGCATGATAAAGCCGATGGCATAGACCATGGGCACCGAGAGCCGAATGCGCCCGCGATACATGGTCAGCATCCAGTCGTAGACCTTAACGCCTGTGGGAATACCGATCAGCATGGTGGCAATGCCAAAGGCGGCGTTGATGTGCGCGCTCTGTCCCATGGTGAAAAAGTGATGCAGCCAGACGGTAAACGACAGCACCGCAATGCACATGGTGGCCACCACCAGAACCTTGTAACCGTAGATGCGCTTGCCGGAGAAGGTCGCAAATACCTCGGAGAAGATACCGAAGGGCGGCAGGATCAGGATGTAGACCTCGGGGTGACCAAACGCCCAGAACAGATTGACGTAGTTCATCATGTTGCCACCCAGATCGGTGGTGAACATGTGGAAATCAAGATAACGGTCCAGCGCCAGCAGGCCGGTGGCCACGGTCAGCGGCGGCATGCCGAAAATCATCAGAATCGCGGTGCACAGCGCCGTCCAGGTAAACAGCGGCATGCGAAAGAGCTTCATGCCCGGGGCGCGTTTCTTGAAGATGGTGACGGCGAAATTGATGCCGGTCATCGTCGAGGACAGCGTGGAGAGCGTCACTGCCCAGATCCAGTAATCAACGCCGGCGCCGGGGTTATAGGAGAGCTCGGTAAAGGGTGGATAGCCGGTCCAGCCGCCGGTGGAAAACGGTGCCAGTACCAGTGAGATCATCACCAGCGCGGCGCCGGCGGCCGTCAGGCCCAGGCTGACCTGATTAAGCACGGGGAAGGAGAGATCCCGCGCACCGATCTGCAAGGGCATCACGTAGTTGATGATGCCGGTCAGAAACGGCATGGCCATGAAAAAGACCATGATGGTGCCATGGGTCGTGAAAAGCTGGCCAAAGTGCTCGGCGGTCAGAAATCCACCGTCGAGCCCTACCGCCTGCTGGGCGCGCATGAACACGGCTTCGATGATGGCGCGTGCCAGCATTACCAGCGCAATCACGATGAACATGATGCCGATCTTTTTATGATCGGGGCTGGTGAACCATTCCGACCACAGGTATTTCCATTTGCCAAGCCAGGTCACCAGCACGATGGCGGCCAGGGCGCCAATGACCACCATACTGGCGGCACCGGTAGCGATGATGCCATTGATGATGGTCATGGCCGAGTGGTCGTGCAGCATGCTCCAGAAGGGCAGGGCATCCCAGCCGAGACGGCCGAATATCGAACCTGTTACATCACTCATGGCTGCGCCTCCTTGCGTTCATGAGAAGACGATGGCGCATCCACCGAGGACGACGGCGTCTGGTCGGCAGGCGTTTGAATCACGGAGGTACGTGTAACGCCAAGCTGCGGAGGGGACACATCAAGCGCTGACCAGTCGATCGGTGAGCCTGCCATGATGGTATGGAAAAGACCGTCCGGCACCGGGGAGAAGCGAATGACGGCATCGGTATCCTGCATGTTGAGCCCAAGAGCACGCGCGACATCACGATTGTCACCCTTGTGCATGATGATTTCGTAGACGCTCTGATCCAGTGGCTGTCCCTGCTGGCGGGTGCGCTCGACAAAGTCGTCAAAGGCGGTGCCATCAACGGCGCGGGTGATAAAGCGCTGGCGATGAAACCCTTCGCCGTTGTATTGCATGTTCTTGCCTTCAAATCGGCCCGGGTGGTCCGCCTTGAGATGCAGTCGGGTCATCATGCGATTCATCACATCAATCTGACTGCCCAGCGTCGGTATGAAAAACGACTGCAGTACCGTGGCCGAGGTCAGCTCAAGAGAGATGGGTCGATTGGTGGGAATGACCAGCTGTCCCATCGTGGCAATGCCCTGCTCGGGATAGATGAAAAGCCACTTCCAGTCATAGCCCACGACCTGCACTTCAAGCGGTGGCTGGTCTCCCGGGAGTGGACGATAGGGGTCAAGTGCATGGGTCTGGCGCCAGATATAGACGCCCAGGATGGCCACGAGCACTATGGGCACCGCCCATACGATGATGTCCAGCCAGAGCGACATCCCCCATTTCGGGCGATAAACGGCGTTACCCCGGTAGCGATAGCGCCACAGGATCAGAGGCGTCTGGATAATGACCGGAATGATCACGATCATGAGCAACGCGATAACGACCCAGAAATGGTGGCGCTGTGCTTCAGCGATCGGGCCCTGTGGATTCATGAAGCCGGGCATGTTTTCGCTGCAGCCTGACAGCAGGGTGGCGATCACCAGGCTGCCCCAGCCCGAAAGGTGCCTTTTTTGTCCTGTCACACGGGTGTCTCTTTGCAGTGTTTCTGGAATACGCCGGCACACGGGTGGCGCGGGCAGGGTAAACATAGACAACAATGGCTACTTAATCATTACTGAAGTTCACGAAATGTCCATATGGGCATTTCGCCTGGGCCGGACAGGTGCCATGGCGGAATGGATCATGAAAGGGCAGGGGCAATAGAGGCCGGCAACAGGGCGTGGTCTGTTTCTGTCTAGCTGGTATCGTTCAGGCACATTGATGGCCACCCGAACGCAATAACCGTGCAGAAATATCCTGATCTCAACGATTGGAGTCGAGAATGCAGCATCAAGAACTCGAGCATCTGGAGCGATGCATTGCGCTGGCCCGCGAGGCGCTTGAGTCGGGGGATGATCCCTTTGGCAGCGTGCTGGTCAGCGGTGACGGTCAGGTGCTTTGTGAGGCGCGAAACCGTGTGGTCAGCGGTGATGCAACACAGCATCCGGAGCTTGCGCTGGCGCAGTGGGCGGCTGTCCACCTGAGCATCGAGGCGCGTGCGCAGGCGACGGTCTATACCTCCGGAGAACACTGTCCGATGTGTGCAGCTGCCCATGCCTGGGCCAGACTTGGGCGGATTGTGTTTATCAGTTCATCCCGGCAGCTGGGTGAGTGGCTGGTAGAGTTTGGCGCGAAGGCATCGCCTGTAAGCATGCTCTCCATTCCCGAGGTGGCACCTGATGTGGTGGTAGAAGGGCCGGTTACGGTACTGGTAGATGCCGTGCGAGAACTTCATCAGTTACGCCACGCTGGTGCCTGACCGCATTAAAAAGGCCCCTGATCGGCGGGCAGGGGCCTTTGATCCATTAAAAGGCTGGAAGCTAGAAGGTGGTCCAGTCATCCTCGTCGGCAAGCGCCGGCTCCGCCACCTTCCCTGATTTCGCAGCAGGCGTCGGTGCGCTGTTGGCGGGTGCTGACACCTTTTGAGGCGCAGGCATTGTCCGCCTGGTCGGTGCCACTGCAGGGGCTTTGGAACGCTCGGGCACTTCGGCCAGAGTAAACCAGGCCACCTCGCTTTCCAGCGCACTGGCCTGCTGACGCAGAAGCTCCGTGGCGCTGCTGCCTTCCTCAACCAGTGAAGCGTTTTGCTGAGTGACCTGTTCCATCTGGTTGACGGCCACATTGACCTGTTCGATGCCCTCGCTCTGCTCCTGAGAGGCCACTGAAATTTCGTGGATCAGCGAGGTCATGCGCTCCGTGGACTCAATGACCTGAGAGATGGTGTCGCGGGCTTCCCGTACGGCTTCCGCCCCCTGGTTAACGTGGCCATGAGACGTTTCAAGCAGGGTGCGAATATCCTGAGAGGCATTGGCACTGCGGCTGGCCAGGGATCGTACCTCATTAGCGACCACGGCAAATCCGCGTCCCTGCTCACCGGCTCGTGCCGCTTCAACCGAGGCATTGAGCGCCAGAATGTTGGTTTGAAAGGAGATTGAATCGATCAGACCGATGATATCGGTCACCTTTTGCGAGCTGGTGGTGATCTCTTCCATGGTCTCGACCACACGGGTCATGACCTTGCCCCCATCGCGTGCGGTCTGGCTGACCTCGCCGGCAAGTTCGCTGGCCTGTCGGGCATTGTCCGAATTCTGCCGAACGGTCTGGGTCAGCTCTTCCATGCTGGCGGCGGTCTCCTCGATGGAAGCCGACTGCTGCTCGGTACGGGCGGAAAGATCCTGGTTGCCCTGATTGAGCTGGTCGGTGCCGGTGTCGATATCACGACTGGCCTGACGCACGTTGCCCATGACATCCACCAGTCGGGTACGCATGCCTTCAATGGCATAAAGCAGGCTGGATTGATCCTTCCGCTTGAGCGTCAGGGGCTGGCTTAGATCTCCCGAGGCGATGCGTTGTACCACGGTGCGGGCCTCTCGAGGGTCGCCGCCAAGGCTTGTGGTCACGCCACGAATGATCCAGCTCATGATCCCGGTCAACAGCAGACAGATGGCAAGCGATACACCGCCGAGCTTTAACATGCCGGACCAGAAGGCGGCGTTGATGTCAGTGATGTAGACGTTGGTGGCCAGATACCAGCCCCATTCAGGCACACGCTGAACATAGTTCAGACGGGAGACATCCTGTTCGCTGCTCTTGTCGTAGGAGTTGTAGATGAAGGTGCCCCCTTCGGGCGCCTGGCCGACATTGCGAAGTTCACGGTAAAAATAGAGGCCGTTGTCATCCTGAAAGTTGCTCATGTCCTTGCCGGCTTCGCGAGTCGGGTGCCAGACAAGGTGGATGGCATCATCGAAAATATAGATGTAGCTGCCGTCGAAGGTCAGAGCGCCCACATTGCGAATGGCCTGTTGCTGAGCCTGTTCCCGGGTCAGTTCACCGGCGGCAACCTGCGCCCTGTAGCTGTCGATCAGCTCATGGGCGCTGGTAATGAGCCTTGCCAGCCCGGCCGTACGCTCATGGATCAAAACCTCCTTGCGATCAAAGGCCGCCCAGCCCACGACCATCATCATTCCCAGCCACATCAGAACAATGGAGCCCCAGAGTTTCCTGCTCATTGCGATATTTTTCATGCCCCTTCCGTTTTCAGTCTGATTGACGGTTTTCCGATCTCGCGTTCAGCTGTTTATCGGAAGGGGGAGCAAAAAATTGAGCAATATCCTTATATTAGAGGTTTTTTTGGGGCCGGCGGTCAGGGTTATTGCCGCTCCTGCAGCTGTGCTTTCAGCTTGTCCGGCACCTTTTTGATGATCAGCCGGTCCTGAGCCTCGTTGTATTCGATGCTGTCGCCGAGCAGGTGTGAGTCAAAGCTGATCGACATGCCGCCGGCGCGTCCGGTAAAGCGGCGAAACTGCTGCAGGGTGCGCTTGTCCGGCGGAATTTCAGGGGAGAGACCGTAATCCTTGTTGCGGATATAGTCGTAAAAGGCATCCGGCCGCGTCTCATCCACCAGGCTCGAGAACGCTTCGAGCGTAATGGATTCTCCCCGTTTTGACTGGTCGCTGGCGTAGTCGATCACGGCATCGGTCTTCTCGCGACTTTGTGATTCATCCATGGATTCGCTTTCCACAAAATCACCGAAGGCCTTGAGCAGGGTGCGGGTCTCACTGGTCGCGTCCACGCCCTCGACACAGCCCAGCAGGGTCTGAAAGTCCTCACTGAGCTTTTTGCCGCCGCGATCACGGGTGAAGGCAATGTATTGCTTTGACTGGCCTGACTGCCATTGGGTCAGGTCGATGCGTACGGCCAGGGTCATCTGGTTAAGGTTGAGCTGGCGGCCCGTCGTGACATTGCCCTGTTCATCGAGCGTGAAGCCTTCTCGATAGTGTAAAAGCGCCAGGGTCAGAAACTCGGCCTCGCCCTGTCTGGCGTGAACAAACAGCAGCGGCCCGCCGGTGGGGAGGTGTTCATCGATCAGCGCTCGAAAGCCATTGGCGGTTTGCTGCGTAAAATCGACAAAATCGAGATTGCCGGCCAGATACTCGCCCAGCCCATGAGCAAGGGTAGCCCCGGTGTGCTCGTCGCTGAAATGGCCCCAGCCCTTGGTCTTGCCATTGAAGGTGGCGTTGAACTGGTTGAGCAGGGCATCCATGGCCTGCGAGTCTGCCATGGGCGCCGAGGTAGCGTTCAGGGTGGTGCTCTGATCGTCAGCGGATTTGTCGAGGTAATGGACGATGCTTTGAACAATCGGCATGACAGTCATCCGGCAGAAAATGTGGCGCGATGATAACGCGCTGGGCGGTTTAAAGGCAGCGCCACGGCTTGTCCCCGTTGCCGGGAGACGCCATGATCGGCTCATGAGAATGTCTGATATGCGTGATTACCGTCGTGAAGATTTCGACCCCCTGGTGGCCCTGTATCAGCGCGGCAAGGGCGATGAGTTTCGTTTTGAACCCGGCTGGCCGGAGCGCTTCCCGGTTATACCGTTACCCATGGATGAAGTACGCCTGAAAGCGTTCAGTGATGCCCGGGTACTGGTCGTCCCGGGCGAAAAGGGCCTGGCCGGCGTCATCTACTGGCAGCAGAGCCACATTGTGGGGCTGCTGGTGGACCCGCAATCGCGTGGTAGGGGGCTTGGACGAGCATTGATGCAGGCAGTACTTGACCGAATGGCGAAGCCAGCGACCCTGAAGGTGGTGGCATCCAACACCTCGGCCATCAGGCTGTATGAATCTCTGGGATTTCAACGGAAAGGGCAGCGCCAGGCGACGTATCAGAAAGTGCCTGTGACGGTACTCATGATGAGCTATCGTCTGTGCAACGATTTCTAAAGGGTGGGGGCTTGTAAGGTTATGCCTGAAGCCGGGCTTCTTGCCCCGTTCAGGACAGGCAACCCTGATGTTTCTGGCAGCATGACGATCAGCCCGGTGCATCCTCCTGGTGGATCAGAGTGTCCTGAACCTGGTGATGCATCAGCTCGGATTGATGCTGGTCAATGGCCGAAGATGCGGACGTGCCGGCGAAAACCATGCCGTAGACGAGCACGGTTGCGCTGATCATCGCAAGATATTTGTCCATCCGTGTCATGATCGTGTCCCGATTCTGAAACTCTAAAAGTCCTGTTCAGGCTGTAGGGATATCGTGACGGTTTAATGACATGGTCAATCCGGTAAAAAAGGCATTTTTGTACGGGTATTTTGCCGGAGCACCGCCCGGAGTGATCTTTCTGGTCTATACCTCAACAGGAGCACTACATTTTTTATGCCACCGCAGGACTTTCGTTCGGTGTGCTCTTCCATGGAAGGAGGCCAGTTCATGTCACGTTTTTCCCGTCTCAATCGCACCGGTGCCCTGATGCTCGCAGCGCTTCTGGGCGCCACGACGCTGTCAGCCTGTACCACTACCAGCCCGTCCGACCGTCAGAGCCAGATGGCTCAGCGTGCCGAGCTGGATCAGAGCGTTCAGGAAACGCTGGATCGCCTCTATCGCACGGCGCCTCAGGCTCGTAGCCTGGCGCAGGAAGCGAAGGGCGTTCTGGTCTTCCCGGGCGTACTGGGAGCAAGTTTCGTGTTCGGGGCCAGCCACGGCGACGGTCAGCTGCTCATTGATGGCGACAAGGCCGGGTATTACACCACTACCAGCGGCTCGATCGGCTTCCAGGCCGGCGCCCAGTCCCAGGCCATCGTTTATCTCCTGATGAGTGAGAGTGCCCTTAATCGCGTGCGCAGCGATAACGGCTGGTCAATCGGTGCCAATGCTGGCGTCGCCGTGGCCGATGTCGGCGCCAACGGTCAGATCACCAATAACACGGCCAATCAGGACGTGATCGCCTTTGTCATGAACAATCAGGGCATTCAGGGCGGGGTATCGCTGGAAGGTGCGAAGATTTCCAAGGTCAATCCATAAGGCCGGCGCGTACCCGCATAAAAAAACCCACCGAGAGGTGGGTTTTTTTGTCAGCGCCGATTGTCTCAGGCGGTTTCGGGCAGCTCGGCGTTATGGAAAACGTTTTGCACGTCATCCAGATCGTTGAGCATGCCCAGAAACTTCTCAAGCTGAGCGACATCGTCACCCTCGACCGGGGTCATGGTCTGCGGTACGAACTGGATCTCGTCGGTTTCGAATTCCATCTCGCCGAAAGCGTCCAGTAGCGCCTGCTTGGCTTTGGCGTACTCGGTATGCGGGGCAAAGACCGTGAGGTGACCCTCTTCGTTTTCGATGTCGGTGACATCAACGTCGGCTTCCATCAGCGCTTCAAGAACGGCGTCTTCATCTTCACCCTTGAAGGCCAGGATGGCGCTGTGATCGAACATGTGGCTGACGCTGCCCGGGGTGCCGATCTTTGATTTCGTCTTGGTGAATACACCTCGAACGTCACCAAAGGTGCGGTTGGGGTTGTCGGTCAGACACTCCACGATCACCATGCAATTGCCGGGGCCAAAGCCTTCGTAGCGCGCCGGCGAGAAGTCCTCACCCCCCGCGCCGCTGGCCTTGTCGAGCGCCTTTTCGATTACATGCGACGGTACCTGATCCTTCTTGGCCCGCTCGATCAGGCCGCGCAGCGTCAGGTTGCCCGACGGGTCCGTGCCGCCTGACTTGGCGCAGACATAGATTTCACGTCCATACTTGCTGTAGACCTTGGTCTTGGCGTCGGCCGTTTTGGCCATGGATTCCTTGCGGTTCTGGAAAGCCCTGCCCATATCGAATTCCGTTCCTTGATTACCATTATGTGACGATTTTACTGTAACCCCGCAGGGGGCGAATAGCGTTATTTGAAACGATCCGCTTCGGCCTTCGAAAATGGTCGTCTCACGGATATTGCTTACCGGCTCTGTTATGCTGCGCGCCCTGCACTCATTGCCTGGCATGACGGGCAGTCCCTTCTTTACAGCCTACAAGGATTTGTCCTCATGTCGAACGACGCTGCCACCTTTGATTTTGCGTCGCTGAGCCTGCCGCCCGAATTGGCAGATAACCTGTCAACGCTGGGCTATCACGTCATGACCCCCATTCAGGCCGAAAGCCTGCCGCTGATGCTGGCAGGGCGGGATGTGATCGGACGCGGTCGTACCGGCTCGGGCAAGACAGCGGCATTCGGACTGGGCCTGCTGGCACGTCTTGATGTGAAGCGCTTTTGCATACAGACGCTGGTGCTGTGCCCGACGCGTGAACTGGCCGATCAGGTGGGTGAAGAGATTCGGCGTCTGGCGCGCGGCTGCCATAACGTCAAGGTACTGACCCTGTGCGGCGGCGTGCCGATTGGACCGCAGCGGGAATCCCTGTTTCACGGTGCCCATATCATCGTGGGCACGCCGGGTCGGGTGGAGGATCACCTGAAGCGCGGATCACTGAGCCTCGAAGCGCTGAAAGTGCTGGTGCTTGATGAGGCCGATCGCATGCTCGACATGGGATTTCAGGAAGCGCTGGATGCCATCATCGAGGCGACGCCGCGTCGGCGTCAGACGTTATTGTTCAGCGCGACATGGAGCGAGACCCTGGCGCCGGTTGCCGGCAGGGTCATGCAGGACCCCGTCACCATCGAGGTGGACACGGATCATGACGAGCAGAGCATCCATCAGCATTTTTACGCTGTCGAGGATGATGCTGCGCGCCTTGAGGCATTGCGGCGGCTGCTGCTCAAGTATCGGCCGGCCTCCAGCGTGGTGTTTTGCAATACCCGCCGTGAAGTGCAAATGGTCAGTGATGCGCTCAACGACCACGGCTTTGATGCTGCGGCGCTGCATGGCGATATGGAACAGCGCGATCGCGACCGCACCCTGATTCTGCTGGCCAACGGCAGTATCTCGGTACTGGTCGCCACCGACGTGGCCGCGCGCGGGCTCGATATCGAAGCCCTTGATGCCGTCTTTAACTATCAACTCGCCCATGATCTGGAAACTCACGTTCACCGCGTGGGGCGTACCGGGCGTGCCGGCGGGCAGGGTGCGGCCCATAGTCTGGTGGGGCCACGCGAACGTGCGAGGCTCTCGCTTTATGAGGCACAACAGGACAGTCCCATCACACTGGAGGCACTGCCGGAGTCGAGCGTGCTGTCGCGGTCGCCCTTCAAGCCCATGATGGCGACGCTGATGATCGATGCCGGTAAAAAACAAAAGATTCGCCCGGGTGATATCGTGGGGGCATTGACCG
This sequence comes from Kushneria marisflavi, assembly GCF_002157205.1. NCBI lineage: Bacteria > Pseudomonadati > Pseudomonadota > Gammaproteobacteria > Oceanospirillales > Halomonadaceae > Kushneria > Kushneria marisflavi. The sequence goes on along the minus strand of NZ_CP021358.1, from coordinate 742,765 downwards.
GTGAGGCCGGCATCAGCGCCGATCGGGTCGGCAGGATCAAGGTGCTCGAGCGCAGTGCTTTTGTAGCCGTTCACCGTGAGGACGCCGATGCCGCACTGACCCATTTGAACAATGGACGCCTGAAGGGTCGCAGCTTCCGCGCTCGCCGGGTTTCTCGCTGAGGATCGATATCAGTTACGGATCATGTACGTTGTGTGTCGATACGGTCATCATGAAGGTTGTGCCAGACTGGTCATGACAGGAGTGGACAAAGAGGTCGCATGAAAATTCCCAAACGATTACAGCCACTGGTAGATGATGGGCTGATCGATGAGATCGTGTTTCAGCTGCAAAGTGGCAAGGAAGCTCAGGTGTATGTCGTGCGCTGTGGCAATGAGCTGCGCTGCGCCAAGATATTCAAGGAGGCCAGCAAGCGCAGTTTCAAGCAGGCCGTGCAGTATCAGGAAGGGCGTCAGGTGCGCAACAGCCGTCGTGCCCGCGCCATGTCCAAGAAAACGCGCTACGGTCAGCGTGAGCAGGAGTCGGCCTGGCTCAATGCCGAGGTGGATGCCCTGTATCGACTTTCAGGTGCCGGCGTCCGCGTGCCCGAGCCGCATGGCTTCGTCGATGGTGTCCTGCTTATGGAGATGATTGTCGATGAGGAGGGGGGGCCTGCGCCGCGTCTGGATGATGTCAAGCTGAGTGAAGAGCAGGCCATCGAATATCACCATCGCATCGTGGTGGATGTGGCACGCATGCTGAGTGCCGGGCTGGTCCATGGGGATCTGTCGGAATTCAACGTGCTGGTCGGGCGTGAAGGACCGGTGATCATCGATCTGCCGCAGGCGGTGGACGCTGCCGGCAACAATAACGCCTCACGCATGTTGCTGCGCGATGTCGATAACATGCGTCGCAGCTTCGGGCGCTATGCGCCGTCGCTGTTGAACACCGACTACGGACTGGAGATCTGGTCCCTCTATGAGGCTGGCGAGCTGTATCCCGACTATCCCCTGACCGGCACCTTCGATCGTGACAATGCCAGTGTGGATGTCAGCGATCTGCTGGAAGTCATCGAGGATGTGCGTGAAGAGGAGCAGGAGCGCCGGCGTCGCGAGCAGGAGCAGGACGAGGAGGATCGCGACCTCAGTCAGTAACGGTTCTGAGCGGTGTATTTGTTGTTGCGCCTGAGTGCAGCAGGGACGTCATGGCGTCCTCGCTGACCGGGCGGCTGAAATGATAGCCCTGCAGCGTATGTGCGCCGAGCTCGCACATGATGCTGGCAACCTCTGCCGTCTCGATGCCTTCTGCCGTTACGGCCAGTCCGCAGGCCTGGGCAATCTGAATAATGGCCCGCACGATCGTAATGTCTCGCCCCGAGTGTGCCTCGGCAAGCTTGAGCACAAAGCTCTTGTCGATCTTTAGAATATCCAGCGGCATCCACTGCAGATAGCTCAGTGCGCTGTAGCCGGTCCCAAAGTCATCAAGTGCCAGCCGCACCCCCAGCTGACGTAGCCGGGCGAGCCGGTCGAGGACCGGTTTTTCGGCCTGGATATAGAGACTCTCCGTAATTTCCAGAATCAGACAGCTGGCCGGCAGGCCGCTTTCTTCAAGCGCACAGGTCACATGGCTGACGAAGGCTTCTTCTCGTAGCTGAGCCGGTGACACGTTGATCGAGATGCTTTGGAAGCTGTCATGGGTATGTCGCCATCGGGCGGCGGTATGGATAACGTCATGCAACATCTGCCGGCCCACCTCACGAATCAGCCCCTGCTCCTCCATATAGGGGATGAATTCGGCAGGCCCTGGAGTATCCGGCGCCTGCCAGCGCAGCAGCGCCTCCGCGCCCACGATCTGGTGATCGCGTGAGACGATGGGCTGAAAAAAGGGCACAAACTCCCGGCGGGCCACACCCTGACGAACGCGCAGGGCAAGCTGCTTGCGACGCTCGAGCTGGTTGGCGATATCGGCATCAAAGCGGCGCAAACTGGTGCTGCCGTGCTCGCGGGCATGACTCAAAGCCGTATCGGCGGCGTAAAACAGCGCATGTCCATCGCTTGCATCTTCCGGGTAGACCGCAAGCCCTGCACTAAGGGTAGGGTTGATGCAGTAGTGATCCAGCATCAAGGGCTGGGTCAGATCGGTCAGCAGGTCCTGAACCACGATCAGGGCATGATCGGAATCGATCAAGGGCATGAGCAGAACAAATTCATCACTGCCCAGACGAGCGACGCTACGGCTCAATGGCTCATTTTCAAGACGACGTGCGATCTCGAACAGATAACGATCGGCGACCTCATGTCCATACTCTTCGTTGATCTCGCCAAACCCGGCCAGGTCGATATACAACAGTGCCAGCGGTCGCGAGTCGATCGCGATGGTTTCAAGATCCCGGAAAAATGCGGCCCGATTCAAGGCGCCGGTCAGCACATCACGCCATGCCATGTGTTCTATGGCCTGTCGGTCCCGCTCGCTTTTGTAGATGTGGGCCAGTTCACGCACCAGTGCCAGTATCATCTCCTGACCAAAGATGGGATCGTCATCTTCCTGCCAGGCAAAAAGCTCCAGCGCGCCCATGGCCTGTTCACCAATGCCTATGCTGCAGATAAAGCGTCGAGGCATGCTGTCCGGCCAGCGCTTCTCTGTGGTGGTGCGCTCGTCGATCGCGAACTCAAGGGGGTGTGCCTGACCAAGCCATACCCGAGCCGAGGCGGTCAGGCTATCCCCGGGGCGGGTCAATGGGTGTTGACCCTCATACAGCGCGGATACACGTACCGGGGGAGTGATGTTGTCAAAGGGCTCATAGACGACGCGACAATGATGCCAGGCCGTATGTTTCAGGATCGATTTCAAGGCTTCCTGAGAGGCCTGGCGAAGGCGCATGGTGCCATGTGGCTGGGTAGCCACCTGCGAGACGGCCTGAAGTTTTAACTGCTCGCGATAAAGACGTCGCGCACTGGCGTCGGCAGCGAGCTCGGCGGCATGGCGTGCCTGCCGTTCACGGGCGAGCTGCCTTTTCAGGCGTTCGATAGTGTTGGACGAGTTTTCCAGGCGTGGTGTTTTCATCGGCTCGAGATACGAAAAAGGCAGTGCTTTTCACCGCGATGGCGACACTTTCCACGGTCGACCTCGACGGCTTCGTTGAAAGGAGTGCAGCAGCCCTGCATCAATCCGTGAGCAGGCTCCCGGAGGCCTCGCGCCGGGTGATACTCCCTCATCATGCAGGCATTGAACATATTGAAACAATACCTTTCACATTCCCATCTTTCCCTAATAACGGCCGGTTGATTGGCAGTCTCAAGGCTGATCGGCCTTAAAAGGGAAATTATGGTATGCAACAACATTGAACTTATGACATTGCGGCATTGAAGTTTTCATGACATGAGAACTTGTCATCGTTGTTAAGGTCTACTTCAGCATCTTCGACAAGAGACATGTGCCGGCAGTGCATGGACCATGGCTTTTTTCGTTCTCTGAACCCCGGTCAGGTGGTGAAAGGAGTGCGTCTTGAGCGTCAAGGGTGGAAATCAGGAAGCCGCTGTTGCAGGTGAACAGCAAAAGGGTCTGGAGTCAGAGCCTGTCCGTAGACACTGGCATGATCCTTTACGACGGCATCGCCATCGCTGGCAGGCAGGACTGATTCTGCTGCTGTTTGTGCTGGCATTGCTGGCCTGCTGGCATCTGCTGGCCCGGATGAATCCGACGCTTTTACATGACGCTATTGTCGCCGTGCCGGTGCAGGCCGTGTCGCTGGCGCTTCTGACCACGTTGCTTGGCTTTGTGTCGCTGGTGGGCTACGAGTGGTCTGCTGCGCGGTTCGCCGGGGTGACATTGTCACGGCGAATGCTGGTGACCGGTGGGCTGTGTGCGCCGGCGATCGGCAATGCGGTCGGACTTTCCATGCTGTCGGGCGCGGCGGTCAGAAGCCGTCTTTATGGCAATCATGGCATCGGCGGTCGCGAAATCATGCGGATGTCGGCTTTCACCAGCCTGGCCCTTGGGAGTTCCTTGCCATTGTTGGCGGCTCTGGCCGTGCTATTGACGCCCTCACACACGGCGCGTCTGCTCTCGTTGCCGCTACCTGTAGTGATGTTAATTGCCTGCGGTGTGGCTGTTGGTTATCTGGTAATGGTGTTCTGGTGGCGTCGGGCCGAGGTTGAGCCAGGCGCCTGGGTTGTCCATGTGCGCTGGCGCCAATGGCGAATGCGTCTTCCCACCCTGCGTCTGGCGGGGTGGCAGTGTCTGATCACGCTGCTGGATGTCACGCTGGCGGCCGCCACGCTTTATGTATTGCTGCCGCATGCGCCGGCCTTTCCTGCTTTTGTCATCATTTACCTGCTGGCCCTGGCCGGCGGCGTACTAAGCCATGTGCCGGGAGGCGTCGGCGTTTTCGAGGCCATCATGCTGACGGGGCTTTCCCATCATGTGGGGCTGGCACCGCTGACGGCGGCGCTTGTGCTTTACCGGCTGATCTATGTGGTACTGCCGCTGCTGCTGGGATGTCTGGCACTTTTGTTGATCGAGGCACGCCGCTCCCGTCACGCGCGCACGGCATTGAATGTGGCCTCGGGCATGGCGGCACCAACCCTGTCACTGCTGGTCTTTCTGACCGGGGTCGTGCTGCTGTTTTCAGGCGTCACGCCTGCCGTCAGTGCGCGGCTGGAAGTACTGGGCGAGCTGGTGCCGCATCGACTGGTCGATGCCTCCCATCTGGCCGCCAGCCTAATCGGTGTGCTGTGTCTGCTGTTGGCCAACGGGCTGCGTCGTCGACTGTCGGCGGCCTGGGCGCTGACGCTTGGGCTTTTGCTGCTGTCGAGTGTGCTGTCGCTGCTCAAGGGGCTGGACTGGGAGGAGGCCGGCATCGCGCTGGCCGTGGCGGCGCTGCTGCTGGTGTTTCGGCGCGCCTTTTATCGACCCAGCCGGCTGATGCAGATGCCGGTGTCTCCCTTTCATCTTCTGGCCTGTCTTTGTGTCGTGCTGGCCTCGCTCTGGATCATGTTTTTCGTCTACCAGGACGTGCCCTATCGCAATCGGCTCTGGTGGCAGTTTGCCCTCGATGCCCAGGTGCCGCGCGCGCTTCGGGCGGAGCTTGGCAGCGCGCTTTTAATGGCAGGTATTGCGCTGGCCTGGCTGATCCGAACCCAGCCCGGGGCCATTATCCTGCCCGATGAAGCCGCGCGACAACGGGCCGACTCGATCATCAACGAGGGCAGCCATCCCGAAGGCTGGCTGGCCATGACCGGCGACAAGGCATTTTTATTCAACGACACGCAGAGCGCTTTCATCATGTATGCCCGCCATGGGCGCAGCATGGTGGCGCTTTTTGACCCGGTCGGGCCGGCCGGTGAGCGTGCCGAGATGATCTGGCGCTTTCGTGATCTCTGTGATCGTCACCACGCCCGTCCGGTGTTTTATCAGGTACGGGCAGAAAACCTGCACAGCTACATGGATATCGGCCTGAGCGCGGTCAAGCTGGGTGAAGAGGCGCGTGTCGATCTGCGTACCTTCAACCTGGACAGCAAGCAGCACAAGTCGCTGCGCTACACCTGGAATCGCGGGCAGCGCGATGGAATGTCGGTTGAATTTCTTGCTCCGGGGGAGGCGCCACTGGACAAGCTTGAGGCCATCTCCGATGCCTGGCGGCTGGCCAAGAGTGCCCGAGAAAAAAGCTTCTCGCTGGGGCGCTTTACGTCTTCGTATCTGGCGCATTTTCCTGTGGCGCTGGTGCGATACAACGACGAGCCGGTGGCCTTTGCCAATCTGCTGGAAACGGATCGGGGACGAGAGGCCGGGATTGATCTGATGCGGGCCGGGGATCAGGCACCAAAGCTTGCCATGGAGTTTTTGATGATTGCGCTGATTCTGCACTATCAGGCCAGCGGGCTTGAAGTGTTCAGCCTCGGCATGGTGCCCATGGCCGGTATGCAGCCGCGAGCCGGCGCGCCATTGGCTCAGCGGTTGGGGGCAGTGGTTTACCGCTACGGAGAGCATTTCTACAACTTTCAGGGGCTCAAGCGATTCAAGGACAAGTTTGATCCGTGCTGGGAGCCGCGCTACATGGCGGTACCGGCAGGGCTGGACCCGCTGGTGGCGCTCAAGGACACCGCAGCGCTGATTGCAGGCGGCTATACCGGACTGGTGAGGCGTTGATCATGGCAAAGGGAAACATCAGAGTGTGGCGCCGCATCGCGGCGGGCGTACTGGTTCTTGCCGCTCTGGGCGGTCTCTACTGGTGGTGGCAAAGACCGCCTGAGCCGGGCGTGACGACGACACGGGTTGATGCCAATGAGACGCTGACAACGGCCCATCCGGGCGGGCGGCCCGAGGCCCACATCGTGATTGCGGCTACGCCGGATCAGCATTTTGATGACAATGCGCTGCTGGCGCTGTCTGAACAGACCGGTGCCGAGCTGGTGCAGTTTATGCTGGATGATGGTGACGACTGCAACACGCAGCAGGCGCGTTTGATGCAGGCCCGGAAATCACTGGAAGATCGTATTGATCTGGTGGTGGGGCTGGGTCGCGGCGGGGCGCTGGCCTGGCGCTGGCTGGCCGATCAGAACATCGATCAGGCGCATGCCCTGTCTGCCGGCTTCAGAGTGGCAGCGCTGGACTGTCGCACGCCGTTGCCCACCAGCGGCCACCATGGAAAGTGGGACATCGTCTGGAACAATGATCCCGATGATGCGACCGGACGATTTGTGCGTGGTGTAGAGGGGATTGAGGTGCATACCACCATCGGTGATTACGGCGCTGCCAGTACCACCCTGGCCGCGCAACGATTGGCGGCACTGCTCAAGGGCAGCGGTAGTACGCTTCCCACCATACCGTTGCCGGGGCAGGGCGATCAGACACATTCGAAGACGGTCACCCTTTATTACTCGGGAGACGGCGGCTGGCGTGATCTTGATCAGGTTTCCGGTGAGTACATGGCGGCACATGGCTATCCGGTGGTGGGCGTCGATACGCTCAAGGCCTTCTGGCAGCATCGAAGTCCCGAACAGAGCGCAGCTGATCTGGGCGCGCTGATGGCGACATATCGACAGAAGTGGGGGGCAGAGCACTTCGTGCTGGCGGGCTACTCCTTTGGCGCTGACATCCTTCCGGCGCTTTATAACCGACTCTCCGCGCAGGATCAGCAGTCCGTATCGGCCATGATACTGCTGGCCTTTTCAAAAACGGCTGATTTCGAGATTGCCGTGAGCGGATGGCTGGGCAAGAGCAATGGCGAAACGCAGACCGGCCCTGAAGTGGCTCGTGTGCCGGCTGACAAGCTGGTATGCCTCTATGGCAGTGAGGAGGCTCCTGACAGTGGCTGCCTGCAGCCTGAGATGAAAGGCACAAGAATCCAGCTGCCGGGTGGACACCATTTTGATCAGAACTATGCGCACCTGGCGCAGATCATGATGGCTCAGATCGATCAGCGGGAGACGGCCAGGTGATCCAGATGTATTTATTCGTGATGTCAAATATAGTGGGGTTCAACGTCACCAAAGATATGTACCGCGCTGAAAGGGCCCAACATGTTTTTTCATTCGATCAACGAGACGCTTTCCCTTTCGCTGCTTCACCCCGGTATGGCGCCGGAACTTTATCGTCTGGTGGATGACAATCGTACCCATTTAAGCCCATGGCTTGGCTGGGTGGCCCATACGGCATCGCCGGCCGATAGTGGTGAGTTCATTCGCCGGTCGCTGCATGATCACGCCGAGGGCAAGCGGCTGATCTGCGGGCTTCATGTCCATCAGGAATGCGTTCGCTTGATCGGTCTGGTGAGCTTTAACGAGATCATGCCGGCGACCGGTCGAGCCAGTCTGGGGTACTGGCTTGGAGCACGCTGGCAGGGTCGCGGGCTGATGACGCAGGCCTGTCAGGCCATGACGCAATTGGCGTTTAAGCATTACGACCTGCAGAAGGTGCAGATCTCGGCGGCGACCGGCAATACTCGAAGCCGGGCGGTTTGCGAGCGGCTTGGGGCGCGGCTCGAGGGTGTGATTACGCGCGCCGAGAGCGTCAATGGCGTGGTGCATGACCATGCGGTCTACGGTCTGGATCGAGATATCCACCATTGAGGGTGTCGACGCTGCTAAAACAGATCGCCACCATAATGGCCGGGTCTTTTGCGCGCACCCCTCGGGTTTTGGGTAGCGCAATGCAGGGTCGGTTCATTACAGTATTGGCATGACCCCTTCTCAACGCGCACCGATTCAAGAGAGTCTCCATTGAACACACCCGAGCTGATCCATACCCGAATGAAGCGCCTGAGACTGGTGTCGATTCTGGAGGGGACAACCCTTTTACTGCTGCTGGTAGTGGCCGTGCCGCTCAAGCACGTGGCCGGTATTCCGCTGGCGGTCTCCATCATGGGGCCGATCCATGGGGTGGCCTTTTTGCTCTACCTGTCGGTGGTCTTTCGAGTAGTGTCCATGGGCGGCTGGAGCGGCATGGATATTGCCCGCATGATCCTGGCCGCCTTTATTCCCTTCGGAGCCTTCATCAATGCGCCCTTCATGCGCCGCAAGGAAACCGAACTGGTTGGAATGATCAACGACCAGTCGATCGATCAGCCGACTTCGCGAGACTCAAGGCGCTGATCGCCTACCGGCTGATTGCCGAAATAGCGCTTGTACTCCCGGCTGAACTGGGACGCACTCTGATAGCCCACGGCGCTGGCGGCACTGCTGACGTTATGGGTTCTGGCGGCAATCATGGCACGCGCTTTTAAAAGCCTGATGCGCTTTTGGTATTGCAGCGGAGAGAGGTGCGTAAATCGCTTGAAGTGATGATGAAAGGCCGAGGGGCTCATGTTGACCTTTTCGGCCAGCGTCTCGACGGACAGCGGATGCGCGTAGTCACGATGCAGGGCCTCAAGCGCAAGACCGATACGCCCATACTGGGTGTGTTGCTGTAGAAGCTGGCGTAATGACTCTCCCTGCGGCCCCCTGAGCGCTTCAAACAGTACTTCACGAATACGCTGTCGCCCCAGTGCGCGGCACATGACCTCATCATGCAGACACTCCAGCAGATGCACCACGCCTTGCCCCATGGAGGAGGTCAGATCCACGGCCGCCATGGGCTTGGGCGTCGAGATCGTATTTGGCGCTTTCGGTACGACCTGGCTCAGTTCTCCCAGCATGATCATGTCGATGCTGATGGACACACCCAGCATGGGCGCCTGCGGCGTGGCCCGGGTTTCACATTCAAAGGGCACCGGCATGGCCTGAACCAGATAGTGACCGGCGCCATAGTGGATCGTGCGCTCTCCCAGATATCCGGTCTTTTCCCCCTGAGCGATGATGAAAAGCCCCGGCTCGTAGACCAGCGGCGTGCGCGGATGGCTACCATGAAGGGCCATGAGTCGTACGCCTTCCAGGTTCGTCGGGATATAGCCGTCCCGGTCGATCAGGGGCGTCATCAGCTCGCACATGCGCTGCTGAAGAGCGTCGGTGGCAGGTGCATGTGACAGATTGGGCAGGGTATCGGTCATGACGGGACATCCGTAATTCGGGGCAAGTATTCATTGGCTACAGAAGATGTCAGGATTATGCATGAAAATCGCGTAAATGATATCTTATAACAATTATTTTTGCAGAAATAGGCAAGTGACAAGCAGAACCGTGTATGGTGCAGGACGGATTTCGATACCACACTGGAATCACTCTAGGATATCCGCCTGAATGCGGATGTCCGGTTTTGATACGCAGGAGAAAGATTATGTCGACACCCGCCAGGGGCTACGCTGCCCATAGTGCTGAAACCCCGCTTGCACTCTGGAACTTCGAGCGTCGCACGCCGCGCGCTGATGATGTTTCCATCGAGATTCTCTACTGCGGTGTCTGCCATAGCGATCTTCACTTCGCCCGCGATGACTGGGGCATGGCGACCTATCCGGTCGTTCCGGGGCATGAAATCGTGGGTCGTGTGACCGCCGTGGGCAATGACGTAACAAATTTCAAGGCAGGCGATATTGTGGGCGTTGGCTGTATGGTGGATTCCTGCCGTCAGTGCAATTCCTGCAACAGCGGTCTCGAGCAGTACTGCGCCGAAGGGTTCACCATGACCTACGGCAGTCCCGACCGCCACGACAACACCCTGACCCAGGGCGGCTACTCCGACTCTGTCGTGGTCAGTGACCGATTCGTGGTACGCATGCCGGACGGTCTCGATCTCAAATCCGCCGCGCCGATCCTGTGTGCCGGAATCACTACCTATTCCCCGCTCAAGCATTACGGTGTCAAGCCGGGCGACAAGGTCGGGATTATTGGCATGGGTGGTCTGGGCCATATGGGCGTCAAGCTGGCCAGCGCCATGGGGGCCGAGGTAACGCTCTTTACCCGATCCGAATCCAAGGTGGCCGAAGCGAAAAAGCAGGGCGCTGATCATGTGGTGGTCTCCACCGATGAAGCGCAGATGGCGGCCGTGACCGAAACCTTCGATTTCATGCTCGATACCGTTCCGGTACAGCACGACATCAACCCCTATCTCAATGCCCTCAAGCCGGACGGCACTCATATCCTGGTCGGCCTGCTCGAGCCGCTGGATCCGGCTGTCAGCGGTGCCAATCTGGTCTTCCGTCGCCGGGTGCTGGCAGGCTCGCTCATCGGCGGCATGCCCGAAACCCAGGAAGTGCTGGATTTTTGCGCCGAACATGGCATCACCTGTGATGTCGAGATGATCAACATCGATCAGATCAACGAGGCCTGGGATCGCATGCAAAAGGGCGATGTCCGCTATCGTTTCGTGATCGATATGGCGTCTCTGAAAGCCGACAGCGCGGCCTGATAGTGAGGCCCGGGGCAGTCGAATGTCGACTGACCCATGATATTTACGAGAACCGGTGCCTGTGGGCGCCGGTTTTTTTATATCATGGGTCGATTTGGCGACAGGGAAGCGATCATGCGCAGCGACGAGTTCTATATGCATCGGGCGTTGGATCAGGCGCACCTTGCCATGGCAGCAGGAGAAGTACCGGTCGGGGCCGTCGTGGTCAGCGCCGAAGGCGAGATCATTGGTGAGGGGTTCAATGCGCCGGTCGGGCAGCATGATCCCACGGCGCATGCCGAAGTGCAGGCCCTGCGCGATGCCGGCAAGCGTACCGGCAATTACCGGCTGACCGGCTGTACCCTGTATGTCAGCGTGGAGCCCTGTTTAATGTGCACCGGAGCCATCATTCATGCGCGGATCGCGCGAGTCGTCTATGGCGTGGCGGAGCCGCGAACCGGTATGGCGCAGTCAAAGGCCAATCTCTTTGCTCAGCCCTGGCACAACCATGAGGTAGAGGTTGTTTCGGGCGTGCTGGTGGCACCCGCCCGCCGGCTTTTGAAAACCTTCTTTGCGAGCCGTCGATCTTCCTGAAGGGTCAGGCGCTTGTATCCAGCATGCCCGCCAGTTCAACGCGATTGCGTCCTGCCAGTTTGGCCCGGTAAAGCGCCTGATCGGCGGCCTGAATCAGGTCCGGCAGGTTATCGCTGGCGCGGCGTGTCGTAATCAGTCCGAGGCTGATGGTGACAATGGTGTGGCCATCGTGTCTTGTCAGGTTTAGCGCTTCGACACCGCGACGTAGCTGCTCGCCCACCTCGGCAGCCTTTTCCGGTGAGATGTCGGGCAGACAGGCAATGAACTCCTCTCCACCAAAACGGGCCAGCAGTCCGCCATGGCGGGTGACGATATCCTGCAGACAGTGAGCGACGCGCTGCAGGTAGTGATCCCCCGTTGGATGTCCCAGCAGATCATTGATCTTCTTGAAGTGGTCAATATCGATCACGATGATCGTCCGGGTCCGGCTGGCATCGAGTTTCTCGACCCACTGGCTGAAATAGCGCCGATTGGGCACCTTTGTCAGCTCATCATGCTGCGCCAGCCATTCCACCTCCTGCTGCAGGGCAATGCGCTTTTCCACCTCGCCTCTCAGGCGATAGTTGGCATCCTTGACCCCGTTATGGCGCTGGCGCAGGCGGTGATGAAAGTACATCAACAGATAAATCATCCAGGTAAAGACCAGCCCGGTGATCAATACAACGGCCGGCAGTTTTGAGCGCTCATCAAACAGCCTGGCATAGCTGGCCTCGGCGCAGATCGTGAAGTTGCTCTGGCCCAGCCGAAGAATATTGCAGTGCTCGAGCATGCTCAGGGCTTCACGAGTATTGGAGCTGTACAACGTCGTGCCATTCTGCATCACCCTAATGCGAAAGTTCTGGCTGTCCTGCGCATCATCGATGGTTGCAAACAGGCGTGCCGGATCGATCACGAAGCCCGCCGCGCCGTTAATGGCGGCTGTGTCAAGGTCGTGGATGGGTTGATAGAAGATCACGCCACGCCCGCCGTTGGTCAGACTGACCATGCCGGTCGCACTGGCATTCCCCTGCAGGGCATCGGGCAGAGCGATGTCATCATCACTGGAGAGTACGTGATGGCCGAGCAGGGGCTGATTGTTCTGCAGCGGATAGGCGTGCCGGATACGAGGTCCTTGCCGATCGATATAGGCAATGGTTCGCATATAGTCGAAATGTTCAACAAGGTGTTTGGCTCGGTGCGTCCATGCACGACTGGATGGCAGGCTTCCGGCAGAGTCCCAACTAATGGCAAAGCGCTGCATGGCCTGGTCGCTGACGCTGATCTCCTGACCCAGTCTCTCGCTGAGCGCGTCAACGCGGGTGCGGGCCACCTGATTGACATCGCGAATATTCTGGCTGTTGTGATAGTGCCAGAGTACCAGCAGTATCAGTAAAACCGTCATGGAGGCGGCCAGGGCAATGCCAACGGTGGCCAGGCGTCGCTTTGGCCACTGGGTCACGAATTCAGCGGCCAGTAAAAGAACAATGGCCAGCAGGGTAGGCGTTGACAGTGAGACCTCATGAAGCGAGATGAACCCGTGCTGCTCGATGAGGTGTGTTGCTGTCAGCATGGTGGCCATGGCGAGGCCGATGGGGCCGATCTCTCCCGGGCGCGATGAGAACAGTGGCAGAACCAGTAAAAGCACCAGCGCGACCGTCATCAGAATGGACGGACGAATCGAATAAAAGGGTGCCTGCTCGGGCCAGTGATCGAAAATCAGTGACCATTGGGCATAATTCACGGCGGCATCCGGCAGTAAAAATGAAGCCAGAAGTGCCAATAATGGTATCAGGGTGATACCCGTGATCATGATCGCAAAAGGCCTGAGACGATACGGCCGCCAACGGCGGGTCACATTCATCCCAAGTCTTGAGAGGGTGACCATGCCGACCAGTGCCAGCAGCAGATGCTCCACGGGCGGCGTCAGCCACCACCCTGCTGCGACGCAGGGAAGGGCACACAGGGTCAGTAGCAGGTCACCATGGCGGGCGAAAAAGGCTTTCATGGAACAGGCGGTATGGTCTCGAAGACGGCAGTGGGCGTGTTGCTGGCAGTGGCACGGTCAAGTGATGAAAGCTGATGCTGGCTGCGCTCTACCCAGTTCAGGATTTCTTCGTAGCGTTTGATGTTACGCACATAGAGTGCGGCTACGTTACCACGTGCAAAGCCATGTTCCACACGGCTATACCAGCTGCTTTCCTGTAGAAGTGGCAGCATCTCCCTGATGGAGTCCCACTGATCGGGATCATGACCCTGAAGACGTGCCAGTCGTCGTGCATCATACAGATGACCCAGCCCCAGATTATAGGCGGCCAGCGTCATCCATGTTCTGTCCGGTTCGGCGACCCTTTCGGGAATTCGATCATGCAGATAGCGCAGATAGCGGGCACCACCATCAATGCTCTGCTGTGGATCTTCGCGATTATCAACGTCCATGTGACTGGCCGTTGCCCGGGTCAGCATCATCAATCCCTTGACGCCGGTCGGGGAGACCGCACCCGGTTTCCAGTGTGATTCCTGATAACCCACGGCCGCAAGCAGCTTCCAGTCAAAACCGTTTTCGATGGCCGCCCGTTTAAAGTCGGGCAACCACTGATCGAGATTCGATCGGGCCTGGGCGATAAAGCGTCGCGCGCCGACATATTCAAGATAGTCGTCATGGCCAAAATACTTTTGCGTTAAACCCTCAAGATCACCGCTGCGCCGCATTTGATCGATGAAGACATTGGCGCGCTCCACCAGCGAGGGATCGGTACGGGCAGGAAATGCCCATGCCAGCGTGACCGGTTCGCCAATCGGTAGCGCTCTGGCCACATTCGGAAAGAATAGACGACTCAGCTTGAATTCGTGAGCATAGACCACGGCGGCATCCAGTTTGCCACTTTCTACCATGGCCAGAAGATCCGTGGTTTCCAGGTCGGGACTTTCCCGCCAGGTCAGCGACGGGTGTGTCTTTTGAAGCTCATGCAGTACCCGACTGGTGCCTGCACCGGCTACCGTACCGATATCCAGCCCGTCAAGGTCTTCGATCGTTCGGGGCGCCTGCATGCCGCGCCGGTATGCCACCATGGGTTGCATGGACATGATGGGCTGGGAGTAGATGACATCCCCACGCAGTGGGTCGAGCACCAGGCCGGCAGCGCCGATATCGGTACGCCCGGTGGCCACGTTATTCAGTACATCACTAATATGGTGATCATCTTCCACGGCCAGACTGACGCCCAGGTCATTGGCAAAGCGGCGAAAAAGTTCGAACTCGAAGCCGGTTGGTCCCTGACGGCCTTCATGGAAGGTGGCTGGCGCGTTGCGCGTGGCGATTTCCAGGAAGTCACGCTGTTTGATCTCGGAGAGAGTGGTACTGGCAAGCATCGGCATCAGCGCGTCAGACCACGTCGAGATCGCGCGGGCAGGCGTGAGCAGCAGCAATAGCGCTACTACCAGCCCTGCAATCCTTCGGGTTGTGCGTAAAAAATGCCTGTGCATTGTGAGAAAACGACCGTTTGAAAGATGGCACAAGATACCGATGCCAACCGGAGGCGGCTAGTCGATGGGTCTTAACTGCACGATAGTCTCAGCCTTTCGGATGATTTCGATCCATGACCGACGCACGGCCTCGGCCTTCGCCACGCGAGCCGCTTTCCAGTATGATGACGCCCTCGCCGCCTGGCGCTGTTTCAACACGGGGAGCGTGATCCTTTCGATAGCGCTCCTGTACCACACCTCATTTCCTGTCAGTCAGTAGAGGCTTCGTTCGTCATGCTCGAGCTGCACGGCCAGAGTGCCCTTTCTTCCTTTCGTCATGCCCGCCTGCTTGCCCGTTTGCGCGAGGCCATGCCGGGCGTGACCGGCGTGCAGGCGATGCACCGCTATTTTCTGGACGTCGAGAAGACGCCGGAGCCCGGGGCACTTGAACGTCTTTGTGCGCTATTGGAGGCCGGCGAGCGGGCAGATTCAGTGCCCGCCGGTGCGCTTTATCTGGTCGTGCCGCGCTTTGGTACCGTTTCCCCCTGGTCTTCCAAGGCCACCGACATCGCCCACAACTGCGGCCTGCATGAAGTGCGCCGAATCGAGGCGGGTGTGGCCTATTTTGTCGAAACCGATGCACTGCCCTCCAGAGATGAGGTCGAGGCGATTCGACAGGTACTGGCTGATCGCATGACGCAGACCGTGCTGGTGGATTCAAGCGATGCCGCGAAACTGTTTCAGCGTCATTCGCCGGCGCCGGAAAGCCACGTGGATATTCTTCAGGGCGGACGCGAGGCTCTGGTGGCGGCCAACGTGACGCTGGGTCTGGCACTGGCCGAAGATGAAATCGACTATCTGGTCGAGTCCTTCAATGGTCTTGGGCGCAACCCCAGCGATGTCGAACTGATGATGTTCGCTCAGGCCAACTCCGAGCACTGCCGTCACAAGATCTTCAATGCCGACTGGCACATTGATGGTCAGGCGCAGCCCCATTCGCTGTTTGGCATGATCCGTAACACTCACCAGTGCTCGCCGGATAATGTGTTGTCTGCCTACAGCGACAACGCTGCCATTATCCGTGGTCATGAGGCAGGGCGCTTTCTGGCTGACAGCCGTGACTTTCGTTTCGTCACGCATCAGGAGCCGATCCACATCCTGATGAAGGTCGAAACGCACAATCACCCGACGGCCATTGCCCCCTACCCGGGCGCGGCGACCGGCGCCGGCGGCGAGATTCGTGATGAAGGCGCGACCGGCCGCGGCGGCAAGCCCAAGGCCGGTCTGACCGGCTTTACCGTGTCCAATCTGCGTATTCCCGAGCTTTTGCAGCCGTGGGAGGCGTTCGATTACGGCAAACCAGAACGCATCAAGAGCGCGCTCGACATCATGATCGAGGCCCCGATCGGTGCCGCAGCGTTCAATAACGAATTTGGTCGTCCGGCGCTCAACGGCTATTTCCGCACCTATGAGCATGACGTGATCGGCCTGGCCGGCGTCGAGCGACGTGGCTATCACAAGCCCATCATGCTGGCCGGCGGCTACGGCAACGTGCGTGATGAGCATGTGCTCAAGGGCGAAATCGCCGAAGGTGCAAAGCTGGTTGTCATGGGCGGGCCGGCCATGCTGATCGGTCTGGGCGGCGGGGCCGCCTCGTCCGTGGCCTCCGGCAGCACCAGCGATGCCCTGGATTTTGCCTCGGTTCAGCGCGACAACGCCGAGATGGAACGTCGCGCTCAGGAAGTCATCGATCGCTGTATTGCGCTGGGGGAAGACAACCCGATCAGCTTTATTCATGACGTGGGTGCCGGCGGGCTTTCCAATGCGTTGCCAGAGCTTGTGAAGGACGGCGGTCGCGGCGGATTGTTCAACCTGCGTGATGTGCCCAGTGCCGAACCCGGCATGACGCCGCTGGAAATCTGGTGCAACGAGGCACAGGAGCGTTATGTGCTGGCCGTGATGCCGGAGGCCATCGAGCAGTTCGAGGCGCTGTGTGCCCGTGAGCGCTGCCCGTTTGCCGTGGTGGGTGAAGCCACCAGAGCCCATGAGATTACGGTCGTTGACGAGCACTTTGAAAGCCGTCCCATCGACCTGCCCATGAGCGTGCTGTTTGGCAAACCGCCTAAAATGCAGCGCAGCTTCGAGCGTTGCGAGCTCGCCCAGCCGCCCCTGATGCTGGACAATCTGGACCTCAATGAGGCCATGGACCGTGTTCTGCAGCTGCCGGCAGTGGCTTCAAAGAACTTTTTGATCACCATCGGCGATCGTACCGTAGGTGGCATGAGCGTACGTGATCAGATGGTTGGGCCATGGCAGATCCCGGTGGCGGACTGCGCCGTGACCACGGCCTCCTTTGATACCGATGCCGGCGAAGCCATGGCGATGGGTGAACGCACGCCCACAGCCCTGATTTCGCCTGCCGCCTCGGCGCGTCTGGCTGTCACCGAGGCGATTACCAATATTGCTGCGGCGCCCATCGAGTCCCTTGGTGATATCAAGCTCTCAGCCAACTGGATGAGCGCGGCCGATCACGAAGGCGAAAACCAGGCCTTGTATGACGCGGTCCACGCAGTCGGTATGGAGCTGTGCCCGGCGCTGGATATTGCGATTCCGGTCGGCAAGGATTCGATGTCGATGCGTACCGCCTGGCGTGATGGCGAACGCGACAAGGCCGTGACAGCGCCGCTGTCATTGATCGTGTCGGCCTTTGCCCCGGTCAGCGATACCCGAAAGACCCTGACGCCGCAGTTGGCCTCTGTGGATGCCACTGAACTGCTGCTGATCGATCTTGGACGTGGCAAGAACCGTCTGGGTGGCTCTGCACTGGCGCAGGTCTATGGCCAGCTGGGCGCTCACGCGCCGGATCTGGACGCGCCCGAAGATCTGGCCGGTTTCTTCCGCGCCATTCAGACCCTCAATCGTGACAATCGACTGCTGGCCTATCATGACCGCAGTGATGGCGGACTTTTGACCACGCTGGCCGAGATGGCCTTTGCCGGTCACTGCGGTCTGGCCATCACACTCGACGAGCTGGTGCGCGATGCCCACCACGCGACCGAGGCACTGTTTGCCGAGGAGCCGGGCGCCGTCATTCAGGTTCGTCGCGATGAGATCGATGCCGTGCTCGCCACGCTGGAAGCCGCCGGGCTTGCTGACTGCGTGCATCGCATCGGTACTCCGACCAGAGACGACCGTTTCTCGGTCACGCTCTATGACGCCACACTGATCGAGTCTACCCGGGTGCATGCCCTTCGTACCTGGGCGGAAACCAGCTATCAGCTGCAGGCGCGCCGGGATAACCCGGACTGCGCTCGTCAGGAGTTCGACGGCCTTGATGAAACCCGCAACCCCGGACTGCATGCCAGTCTGAGCTATGACGTCAATGACGATGTGGCCGCCCCCTTTATCAACAAGGGCGCTGCTCCTCGTGTGGCAATTCTGCGCGAGCAGGGCGTCAACGGTCAGCTTGAGATGGCGTGGAACTTCACCAACGCCGGTTTTGAGGCCATTGACGTTCACATGTCGGACATCCTGGAAGGTCGCGTGGATTTGACCGACTTCCAGGGGGCTGCGGCCTGCGGTGGATTCTCCTATGGTGACGTGCTGGGCGCCGGCGGGGGCTGGGCGAAGTCGATACTCTTTAGCGAGCGTGGGCGCGATCAGTTTGCGCACTTCTTCGAGCGCGAAGATACCTTTGCCCTTGGCGTGTGCAACGGCTGTCAGATGCTCTCACAGCTCAAGTCACTGATTCCGGGGGCCGATCACTGGCCGCGGTTTGTGCGTAACCTGTCCGAGCAGTACGAGGCGCGCGTCTCCATGGTGCGTGTGGAATCCACGCCCTCGCTGTTTCTGGCCGACATGGCAGGCTCCAGAATGCCGATTGCGGTGGCGCATGGGGAAGGGCAGGCGCAGTTCAGTGATGCAAGCCACCTTCGTCAGGCGCAGGCGAGCGGTACGGTCGCGCTGCGCTATGTCGATAACTTCGGTGAGGTGACGACCGGCTATCCCGCCAACCCCAACGGCTCGCCGTCCGGCATTACCGGCCTGACCAGCCGTGATGGCCGTGTGACCATCATGATGCCGCACCCCGAGCGCGTGGCACGGGCGGTCACCAACTCCTGGCGTCCGCAGGAGTGGCAGGAAGCCGGTGGCTGGATGCGCATGTTCCGTAATGCCAGAAAGTGGATCGGCTAAGCGCTCATCAACATCGATGAATGGACATGAAAAAGGGCCTCTTTCCAGAGGTCCTTTCATGTGTCAGGCATGCCTTGTGCGGGCAGGAGCTCAGTTCTGCGGGCGGGCAGCCGGGCTCAGGAAACGGACGCTGGGGGCGTGTTCGAGCAGCGGATCGGTGCCTTCCTTGAACGGCTTGTAATGCGGCATTTCCATATGCTTGTCGAAGGCCGCGCGGTCGGTATAAACCTCGTGAAGGATCACGGTGTGGCCATCTTCTTCCGGCACCAGCACATCAAACTGATGACAGCCGCTTTCGTTGGCCAGTGATTCGTTGGCATCGTTATGAGCCAGCGCCAGAAACGCATCGCGTTGGCCTTCCTTGATCCTGAATTCGGCCAGAACGACAAAATTGCCATTGGTCACGCTCATCATGATTCTCCCTTTAGGACTTTAAGCAGCAGGACATTAAGGTGTTCGGGGCGGCAACAACGTGCTACGGCATCACTATAGTGTTGATGGCGCATTAATGAACTCTGGGCGCCGGACCCATGCCCATGCGTTCATGAAACTCTGCCACGGCGCTTCGCAAAAGTTCCAGAAGTCCCGGAACCAGCGCGATGCCCTGTTCCGGGCCTGCCACGAACTGCTCCACGCTGACATGAACGGCTTCACCGTGAATGACGACCTTGGCTGCCTTGATGGCATTCATGACGTCATTGGCAATATCAAGCAGCTGGGCACGGTCGGTACCGGCATCGGCCTGCCAGACGCCGGGTAGCATCAGCTGAAAAAAGGCCGGTTCGTCTTCGGCCACCACCAGTATGAACTCAAGGTTTTCAAGCGTAATGCGCGCGGCGTGCTTATCGATGGCTTCTACCTGGAAATCCAGGCTCCCCAGGCCTTCAATATAGTACTCGATCTGTGTGTTGGCCTGCATTGCGCGCCTCTTTGGTCACCAGCGGTGACGGTTTTAAACATCCAGCCCGTTTCAAAACTCGGAAATGACAGGATCAGTATAAGGACATGTCAGCGTCTTTAACGACACCCCCAAGGCTACGGCCCTACCAGCAGGAAGCCGTCGAGCGCGTCGTCGGTCATTTTCGTCGCAGCCACGACCCGGCAGTGGTGGTTCTGCCGACCGGCAGCGGCAAGAGCCTCGTGATTGCCGAGCTGGCACGAATCGCGCGCGGTCGTGTACTGGTGCTTGCCCACGTGCGTGAGCTGGTGGCGCAAAACCATGCCAAATATGAAGCCTATGGGCTCAGCGCCGACATTTTCAGCGCAGGCCTTGGGCGACGAGACAGCCAGCGCCAGGTAGTCTTTGGCTCGGTACAGTCCGTCATCAATGCGCTTGACGAGTTTGACGACGGTCAGTTCACGCTGCTGGTCATCGATGAGTGCCATCGAGTGGCCCCAATGGTGGATGACAACGCGAACGGCAAGCAGCGACAGTCACCCGGCAGTTACCAGCGAGTGATTGATCATCTGCGGGCGAGTCGGTCGGATATCAAGGTGCTGGGTCTGACGGCGACGCCCTATCGGCTGGGGCAGGGGTTCATCTACCACCGCCATTATCACGGCATGGTGCGCGGCCCTGAACATTCGTTCTTTCGTGACTGCGTGTTCGAGCAGCCCCTGCGGGTCATGGTCAAACAGGGCTATCTGGCCGAGCCACGGCGTATTGATGCTGCCGTGGCGCGCTATGACTTCTCACAGCTTGCGCCGCGCGCGGGCGGCCAGTACGCCGAGTCCGATCTCAACCGGGTGGTCAGCGGCAATCGGGCCACACCAGTGATCATTGAAGATGTCATGGCCCGTGCCCATGATCGCCAGGGCGTGATGATCTTTGCCGCGACCGTCGCACATGCTGAAGAGATCATGGGCTATCTGCCCGAGGGGCAGACGGCACTGGTGACCGGCACGACCCCCGGCCGTGAACGCGAAGCCCTGATTGAGGCTTTCAAGGCACGAAAGCTCAAGTATCTGGTCAACGTGGCGGTGCTGACCACCGGCTTTGACGCGCCGCACGTGGATCTGATCGCGATTCTGCGTCCGACCGAATCGGTCGGGTTGTACCAACAGATCGTCGGGCGAGGGTTGCGCCTGTCTCCCGGAAAGACCGAATGCCTGGTGCTGGATTATGCGGGCAATCCCTGGGAGCTCTATGGGCCTGAAATTGATGCACCGCGCCCGGACAGTGACAGTGAACCGGTACAGGTCGAATGTCCCGAATGCGGGTTTGCCAACATTTTCTGGGGCAAGCGCGATGGCGAGCTGGTCATCGAGCATTTTGGGCGCCGCTGTCAGGGGCTGGTCGAAAAGGAACGCGGTGCGTCAGTGCAGTGCGATTTTCGCTTCCGCTACAAGGTCTGCGAGCATTGCGGGGTGCAAAATGACATTGCAGCCCGGCGCTGTCGCCACTGTCAGGAGCAGTTGATCGATGCCGATGACAAGCTGCGCGATGCCCTGAAACTCAAGGATGCTCGGGTGCTGCGGGTCAGTGGCATGATGCTTGAGGAGAGCGTCAACGGTCGCGGGCTGGCGCGTTTGAAGGTCTCCTATGTCGATGAGGACGGGGCGACGCTTTCAGAGTGGTACGCCCTGGAAACGCCCGCTCAGCGCAAGGCCTTTTATCACGCCTGGTTGAAGCCACATCTGCGTGCGCCCGGCATCGACTGGCAGCCGTCCACGATCAAGGAGGTGATCGCCTCACGCGAGCGTCTGCGACATCCGGACTTTGTGGTCGGTCGCAAGGTGGGGCGCTATTGGCAGGTACGCGAGCGTCTTTTTGACTATGAGGGACGCTATCGCCGTGCTGATAGCGCCGACGGCGCCTGATGAGGGCAGCACCAAATATCGTTATTCTGCTAAGATATAGGCCGTTGCCGTCCGGCAGCATTGTTACCATCGATTTGTGATCGCATTGGCGGTCAAGGAGCCTCTCATGAGCTGGTCTGCACCCGAAGTCAAGGAAATCAGTGCTGGTATGGAAGCCAGTGTTTACCTGCCTGCCGAGATTGAAATCGACATTGAAGAGTGAACATGACAGGGCGCGGCGTTTGCGCGTTCGCGTACTGGGGGCGGCCGCCGGTGGCGGCCTGCCTCAATGGAACTGCTGTTGCAACGTCTGTCGCCTCGCCCGCACCGCCCCTCAACGCGTTGTCCCTAGGACCCAGTCCTCGATTGCCGTCTCGGTCGATGGGCAGCAGTGGGCGCTGATCAACTGTGCCCCGGAAGTGCTCGCCCAGCTGCAGCGTGAACCGACGCTTCAGCCCAGGGGGCATGATCGCCATACGCCGATTCAATCGATTCTGGTCACCAATGGTGACGTGGACCACGTGGCGGGTCTTTTGAGCCTGCGCGAACGCTCCCCGTTTCGACTCTATGCCACGCCCGAGATTCACGGCGTGCTGCGTGACAACCCGATTTTCAACGTGCTGGCCGCCGACTGCGTCCAGCGCTGTGATGTGGCGCTTGATAGCCGTATCGAGCTGCTGCCCGGCCTGATGGCGACGGTTTTTGCCGTGCCCGGCAAGACCGCGCTCTATCTGGAAGGGGATAAGGTCGACATCGGTGCCGAAGGGGAGTCCACCGTGGGTGTCGAGTTCGAACTCGATGGCCAGCGACTTTATTATATTCCCGGCTGCGCCACCGTGACGCCGCGTCTGGCGGAGCGGCTCGATGGGGCCGCGGCATTGCTCTTTGATGGCACCCTGTGGCGCGATGACGAAATGATTCTTGCCAGTGTCGGTCAAAAGACCGGTCAGCGCATGGGTCATATGTCGATGTCAGGGGAGGCGGGCAGCATGAAGGCGCTGTCCGATGTAGTCATTGATCGGCGCATCTTTATTCACATCAATAACACCAATCCCGTCCTGATCGAGGACAGCCCTGAACGGCGAGAGGCCGAAGGTGCCGGTTGGGAGATTGCCTTTGACGGCATGGAGATTACTTCGTGAGTTCGTATCAGGACGCCCTGACGGAAGTGACCGAGCCGATGAGTGTCGAGGCGCTGGAAGCGCGTCTGCGCGAGATCGGTGAGGCGCGCTATCACCACCGCCACCCGTTCCAGCTTGCGCTGCAAGGTGGTGAGCTTGATCGCTGCCAGGTACGGGCCTGGGCGCTTAATCGTTATTACTATCAGGCGATGATCCCCATCAAGGATGCCACCCTGATGGCGCGTTTGGGGGACCCTGAATGGCGGCGCGAGTGGCGCAGCCGACTGGTCGATCATGACGGTGAGGCGCCCGGTGAAGGCGGCATTGAGCGATGGCTGAAACTCACCGACGGGCTGGGGCTAGAGCGTGAGATGGTGCGCTCGACCCGGCGCATCCTGCCGACAACGCGTTTCGCGGTAGAGGCCTATACGCATTTTGTGCGTGACCGCACGCTGCTGGAGGCGGTGGCCTCCTCGCTGACCGAGCTGTTTTCGCCCATGGTGATCGGCACTCGGGTCTCGGGCATGCTCGAGCACTACGACTTTGTCTCCGAGGAGACGCTGGATTATTTTCGTCCGCGTCTGACACAGGCGCCGCACGATGCCGAACGGGCGCTGGCCTATGTGCGCGAGCACGCCAGGCGTGCCGACCAGCAGCAGGCCGTGCTGGAGGCACTGGTGTTCAAGTGTGATGTGCTCTGGACGATGCTGGACGCACTTCAGCATGCCTATGTGGAAGGTCATCGACCGCCGGGCGCCTGGGATGGCAAAACCGGCCTGATCGCAGGAGCCACGCCTTGAGCAAGCGGCTTGACGATAACGCTGTAGTGCGCCTGCCACGCGGCGTACGTATGCGTGAGGATGCGGCTCGTGGTGGTTGGGTGCTGCTGGCACCAGAGCGAATATTTCAGCTTGATGCGATCGCTCATGCGATCATGTCCCACGTCGATGGCAAGCGTTGCGTGTCGGAGATCATCGACGCGCTGGTGATCGACTTTGACGCCGAGCGGGACCGAATTCGCCATGACGTGCTGGCGCTGTTTCATGCCCTGATCGATCGCGGCGTGCTGGAGGTAGTCCCATGAGTGATGTGGTTCCGACCAACAGGCCCGTCCCGCCGCCCATGGGGCTGCTGGCCGAGCTGACGCACCGTTGCCCGCTGCAGTGCCCCTACTGCTCCAATCCGGTCGAGCTTGAACGCCGTAATGAGGAGCTGGATACCGCCGGCTGGCAGCGCGTGCTGCGTGAGGCCGCCGCACTGGGCGTGCTGCAGGTACACCTTTCAGGCGGCGAGCCGGCAGCCCGGCCGGATCTGGTCGAGCTGGTCGAAACCTGCGCTCGTGAAGGGCTCTATTCGAATTTGATCACTGCCGGCGTCAGTATTACACCGGAGCGGCTAACGGCGCTCGACGCTGCCGGGCTGGATCACGTTCAGCTCTCTTTCCAGGGCGCCGATGATACCGTCACCGAACATGTTTCGGGGATGCGGGGGGCGTTTGATAAAAAATGTGCCTTCGCCGGTGAGGTTCGAAAGCGGGGGCTGCCCCTGACCATCAACGTGGTGGTTCATCGCGCCAATATTCACCAGATTGAAGACTTTATCGATCTGGCCCTGAATCTGGGCGCTGAGCGTCTGGAGCTGGCGCATGCCCAGTATTACGGCTGGGCGCTGCATAATCGTGGGGCGCTGATGCCGCGTCGTGCCGACGTCATGACGGCGCTTCGAACCGTGGAGGCCGCCCAGGCTCGCCTCAAGGGTCGTCTGGCGATCGACTCGGTCGTGCCGGATTACTACGCCCATTTTCCCAAGCCCTGCATGAACGGCTGGGGCCAGCAGACGATCAACGTCACGCCCTCGGGGCTGGGATTGCCATGCCACGCGGCACAGACGATTCCGGGGCTCGAATTCTGGAGCGTGCGCGAGCACAGCCTTTCGGATGTCTGGTATCACTCGCCGGCCTTCAATGCCTTTCGCGGGACTGATTTTCTGCCCGATACCTGCCAGAGCTGCGATCGTCTCGACATCGATCATGGTGGCTGTCGCTGTCAGGCGCTGATGATCACCGGTGACGCTCGACAGATGGATCCGGTATGCCAGTATTCGCCCTGGCATGAGGAGATCCAGACGCTGACACTCGAAGAGGCCGGTCGCGACGAGCCTTTCGCCTATCGCCGTTTTGCGAGAACCGGACGGCCTGCCTGATTGCTGCTGACTCCAACCTCAGGCGGCAGATGCTTGAAGCGGGGCGGCCTGATAAACTTGGGCCAATGCCCCGTGTCCCTTGAGCCTTCTTCTCATATTCCATGACCCAGTCCGGTGATCTTCACAGCCCGACCCCCGAGGCTGCCCCTGCCGTCATGGTCGGCGGTGAGCCGCTGCATGAGATGCCGGAGGATCTTTACATTCCGCCGGAGGCGCTGCGTGTCTTTCTGGAAACCTTCGAGGGACCACTGGATCTGCTGCTGTATCTGATCCGGCGTCAGAACCTCGATATTCTGGCCGTCAATGTGGCTGCCGTGACCCGTCAGTACATCGAGTATGTGGAGCTCATGAAGGTTAGCGGGATCGATCTGGCCGCCGAGTATCTCTTGATGGCCGCCATGCTGGCCGAGATCAAGTCGCGCACGCTGCTGCCGCGGCCACCCCGTGCCAGCGAAGAGGATGACGAAGAAGACCCGACCGCTGCGCTGGTGCGGCGTCTTCAGGAATACGAGCAGATCAAGCTGGCCGCCCAGGCCATCGATGAACTGCCGCGTCAGGGGCGTGACTGGTATCAGGCCGATGCCGGACTGCCGGTGTTACAGCCTCGCGTTCAGCATCCCGACGTCGAGCTGTCGGAGCTTCTCGGGGCACTCTCGGCCCTGATGCAGCGCGCCGATTTCAAGCAGGAACATCAGATTACCCGCGAGGTCCTCTCGACCCGCGAGCGGATGATGGCCATTCTTGAGCGCATCAACGACGAGCAGTTCACCGCGTTTGAGGCGCTTTTTGATCCCGAGGAAGGCAAGGCCGGGGTCGTCGTGACCTTTATGGCCATTCTGGAGCTGAGCAAGGAGCGATTGATCGAAATCGTACAGAACGCGCCGCTGTCGCCCATTCACGTGCGTGGTCGGGTGCAGCAGCCCGATAGCGAGGAAGATGCCCTCGAACAGCCCTTTGAGCCGGACGACCAGGCGGGGGTGTCATGACGCCCCCGCTTGATCATATCCTTGAAGGCGTAATGCTGGCGGCCGGTGAGCCGCTGACGCTCGAGCGACTGGAGGCGGTCTTCGATGACAACGACCGCCCCGGGCGTCGAGCGCTGCGCGAAGCACTATCGACGCTGGAAGCGCGCCTCACGCAGAGTGCGCTGGTGCTTGAAGAGACCGCCTCCGGTTTTCGTCTGCGCGTGCGCGATGGACTTTCCCCTTGGGTGTCACGACTCTGGGATGAGCGCCCGCAACGCTATTCGCGCGCGCTACTGGAGACGCTGGCCCTGATTGCCTATCGCCAGCCGGTCACGCGTGCCGATATTGAAGACGTCAGGGGCGTGTCGGTCAGCGCCTCGATCATGCGCACCCTGGTTGAGCGGGGCTGGGTGCGGGTTGTGGGGCATCGCGATGTACCCGGGCGCCCGGCGGTCTATGCGACGACCAGGAGCTTTCTTGATGATTTCGGCCTGCGCACGCTGGATGCCCTGCCGCCCATCAGTGCGGTAAAAGAAGGGGAAACCGTTGACTGGCTTGAGCAACTCACGCCCAATGCGTCCACGCCAGAGCCCACGGTGAAAGCCGGGGAAGAAGTTCCCGACGGTGAGCGCTCTCACCTGAGTGCCGAGGGTGACACGCCTGCCGATAGCCAGGTCAGTGGTGAATATCCAGCCAGCGATGAACAGGTAACCAGCGGTGAGCGCGCTGGCCACAGCACCATGAATCATGACGCTGCCGATAACGGCAGCAGCAATACCGAGGATGTGCTGACTGACTCGACGAAAGGGGAGCAGAGACCATCCGAACGCTCGTCGATTGAGACGCCGATGCCTTCACGTCAGAGCCCGAGTCTTGATGAGATCGGTCAACGACTGGCCGAGCGACTGCGCGACCAGGCAGATCGCGACGGCCCGGATGCTGGGTCCGATGAGAAATCGACGCAAACCAGTTACCCAGAAGATTGAGACTTCGCATGAACACTGAAAAGCTGCAAAAAGTACTGGCCCGTGCCGGGCTGGGATCACGGCGCGAAATGGAAGCTGCCATCGGCGCCGGACGCATCAACGTCAATGGTGAAACGGCCAAACTGGGCGATCGTATCTCCGAGGATGCCCGGGTGACCGTGGATGGCCGCCCGGTCACGCTGAAGTCGAGTGAGGCCTCGTCGCGTCGCGTCATCATGTACAACAAGCCGGAAGGGGAGCTTTGCACGCGTCGCGACCCTGAAGGTCGTCGCACCGTATTCGAGCACCTGCCGCGCCTGTCCGGAGAGCGCTGGATTGCCATCGGTCGACTGGACATCAATACCAGCGGTTTGCTGCTCTTTACCACCGATGGAGAGCTGGCCAATCGCCTGATGCATCCTTCGATGCAGATCGAGCGCGAGTATGCCGTTCGTGTCATGGGGGAAGTGACCATCGAGCATGTTCGGGCCATGGTCGAAGGCGTAATGCTGGAAGACGGTCCGGCACGCTTTACCGACGTGCAGGAGTTCGGTGGTGAAGGCATCAACACCTGGTTCCATGTGGTCATCATGGAAGGGCGCAACCGTGAAGTGCGCAGGCTCTGGGAATCCCAGGGGCTGACGGTCAGCCGCCTCAAGCGGGTTCGTTACGGCAGCGTCTTTCTGGACAAGCGCGCCCGGGCCGGTGAGTGGACCGAGCTGACCCAGCAGGAAGTGGATGATCTCTCCGAGCTTGCCGGGCTTGAAAAGCGCAAGGTGCCGGCGCTGACACCCGATGAGAAAAATCGCTGGAACCGCGACAAGAACAAGCGTCGCCCCGTGCGCGGCGTCAAGTCGCCGGAAGCGGCGCGAAGCGATGCTCAGGAAGGCACGTCGCGTCGCCAGGACAAGACGTCGCAGCGTCAGGAAAGCATGTCCCGCCGCAGCGAGCGCCGTGATGAAGTGCGGCCGATGACGCCTCGCGAGAAGCGCAACGAAAAGCGCAGCGACCTTGGCAACTGGAGCTCTACGGCCCCGACAGGCAATCGTCGTCCGGCTGGCAAGAGTGATAAGGGCCAGGAGCGGCGAGGCAGTAATAATCAGAAGGGAAATGCGGGCACGCCACCGGGCCGGAAGGGCGGCGGGCGTCGTTGATACACGGCGCATGAAAGTGATGCTTGCATCGCGCATGCTTTCAAAGTAGTATTTGCGCCCGTCGAGTGGGTCGTTAGCTCAGTGGTAGAGCAGTTGGCTTTTAACCAATTGGTCGTAGGTTCGAATCCTACACGACCCACCATTCTCGACAGAAATAATGGCATGTTTGTGATTATCGGCAGGATTGTCGGGTCGTTAGCTCAGTGGTAGAGCAGTTGGCTTTTAACCAATTGGTCGTAGGTTCGAATCCTACACGACCCACCACAAGCATCGTCATTGTTTTGGGCTTCATATTGTATGCCTGAATTTCGGGTCGTTAGCTCAGTGGTAGAGCAGTTGGCTTTTAACCAATTGGTCGTAGGTTCGAATCCTACACGACCCACCAGATTTGAAAACGCCTCATCCCTTTCGGGTGAGGCGTTTTTGTATGGGTCTGACTTGATTGCCTGTGCAAGGCACTGTCTTGAAAGGCTGCAAGCCGGACTAGCGGAATTTTTCCAGCGTCTCCTGGTACTGCTTGAAATCCTTGCGCCGTTCCCGAATACGGCTGGTCAGGGCGTAATCTCCATTTTGCTGTGACGCCTTTTCGGCCAGCGTCAGCTGTTCCAGCCCGCCTTCGATATCCCCCTTGAGCTGAAGCTGCTCGGCCAGTGCCAGGTGCCCCCAGTCTTCTCGATTGCTGCGCCCGGCGGCTTCGCTGAGCAGATTCCAGACATCCGGATCTTCGGCATGGGTATCGGCCAGAGCTCGCAGGCTCTGAAAGGCCGTTTCGGGATTGATCCCCAGCTGCGCCTCGGCCTGAATGATCCGGGCGGGATAGTAGTCGGGTGTCAGGCGCAGAATGCGTTCACAGCGGCGAATGGCATCTTCGCGGCGCCCGGCGTCCAGCGCGGCATCAGCGGCGCTTGCCGGCAGCATCAGAATATCGGGGGCCTCGCGGGCCAACTGATCAAACGTTGCCAGCGCCTGATCGGGGCGCTGGTTGATACTGTCGTTGAGGGCATCGAGATAGCGCAGAGCGATGGGGTGTGCCTTGTCCTGCTCAAGGCGGGTACGCACGAAGCCCGGGTCGCTCATGTTCATCGCCAGCATGGCCCGGGCGCGAATCAGGTCATATTCGGGGCCCGGGTCGCTGATGTTGTTGGTCCTGTACTGCTGAGCCAGGCTGGTGGTGTCGCTCAGTCGTGATTCGGTCATGGGGTGTGTCAGCAGGAATTCGGGCGGGGTGTTGCCCTGCATGCTGGAGAGGCGCTGCATGGTGGCAAACATGCGCGGCATCGCCGTGGGGTCCATCCCGGAGCGCGCCATGGCCTGCAGGCCGACCCGGTCGGCTTCCTGTTCATAGCGGCGCGAATAGCTCAGCTGGCTCTGCATGGCGGCGGCCTGGGTACCGGCCATGGTGGCTATTCCCAGGTTGCCACCGCCGCCGGCGGCCAGCACCATGCCCGCCAGCATGGCGGCCATGGTCGGCAGCTGGGTACGCTCATTGCGCGCCATCTCGCGGGCAAAATGGTGCTGCGAGAGGTGCCCCATCTCGTGGGCAATGACCGAGGCAAAGGCATCCTGATCAGGTGCGTAGGCAAAAAGACCTGTATTAATGCCGATGACGCCACCGGGCACGGCAAAAGCGTTGAGGGTTCGGCTCGATACCAGGGTGACAAGAGGGGTGATATCGCCCAGCTGGCTATTGGGCAAAAGCCTGGCCACCAGCGTATTGAGGTAGTCCTGTGTGATGGGGTCGCGCCATTGCCCGACATGAGCTCGAAATTCCCGTAGCCAGGCCCGCCCGAGACGAAACTCTTCCTGGCTGCTGTAGCTTCCGGTTGCATCTCCAAGCGTTGGGAGCTGTCCGGCAGGTGCCGTTACCGATGTGGTAACACTACCAAACAGCAGGACTGCTGTGATAATGCATCGAAAATGCGTGAGCCTTGACATGACATGCTTACCGGATGGCGATGGGGACATGAAAGGGCAGAAGTGACTGACGGCCCGCGATAGGCAGCAGAGGTTGCCGGTGGCATCAAGTTGCCTTTAAATCGTGCCGATTACAACCAGCAGGGGAGCCAGTGGCATTGGAAACATTCGAGGATATCGGGCAGATGAAACAGGCTGCCGATCTGGTGCTGGATGCCACCGGACTGGATTGCCCCATGCCGCTTTTAAAGGCGCGTCAGGCGCTGGCGTCATTGGCAGAAGGGCAGTATCTGTACGTGATCTGCACGGACCCGGGGTCGTGGCGTGATTTTGAAAGTTTCGCGGCGCATACGGCGCATCAGCTTGCCGGGCGTCGGCAAGAGGGTGATACCTGGTACTACGTACTGATCAAGGGATGCTGATGTTGGCGCTCGCTGGATGGACACTCATGGTGACAATAATTTGATGACCTTCAAAAACCTCTGGAACCATTTCATGGAGCGCTACCTCTCGGATGAGGAAGCGGTCACGCTGGGCGCCCTGCTGGTATTGGGCTTTGCTATCATCATTTTTTTTGGCGGCATGCTGGCGCCATTTTTCACCGCGCTTGTTTTTGCCTTTCTACTACAGGGTGTGGTGCGTTGGCTCGAGCGGTTGGGGCTTTCACGGCTGCCGGCCGTATGCCTGGTACTTTTGATGTTTGTCGGGGCGATGCTGTTTTTTGCCCTGATCATTTTTCCGATGGTGTGGGATCAGTTTGCGCGGCTGGTACAGGGCTTGCCGGCGGTGCTGTATCGCAGTCAGGAGCTTCTGGGCGATCTACAGGCGCGCTATCCCAGCATCGTCACACCCGATCAGGTTCAGCACCTGATCAATACGGCCAGCCAGGAGGCCACTCAGCTGGGGCGGCGCGTCGTTAGTCTGTCGCTGAGTTCGCTCGCGGGTATGCTGAGCGTCATCATCTATCTGGTGCTGGTACCGATTCTGGTCTTTTTCATGCTCAAGGACCGCGAGCGACTGATCGGTTT
The DNA here is from genome assembly GCF_002157205.1 of Kushneria marisflavi. Lineage (NCBI taxonomy): Bacteria > Pseudomonadati > Pseudomonadota > Gammaproteobacteria > Oceanospirillales > Halomonadaceae > Kushneria > Kushneria marisflavi. Next base: position 711,651 of record NZ_CP021358.1, on the reverse strand, counting down.
TTTTCTGTCGCTGCTGCCCAAAAAGCGTCTGCTGATGACCCGGGTCTGGTGTGAAATGGATACCCAGATTGCCAATTTCATTCGTGGCAAGTTTATCGAAATCGTGATTGTGGGAGTGGTGTCCTTTTTTACCTTCTGGGCGCTGGGGTTGCCCTACGCGGTGCTGCTGGGCATCGTGGTCGGGCTGTCCGTGCTGGTACCCTATATTGGCGCCGCGGCAGCCACACTGCCGGTTGCTGCCTCGGCCGGACTTCACTTCGGATTCGACGCCCAGTTCATGTATGTCCTGTTGGCCTATGCCATCATTCAGGCGCTTGATGGCAACGTGCTGGTGACCCTCCTGTTTTCAGAAGTGGTCAATCTGCATCCGGTGGCCATCATCCTGGCCGTGCTCTTTTTCGGCGGCATCTGGGGGTTCTGGGGTATCTTTTTCGCCATTCCGCTGGCCACGCTGATCAAATCGCTGATGTTTGCCTGGCCACGTGGCGCCAGTGCGCGGCGCAAGGAAGGGACGGTCGCCACCGAGTGATGGCTGAGGCCCTGCACTCGTGCAGGGCCATGGTGATGTCTTATTGGTCGGCGTTGAGGGCTTTCGCTGCGGCCAGTACTTCGTCGACGTGTCCTGCCACCTTGACCTTGCGCCACTGGGCGGCAATGTTGCCTTCCCGGTCGATCAGAAAGGTACTGCGTTCGATGCCTTCGTGCTCCTTGCCATAAAGCTTCTTGAGCTTGATGACATCGAAGGCGCGACACAGGGTTTCCTCCGGGTCACTGACCAGCTCGAAGGGGAAACCCTGCTTCTCCTTGAAGTTTTCATGTCGGCGAAGCGAGTCTCGCGAAACGCCAAAAACACGCGTGCCGGCCTGCTCGAAGTCGGCCATGCGGTCGCGAAAATCCTGCCCCTCAGTTGTACAGCCGGGCGTGGCATCCTTTGGATAGAAATAAAGCACAACCTGCTCACCCTTGAAGGTAGTCGGGTTGAAATCTGTTCCGCCAGTGGCCTCCAGTGTGATGTCCGGGGCGGGGGCGCCAGGGGTGATGCTCATGCCAGTTCTCCCATGAAAATTAAAGGGTATCGCGGTTTCAGGCCTGCCGTGAGACAGCGCCAAAGCGGCGACGTCGTGTCGAGCAAGGTCTGTGACAATAACCGAGACCAGCGGTGAAATCAGCCGCTCCCGAGAGCGGACGTGTTTTCCTGCCGGGCTGCGTCTGTACAGCATGGGGTGCGCCGAGTACCATCGTCAGCGTAATCACCGACCCCATATGTCCTGCCTCACCGGCAGACGGTATCGGCATCGGTTTATCACGGCGGCTCCAATATGGCCGCTTTCAAACGAATTCAAAGGAAGAGGTTGGCGGGATGATCACTGGCAGCATGGTCGCTCTGGCGACGCCCATGAAAGCCGATGGGGCCATCGACTGGGACGCCCTGAGGCATCTTGTAGGCTGGCATCTCGAGCACGGCACCGATGCCATCGTGGCGGCCGGTACGACCGGTGAACCGACCACCATGAGCTTTGCCGAGCACTTCGATGTGATTCGCACGGTGGTGGAAACGGTCAATGGCCGGGTGCCTGTCATTGCAGGTACCGGTGCCAATGCCACGGCAGAAGCCGTGGAACTGGCACGTTATGCCAAAGAGGTTGGGGCCGATTACTGCCTGTCGGTCACCCCCTATTACAACCGCCCGACCCAGGAAGGGCTATACCAGCATTTCAAGGCCGTGGCCCAGGCCTGCGATCTGCCGGTCATCATGTATAACGTCCCCAGCCGTACCGGTGTGGATCTTTACAACGAGACTGCACATCGTCTGGCAGCCATCGACAACATCGTGGGGCTCAAGGATGCGACCGGTAATCTCGAGCGCGCCGAGGACCTGATCGAGCGTCTCAAGGGGCATGACTTTGCCCTTTACTCCGGCGATGACCCGACGGCCTGCGAATTCATGCTCGCTGGTGGTCATGGTGCCATATCGGTCTCGGCCAATGTGGCACCGCGAGCAATGCACGAGCTTTGTGTTGCCGCGACCGCCGGTGACTATGACCGTGCCCACCAGATCAATACTCGTCTGATGCCGCTGCATTCGGTATTGGGCATCGAAGCCAATCCGATCCCGGTCAAATGGGCGCTCAATCAGCTTGGTCTGATGGAAAGCGGTATTCGACTACCCCTGACCTGGCTTTCCGAACGATACCAATCCACCGTAGCCGAGGCGCTGCAGCTGGCCGGAGTGATGGATCAATGAGCAAGACACGCTGGATGATGGTCACGCCCTTGCTGCTTGTGATGAGTGGCTGTGGTGGCGGTTATTACCATGACCGCAACAGCGAATACGCCGATGCGGAAATGACGGCGCCGCTGGAGCTGCCGGCCTCGCGTGATCAGACCCGCTATCAGGATGCGATGCCGGTCCCGCGCGCCTCCAACGATTTCATCAGAAATCGCGATGGTTATGAGCCGCCCCGGCCACAGACCCTGTCGACCAGCGATCGTGAAACCCGGTTTGTTGAGCCTCGTCAGGCCGACGGCAATCGCTGGCTGGTGGTCAGCGCTGCTCCCGGCGCTGTCTGGCCACGCCTGCAGGAATTTGTGCGTGCCAATGGCTATCAGGTGCAAAACATTGATGGCAATACGGGGCAGATCACGACGGATCGTGGTGTGCTGTCCGTGCGTCAGGGAATTCGCAATAACACCACGGATGTTTATTGCCAGCAGGGCGGCGAGAGTGTCGATGCTTGTCTGAGCCAGGTCAGTCAGTATCTGTCCTCCAGCGCGCCACAAAGTGGTGTATCGCTGGTGGCCCAGAACCTGTCGCGCAATGATCGCGTTCGTCTGGAAAGCCGTGATGATAACTGGCGGCTGGCGCTGGCGCTCGATTTCCCGCGTGCCTGGGCAGAACTTGCCTGGCAGCTGGAGAACAACTACGAGACGCCCAACCGTCGCCTGATCGATCAAAATCGCAGCGAGCGGGTGTTCACCGTGGAATATACCGTCAAGGGTGAAGGCAGCTGGATTCCGTTCCGGGGCAGCAGCGACGAGACACAGCAGTATCAGCTGCATCTGTTGCCCGGCGATAACGCCACCTACGTGAGCGTGACCGACAGTGCCGGCAATCCGGTCGATCAGCAAAGGTCTCATGACCTGCTCGACGGTGTGGCCTCGATTCTGCGCTGATGCGATTTGCATCGCTGGGTAGCGGCAGCCGCGGCAACGCCACGCTGGTCAGCAGTGCGGGTACCCATTTGCTGGTGGACTGCGGCTTCGGGATTCGCGAGGCGACCAGGCGTATGCAGTTGCTCGCCATGGATCCGGCCACGCTGGCCGGCATCCTGGTAACGCATGAGCATATCGATCACGTTCGGGGCGTGCCTTCTCTGGCGCATCGGTTTGGTCTGACGGTCTATATGACCGTCGGGACCTGGTTGTCGCTCAAACCGGATCCAGCCATCGACGTGGTGCTGATCACGCCGGAAGATACTCTGAGCATTGGTGACTTCGACATTACGCCTGTCACCGTGCCACATGATGCCCGCGAGCCGGTACAGTATCTGATTCAGGCCGGCGCGCACCGTCTGGGCCTTCTGACCGATCTGGGCGTGGTCACACCGCACGTGCTCCAGCGCTACCGTCGTTGCGATGCGCTGTTTATCGAATGCAATCATGATTCGCGAATGCTGGACTACGGTCCCTATCCGCCGAGTCTCAAGCGTCGCGTCAGCGGTCGGCTGGGTCATCTGTCCAATCGCCAGGCCGCGGAGCTTTTGCAGGCGCTGGGTACTGATCGCCTGCAGCGACTGGTTGCGTCGCACCTCTCAGAGAAGAATAATCTGCCCGAACTTGCCTTTGAGGCGTTAAGGCCCTTGCTGGATAACGATGAGTCGCGTCTGGTCATTGCCCAGCAGGGACGCACCGTTGACTGGCAGTCGGTCAGCTGATGCAACGACATGACAGGCGGGGCGTGACAGACCGTCAATGCCGCCCCGACTCTTTTCTATCACCTTCTGATTCCCTGCCGGAGACTTTCGTGGAAAAACGCCAGGAACTTTATGCGGGCAAGGCCAAGTCCGTTTTTGAAACCGATGATCCGGACCGCCTGATTCTCGAGTTTCGTGACGACACCAGTGCCTTTGACGGCAAGAAGGTCGAGCAGCTCGAGCGCAAGGGGCGCGTCAATAACCGCTTCAACGCGTTCATCATGAACGCCCTGAAGGAAGCGGGCATTCCGGTGCACTTTGAACGGCTGCGCTCGAATACCGAGTGTGAAGTCAAGCGCCTGACCATGATGCCGGTGGAGTGTGTGGTGCGAAACATCGCCGCCGGCGGACTGTGTCGTCGTCTGGGTGTGGAAGAAGGGATTGCGCTGACGCCGCCGACCTTTGAGCTCTTTCTCAAAAATGATGAGAAGGGCGATCCGATGATCAACGAATCGCTGGCCGAAACCTTTGGCTGGGCCCGTCGAGAGCATCTGGTACGTGCTCGCGAGCTGACCTTCCAGATCAACGACATCCTGCAAAAGCTCTTTCTCGACGGCAATCTGCTGTTGGTGGATTACAAGCTCGAGTTCGGTCTGTTCCACGGCGAGGTCACTCTGGGTGACGAGTTTTCGCCTGATGGTTGCCGTCTATGGGATGCCACTACCCGCGAAAAAATGGACAAGGACCGGTTCCGTCAAGGGCTGGGCGGCGTGATCGAAGCCTATGAAGAGGTCGGACGCCGTATCGGCATCGACTTCGATCAGACCATCGACTGATCAATGTCCGGACAGGCGGCGGCGTGTGCTGCCGCCGTCCTGTCAGGTCATTTGAACCAGTCTGTCGACCACGATAATGCTTTCATGGTTATGGCTGCTCGTGTCGACATGAAAGCGCACGTCCAGATCAAAAAGGCGAACGCCATAGCAGCGGTCATCGTGCTTGTTCCGGCGATAGGCCGGGCGTGGGTCCTGCGCCAGCACTTCACCTATCAGAGTGGCAAGATGTTCTCCATCGGCTCTCTCGTTGAGTGTTTGCCGGCATTCATGGCTGAGTTCGACCCTTAAAGATGACGGCGGTGCAGGCGCAAAGCCTGCCCGGACATTGTCTGCGCTGTCGGCCCAGGGTAGATAGGGTTTGATATCGACCACCGGTGTGGCATCTACCAGATCATGCCCCCGCAGTATGAGTGTCAATGAAGGGGTATATTCAATGCCCACCAGTTCCACCAGCGACAGGCCCAGCCGGTTGGGTCGGTGAGTCGAACGTGAGGCGAACACACCAACGCGGGCATTGCCGCCCAGTCGCGGCGGACGAATCAATGGCGTCCAGCGCTCGGGGCTCTGGTGAAAGAGAAAACTGATCCAGAGGTGACTGAACTGTTCCAGTCCGCGCACGCAGTCCGGATGATCAAATGGCGCGTTGAAGCGCAGAAGGGCCGTGGCACTTGGTGCCAGTCCCGGTTGGCGCGGAATTCCGAACTTGTCAGGATAGCAGCTTTCGATGGTGCCAATGATGTCGAGCGTCATCGAGGCGCTGGTGGAAGAGAGCGTGTCATGTGTTGTCATGAATCGATTATGCCATTCGGACGCGCCAGCGACATCCTGACATCACGGGCAGCAGCAGGAGAGAGCTTCGCGAGGGTCGGGATAAAAGTCGCCATCCCGATGTCCAACGCGGGTGGCATCATGCGCCTGAAAGGCACGTGCAGGTATCGAGGCAAGGATAAAACATCATGACGGATCACCACGGCGCGGCTGGCAGCACGCCGATGCTTTTTACCGAGAAAAAGATCAATACCACGCTATTGGGCGTGGCCTTTGCCTTTTCGGTGGCGGGCGGTATTACATTGCTGGTACATGCCTGGCAGACGGAGCGTCTGTGGCCGGTAGGCCCCATTGGGGTCGCCTTGATTGCCTGGGGGCTTCTGGTTGGCAACAATCTGGCCGTACGCAGGCGTTTGTCGCCGGTACTCAGGCTGGAGGCGCAGCGCTTTAGCTATATTGGCGGCGCGGCCTGGAAACCCCGTATGATCTCGATCGATTTTCGCGATATTACTCAGGTCGACAAGGTACGCAGCAGCGGCATCATCCTGCATGTTCGTCAGGAGCGTCGAGCACGGATTGTGCCGATCGGACTTTTGTCGAAAGGTGATAGAGAGGCGTTTATTCAGGGCTTTCATGCCCGATGTGATGCCTCACGCACGCTTGATGCCTCTCCACAGGGTTCCCGGTGATTTGACGTCATGAGCACTGATATAACGCCAGATAGCATGATGGTTGATCACTGCCTTTCCTGCGCTCGACAGGTTGAGTCGCCCAATGCGGATGCGCGCCCCGAAGGAGAGATATCGCTGGTGGTGCTGCATTCGATCAGTCTACCGCCGGGGGCGTTTGGCGGTGATGACATCGAGGCACTTTTTACCAATCAGCTGGATTGGGATGCTCACCCCTTTTTTCAGTCGATTCGAGGGCTTCGTGTGTCGGCGCATCTGCTGATTCGTCGCGATGGAGGCTGTGTGCAGTTTGTCCCCTTTGACCGAAGGGCCTGGCATGCCGGCCGCTCCCGCTGGCAGAGCCGACAGGCACTTAACGACTTCAGTGTCGGTATCGAGCTTGAAGGTGATGCGCGTCCCTTTACTCATGCTCAGTACGAGCGCCTTGCGCAAGTACTGTTGGCACTCGAGCATCGCTATCCCCATATTGAGGCTCGCAAGTGGGTGACCCACGAGCAGATCGCCCCGCTTCGAAAGACCGACCCTGGGCCGAGTTTTGACCATCAGTACCTCGCCCGGCTCATGGCCGGCTAAAGGGCACGAGCTGGTCTCGTCCGGTGCTGGCTCATGCGGTATGACGTGACTATTCTGGCACAATGTCCGGTATCAGCTCGTTGTGTTCAGTGGGCATGTCGCCGCATCGGCCGTCGCGAGTCAGCCTGTTTGGTGATGGCCACACATGCAGCGCCTGGAGACGCGAATTGGCATGACTTCATGTTTACGGTATCTTCGTCGTCCAATCAGAGCGCCCATGTTCGAGTGTTGCCTGTTTCGTTGATGGCTAACGGGTCGGAATCCGTTGCAGTGCCTTTATGGCTATCCGCACCAGTACTGCACGTCCGATGCCATCGTATGACGTATCCGGAAACCATGGCCCCTGTAACTATCGGGTGCCTGTCCCGCCTTGAAAGCGCCAGAGGCTCCAAAAGGGCCCGCTGACAACTTATCTTCATTCGGAGAGACGTCTATGAGTCTGGAGGCAAGAGAAGATCACGATCCGATCGAGACAAGGGAGTGGTTGGAAGCCCTGACATCGGTAGTGGATCGTGAAGGTGAGGAGCGTGCTCAGTATATTCTGAGCCGTCTGGCTGATCGCTTGCGCCGTGATGGCAAGCTGCCGCCGTTCTCCGTGAACACGCCTCATCGCAATACCATTCCTGTTCATCGTGAAGCCAGGCTGCCCGGTGACATGTTCATGGAGCGCAAGATCCGCTCCGCGATTCGCTGGAACAGTGTGGCGCAGGTCATTCGCGCCAATAAAAAGAACAAGGGAGTAGGGGGCCATCTGGCCAGCTACATGTCCTGTTCCGTGCTCTATGAAGTGGGCTTCAACCACTTCTTCCGTGCTGACAGCGATGAGCAAAAGGGTGATCTGGTCTACATACAGGGCCACGTGACCCCCGGTATCTATGCCCGCTCCTTTCTCGAAGGGCGTCTGACCGAAGAGCAGCTCGACACCTTCCGTCAGGAAGCGCTGACTGAAGGTCTGTCTTCCTATCCTCACCCGTATCTGATGCCGGATTACTGGCAGTTCCCGACCGTATCGATGGGTCTGGGGCCGCTTCAGGCCATCTATCAGGCGCACGTCATGAAGTACATGAATGCGCGTGGTCTTGCCGATATGGGTGATCGCAAGGTCTGGGCCTTCCTGGGCGATGGTGAATGTGACGAGCCGGAGTCTCTCGGCGCGCTGCACCTGGCCAGCCGTGAAAAGCTCAACAACCTGATCTTTGTCATCAACTGCAACCTGCAGCGTCTGGACGGTCCGGTACGTGGTAACGGCCGTATCATGGACGAGCTGGAAGGCATGTTCCGTGGTGCCGGCTGGAACGTCATCAAGGTCGTCTGGGGCGGTTTGTGGGACCCGCTGTTCGAACAGGACAGCAAGGGGATCATGCAAAAGCGCATGGATGAAGCCGTCGACGGCGAGTACCAGAACTTCAAGGCGCGCGGTGGTGCCTATACCCGCGAAAACTTCTTCGGCAAGTACCCGGAGACTGCCGAAATGGTCAAGGACTACTCCGATGAGGACATCTATCGCCTCAATCGCGGTGGCCATGATCCGCAGAAGATGTATGCGGCCTACCATGAAGCCGTCAACAATGCCGGCGACCGTCCGACTGTCGTCCTTGCGCATACCGTCAAGGGCTACGGCATGGGCGGTGGCAGCGGCGAAGCCGACATGGAAGCCCACCAGATCAAGTCGATGGAAACCGATGCCCTGAAGGTCATGCGTGATCGTTTCGGCATCCCGGTCTCCGACAAGCAGCTTGAAGAGGGCATGCCCTACTACAAGCCTGACGACGACAGCCCGGAGATGCGCTATCTGCATCAACGGCGCAAGCAGCTGGGCGGCTATCTGCCGGCGCGCAGGAATGATTTCGAGCCCATCGAGATTCCGGGCCTGGATGACAAGATGTTTGCCTCCCAGACCAAGGGATCGGGCGATCGTGAAGTCTCCACCACCATGTCGTTTGTGCGTGTGCTCAACGGCCTGGTGAAAAACAAGCAGTTCGGCCAGCAGGTCGTGCCCATCATTCCCGATGAAGCGCGTACCTTCGGCATGGAAGGCATGTTCCGCCAGATTGGTATCTACGCGGCAGAAGGTCAGAAGTACGAGCCGATGGATACCGGCCAGATCATGTATTACCGCGAGGACCAGAAGGGTCAGATTCTCGAGGAAGGCATCAACGAAGCAGGCTCGATGGCGGCCTGGATCGCCGCGGCAACTTCCTATGCCAACCATCACGTGCCGCTGCTGCCGTTTTACATCTATTACTCGATGTTTGGCTATCAGCGCGTCGGTGATCTGGTATGGGCAGCGGGCGACCTGCAGGCACGTGGCTTCATGGTCGGCGGTACTGCCGGACGTACCACCATCAACGGTGAAGGTCTGCAGCACCAGGATGGCCACAGCCATATCCTGATGTCCACGGTCCCCAACTGCCGCTCCTATGATCCCTGCTATGGCCATGAACTTGCGGTCATCATGCAGGACGGTCTCAAGCGCATGTATCAGGACCGTGAAAGCTGCTTCTACTACCTGACGGTCATGAACGAAAACTATGTCCATCCCGAAATGCCGGAAGGCAGCGAGGAAGGCATTATTCGTGGCATGTACCTGCTTCAGGAAGGCAAGAGCGACAAGAAGCAGCCGCGTGTTCAGCTGCTGGGCAGCGGCACCATCCTGCGTGAAGTAGAAGCGGCTGCCGAACTGCTGCGCGATGACTTCAACGTGACTGCCGATGTCTGGAGCGTGACCAGCTTCAACGAGCTGCGTCGTGAAGCGCTCGAGTATGATCGTCAGCAGTTCCTCAACCCTGAAGGCGAGCAGCAAAAGCCGTGGGTCACGAGCTGCCTGGAAGGTCGTGAAGGACCGGTCATTGCTTCCACGGACTACATGAAGCTCTATGCTGATCAGGTGCGTGCGTGGGTGCCGTCTGACTTACACGTTCTGGGCACCGATGGTTTCGGCCGCTCGGACACGCGTGAACATCTGCGTCGTTTCTTTGAAGTCGACCGCTACTTTGTCACCGTACTGGCGCTGCGTGCGCTGGCCAATCGTGGCGAGATCGATGCCAAGACTGTCAGTGACGCGATGAAAAAATACGACATCGACCCCAGCAAACCCAATCCGCTGGTGAGCTGAGGCGCCTGTCTCACAAAAGTGCCGCCGGGTGAGCGACAGGCTCACCCGGTCATGGCAACGGCCAGGTGATAAGGAGCGCGACCTTGAGTAGCGAAATTATTAAGGTACCCGACATCGGGGGCAGCGAGGGCGTCGAGATCATCGAGATCTCCGTCCAGGCCGGCGATACGATCGAAGCCGAAGACACCATGATCGTGCTGGAGTCCGACAAGGCCAGCATGGATATCCCCGCACCGAAGGCTGGCAAGGTCAGGAAGGTACTGGTCAGCGAAGGGGACAAGGTGTCTGAAGGCGACGACATTCTCGAGCTTGAAGCCGAGGGTGGCGGCGACGCTGATGAGGGCGACGGCGAGGCAGACAAGAGTGATGACGAACAGTCATCGGTCAAGGACAGCCGCGAAGCCGAACACCTCGAGGAGGAGGCAGAAGCCGACGAATCCGATGTCGAAAAGGACAAGACGTCGAAGAAGTCCTCCGGCAAGGGTGGCAAGCGCACGGTAGAAGTTCGGGTTCCGGACATCGGTGGTAGCGAAAACGTCGAAATCATTGAGATTGCGGTCAGCGAGGGGGATGACATCAGCGAGGAAGACGCGTTGATTACCCTTGAGTCCGATAAGGCTTCGATGGATGTGCCCAGTCCCTACAGCGGCAAGCTGGTGTCGCTTGAGCTCAAGGAAGGCGACACCGTCTCCGAAGGTGATCTGATCGGCACCATGGAAATCGCTGGTGACGGCGACGACGATACCGATGAAGACACCTCCGATGACGACGGCGACGATGGTGCAGACCATGAAGAAGACGCCGATGTCACCGAGGATAGCGATGACGCCGAAGACGACGATAGCGAAGGCGGTCGTCAGGAGCTGCGCGTTCCCGATATCGGCGGCAGCGACAATGTCGAAATCATCGAAGTCTCGATCAGCGAAGGCGATGAGATCGGTGAGGAAGATGCACTGATCACGCTGGAGTCCGACAAGGCTTCCATGGACATCCCCAGCCCCTTCAAGGGCAAGGTGGTGGAAGTCAGCGTCAAGGAAGGTGATACCGTCTCCGAAGGCGATTTGATCGGCTATATCGAAGTGGCCGGCAGCAAGCCGAAGAGCGCGTCCAAAACGTCTTCCGGTGACAAGTCGAATTCGAAGAAAAAGTCCGACGATTCGGCCAAAAAATCATCCGATTCAAAGGGCAAATCCAGCAGCTCGAAAAAAGAGAGCGGCAAGCAGGATGAGCCTGGCAGCAAGTCGAAGAAGGACGAGGGTAGCTACGGCGGTGAACCCGGCCCCGAAGCCCGTCGCAATCAGGGCGAAAGCACCGCCGGCAGCAGCGTTCATGCCGGGCCCGCCGTGCGCCTGATGGCGCGTGAGCTGGGTGTGGAGCTTGCCGAGGTCAAGGCCAGCGGTCCGAAGGGGCGCGTGCTGAAAGAAGACGTGGACGCCTTCGTCAAGCAGGTCATGAGCGATCGCAAAAAGGGTGGTAGTGCTTCGGCACAGCCGTCCGCGCAGGCTCAGGGCGGAGCTGGCATCCCGCCGATCCCGGCGGTCGATTTCAGCCAGTTTGGCGAGATCGAAGAAAAGCCGATGGGTCGTCTGATGAAGGCGGGTGCGACCAATCTGCATCGCAGCTGGCTCAACGTGCCGCATGTGACCCAGTTCGATGAGGCCGACATCACCGAACTTGAAGCTTTCCGCAAGGCGATGAAGGACGAGGCCGCACAGCAGGGCGCGAAACTGACGCCGCTGCCGTTCATGATCAAGGCGGCCGCGCACGCGCTGGCGAAGTATCCGCAGTTCAACGTCTCGCTGCATCCGGATGGCGACAAGCTTATCCAGAAGAAGTACTTCCACATCGGCGTGGCAGTCGATACGCCCAACGGCCTGATGGTGCCGGTGATCCGCAATGTGGATCAAAAGGGCATTGTCGAGCTGGCCAAGGAAGTGATCGATCTTGCCGGCCGGGCTCAGGAAGGCAAGCTCAAGCGCGACGAGATGCAGGGCGGCTGCTTTACCATCTCAAGTCTGGGTTCGATTGGCGGTACGGCGTTCACGCCCATCGTCAATGCGCCTGAAGTGGCCATTCTGGGCGTGTCGAAGTCGCAGATGAAGCCGGTATGGAATGGCAGCGAGTTCAAGCCGCGACTGATGTGTCCGCTGTCGCTGTCCTATGACCACCGTGCTGTCAACGGGGCCGATGCGGCACGCTTTACGGCGTACCTGGCCTCGATCCTGACGGACATTCGTCGATTGACCATGTAACGCCAGGAAGTGCCAGAGGGCGGCCTGAATGGCCGCCCTTTTTGTCGGTGCGCTGTGGGCGAGGCTCGTCAATATGTCGCAGAGCCGTCGACTTCACTTGTGCCTGCAGGTCGCCTGTCGTTATTGTTGCGTTTTATTTTCAGATGGCCTCCCTGTAGTGATGATCTACTGAGGCGGGCCCGGATCATGAGTCATTTATTGAGGAGCGGTTTTTCATGCGTTTGATCCTGTTGGGAGCCCCTGGTGCGGGTAAGGGGACGCAGGCCCGATTCATCTGCGAACGCTTCGATATCGTCCAGATTTCGACCGGCGATATGCTGCGGGCGGCCGTCAAGGAAGGCAATGAGCTGGGCCTGAGGGTCAAGGAAATCATGTCTGCCGGCCAGCTCGTCTCCGATGATCTGATCATCGAACTGGTCAGGGAGCGTATTGCCCAACCCGACTGTGCCAACGGATTTCTCTTTGATGGCTTCCCTCGCACGATCGTACAGGCGGACGCTCTGAAGGAAGCCGGGATCGATTTGGACCACGTCCTTGAAATTCATGTGGCCGATGAAGAAATCATCAACCGTCTTTCCGGACGTCGTGTCCATCCCGGGTCGGGACGTGTCTATCATGTCGATAACCAGCCGCCGCTACAGGCCGATATTGATAATGAAACCGGTGAGCCTCTGATCCAGCGTGAAGATGACCGCGAAGAGACCGTGCGTCATCGTCTGGAGGTTTATCACGACCAGACCGAGCCCCTGATTGCGTATTATCAGCAGTGGCAGGAGCAGGCACCCGAGCAGGCACCGGCCTTCCATCGTATCGAGGGCGTGGGAAGTGTTGAAGATATTCGAGCCCAGGTAATCGAGGCACTTTCTTCCTGATCGATGATCGCGAAAGCGTTTTTCAAAAAAGACCGCATGCCTTTCGGGTGTGCGGTTTTTTCTTTTTTTTAAATGTGCAGTGACGCGTTTTTTCCGAAGTTTCCATCGAATACCCAGGCGAGCATAGTGTCTCTTTTACAGCAGTGCCATGATGCGCAGCTTCCATGGCTCGTACCACTGTGCAGCGGCAGGTGTGTCCTTTGAAGCGCAGTCTCGAAAGCGTTTTGGACGAGCGTTGCAATACCTACGTATAATGCCGCCTCATTTTCGACTCTGACGTAGCGAGCCCATGACTAGCCTGCTGGCCCTTGATGCTTCCTCTTCTGCCTGCTCCGTAGCCCTCTGGATGGACGGTCATGTGATCAGCAGGGTGGAGCATGCCCCTCGTGGCCATACCCGTCGTCTCATGCCCATGATTGATGCCCTTCTCGATGAGGCCGGTATTGCCCGTACCTCACTGGACGCGATTGCCTATGGTCACGGACCGGGATCGTTTACCGGCATTCGTATTGCGGCCGGTGTGGCGCAGGGCATCGCCTATGGTCTGGGGTGTCCGCTATTGGGCGTTTCGACGCTCAGGGCGCTGGCCCAGAGCGCCTGGCAGCGTGATGGCGCAAGGCTTGTCATGCCGGCCCTGGATGCGCGTCTGGGAGAGCTGTACGTCGCACTTTATCAGGTCGAACAGGAACGACTGAAAGCCGTCATGGTGGATAGCGTCATGGCGCCTGATGCCCTTGTGTTGCCTTCGTGTACGCCCGGGTCCATCACCATGATCGGCAGCGGTGTCACCCTCATGGACAGATTGTCGCTCGACATTCGGGAGTGCATCGGGACCACTGTCGAGTCCCGCGAGCCCGAAGCCTGTGACATTGCGCAGCTGGCCGCCATGGATTTTGCCTCGGGACTGATCACCAGCCCTGAAGAGGCCCTTCCCATTTATCTGCGTGATCAGGTTGTTTCAAGCAAGCATTAAGGATGCTCTTTATGGATTGGTTACATGTGGTGGTGCTTTCCCTGATTCAGGGCATCTCCGAATTTCTGCCTGTGTCGTCATCGGCGCATCTGATTCTGCCATCACAGCTGTTTGGCTGGCCCGACCAGGGGCTAGCATTTGATGTTGCCGTCCATGTAGGCACGCTTCTGGCCGTATTGATGGCCTTTCGCAAGGACGTCGTTGCCATTCTGGGTGGCTGGTTTGCGCATGTGTTCAAGCGCCGCCCGAGCGAGGAAGCCCGCATTGGCTGGGCCGTGATTGCGGCTACCCTGCCGGCCGGCATTCTGGGGTTTCTGGCCGATGATCTGATCAGCACCTATGCCCGGTCAGGGCTTGTAATTGCCACCACCACCATCGTTTTTGGTCTGCTGCTGTGGTGGGCAGACGTCAAGGGCATCCGCAAGCTCGTCATGTCCCAGATGACGCTGAAAAATGCGGTGTTGATCGGCTTTGCCCAGGCGCTGGCGCTGATTCCCGGTACTTCGCGCTCAGGGATTACCATCACGGCAGCACTGCTTCTGGGCTATACCCGTCAGACGGCGGCGCGCTTTTCGTTTCTGATGTCGATTCCGCTGATTCTGGCGGCAGGCCTTTTCAAGGGGATCGAGCTTGCCGAGACCGGTGCGGATGCCCACTGGCTGCCCATTCTCGGGGGCGTTGTGCTCTCCTTTTTGTCGGCACTGGCCTGTATCAAGCTCTTTCTGGCCGCGCTGGACCGCATCGGCATGCTGCCCTTTGTGATCTACCGCATGATTCTGGGCGTGTTCCTGTTTCTCTTTCTGGCATGACATCACCTGACGCCCTGACCAGTCCTGTGATGCTGGGCGATGATGCGCAAAGCCATGCCCTGGCACACCGGCTGGGGCTGACTCTGGCATCGACGCCGGACAGTGATGATCTATGGCTGCATTACGGCGAGCAGGGGCTGGTGCTGGGCGGTGACAAACGCCAGTTCGGTGCGCCGATTCAGGCGGACCTGGTGGGCGGTGGTGTGGCTCACCGCCGTCAGTTCGGTGGCGGGCGTGGGCAATTGATTGCCCGCGCCTGCGGTCTGAAACAGGGCGTATCACCAGATATCATTGATGCTACGGCGGGGCTTGGACGCGATAGCGCGGTACTGGCCTCGCTGGGATCACGTGTCCTGATGATCGAGCGCCATCCCGTGGTGGCGGCGCTGCTGTTTGATGCTTTAGAGCGGGCGCGCAGGCAGGAAGATTTAAAAACGCTGACCCAGCGGCTTTTTTTCGTGGAGGGCGACAGCAGTCAAACGCTGTCAGCGCTGGTAGCGGCCTCAAGCGTTGCGCCTCAGGTCATTCATCTTGATCCCATGTACCCGCATCAGGACAAGTCGGCGCTGGTAAAAAAGGAGATGCGCCTTTTTCGTCGTCTGGTCGGGGATGATATGGATGCGCCGCAGTTGCTGGCTCAGGCGCTCGATCTGGCGACCCACCGGGTCGTGGTTAAAAGGCCCAAGGGGGCACCGCCTATTGAAGGGCCGTCACCCAGCCACGAAATCGTCTCCAAAAACAGCCGCTATGACCTTTATGTCCATCGCTCCCTGAAGCCTTCACGCTGAAGCTTCGGTGTGCGGACGTCCTGCCGTCAGCTCGGTCAGGCGGTGGCGCAGGGCCGGGTCAAACAGGGTGCGGCTTTTCATCAGTGCTTCGGGCAGTCGCGCATCGAAATTGAGCTTCTCCTGTGACTGCCAGAGCCAGCCATCGCGCTCCAGGCTGTCGAGCAGCCCCGCAAACAGGCGTCGATCAAAGAATTCCGGTGCGTTGAGCCCCTGCAGTCTCGTCAGCCGCTCTGCCAGCAGCTGACTCTGCGCCTCCAGCATTTCCCGACTGATGGTGCCGTTGGGGTAGTGCATCAACGTTGAAAATAGAATGAAGCCCCGCTCGAGCGTGGGCTGAATGGCTCGTCCGAGCAGATAAAGCCGCTCACGTGCTTCATCGCCTGTCTCGGGGCGCTGCCAGGTGTCTCCATTGCCTTTTAAAAGCCCCAGCGCTACGAACACGTCCAGCACGCCATGCAGATGTTCGGCGAAATCCTTGTCATCCGCCTCGATGAAGAACTCCTGCTGAAGCGCCGGCCAGATGGGCGATAGCAGGCGCTCAAGCGTTGTGAAATCAAGACGCGCGTTGTTGCGAAAGGCAAAGGCAACCAGCGCGTGAAGGGCAAAGAGATGCAGGACGTTGTTGCGATACCACGTCAGCAGTGGCGCGCGCTCGTCGCTGACCGTGATCAGATCGCCCAGCGAATGCTCGATACGGCTGACCATTCCCAGATATTCACTGCGCGCCAGCCATTCCGGTGGTCCCTGTTCGGGTAGTCGAACGCGCTTGCCGCCCGGCAGCTGCGCCTGTAATGCGTAAAGTGTCTTGAGCTGACGCATCAGCAGATCAATTTCGATGGTGCGATGAGGCGTGGCCAGAATCGTCAGGGCGACCATGGAAATGGGCGTCAGGGCGGCGGCGTGATTGATGCGGGTGGCGATTTCGAGACTCAGATCCGGCACCGCTTCGCGCAGCCAGTCGGCTTCGCTCCCGGCTTCCTGCGAACGCCAGTCAGGAAAGCGCTGATCCAGATAGCTGCCCAGCACCAGTGGCTCACCGACGCTGACCTGAACGCGCCCGAAGGGCTGTCGCAGATGTCGCAGCACGCGCAGCAGCCCCAGTGGGGTCTCCTTGCGCTTTTTGCCCGTGCGCAACTCGCGGATGTAGGCGTTGGATTCAAGCACCTTTTCATAGCCGATATAGATCGGCACAAAGGCCATCTCGCGGCTTGGTGCCCGGGCATGGGAGCGTAGTGTCATCGACAGCATGCCGGGTTTGGGGGAGAGCATGCGGCCGGTACGCGAGCGCCCACCCTCGATAAAGTATTCAACCGGATGGCCCTGTGACAGCAGCTGGTGCAGGTATTCGTTGAACACCGCGGCATAGAGCCGATTGCCCTTGAAACTGCGTCGCATGAAAAAGGCACCGGCGCGTCGCAGCAACGGGCCGATCAGAGGCATGTCGAGATTGCGCCCGGCGGCAATATGCGGTGGCATCAGCCCCTCCTGGTAGAGCACATAGGAGAGCAGCAGATAGTCGATGTGACTACGGTGACAGGGGACATAGACCAGTTCATGGGTGCCTGCCAGTGCCTCGACGTCTTCGATGCCGTGCACATCGACGCCATCGTAGAGGCGATTCCACAGCCGCCCCAGCACCTGATAAAGAAAGCGCAGTACCGGAGCGGACATGTTGGCGGCGATCTCAAAGCCATAGCGCTCGGCCCGCTGCAGGGCGCGTTCGTCACGTTCGCCAAGCTCCAGCGCATTATCGTGCGCGGCGGCCCGAACGGCGGGTTGGCGCAATACGCGGCGGATCAGCGTGCGGCGATGTGACAGATCGGGCCCGATGGCCTGCAGTCGAACGCGTCGGAAGTAGCGCCGCAGAAAGCGGGTAATGCGGATACGGTTGAACTGCTCATCAACGTCACCGTGTGCCATCAGCGTGCGCAGCGATACCGGTTCTCCCAGACGAATTTCGAGCGAGCGGCCGTTCATGATCACGCCTGCCAGTCGCTGCAGGCGGCCTACCAGTGACCAGCCATCGGCGGTCAGCAGATGGCGCAGGCCCACACGTT
The DNA here is from genome assembly GCF_002157205.1 of Kushneria marisflavi. NCBI lineage: Bacteria > Pseudomonadati > Pseudomonadota > Gammaproteobacteria > Oceanospirillales > Halomonadaceae > Kushneria > Kushneria marisflavi. The sequence continues at coordinate 694,005 of NZ_CP021358.1, read as the reverse complement.
CACGCTGCGGGGCGCGCCCCCAGAACAGCGTGACCGGCACCAGGTCGACGTCACTGTCGGGGTATTCCTCCAGTGCGGTAATCAAGTGATCCAGCGATGTGGAGCGATCGACATGACCGCGATGACGGCGGTAGTGCGTGGCATCAAACAACGCCATGCGCGCCGGGAATCGCCGCCCATGAGCCAAACAGATGTCGCCGTCGGGGGAGGGTAGATCAAGGCGTTGACAGAAAATCGACAATGCCAGGCGATCGGACAGGGCCGACACCGGTAGTATGTAGATAATGGGTCGGTCATGTCCGGTGACAAGCGCTCCGGGGTTTTCGGGGTCGATGCTGCGAAAACGCAGCCAGGCACCGAGCGCTCGGCATCCCAGGCGCTGCCAGAATCCCTGTATAGACGTTTCAGACATGGCCGGTTTGCTCGCTGAATCGGGAGTGTGGGAGGTCGGGTGACCTGACAGGGGGATCTGCACCGATCCGATGACAGGGCACTATAGTATAGCGCTGGTGGAATCGACATGGCCCAGAGGCCAGAGCAGGGAGAGATACCATGAGAGAGCAGTGGCATGACGGCAATCATTTTTCCCTGTTGCCGACGGCAGACCGCTTTGTGCCAGCGCTGCTCGAAGCCATCGACCACGCCAGAGCCTCGGTTCTGATCGAGCTCTATATCGTTGAAGATGGCGAGATGGGAGAGCAATTCTTTGAAGCATTGATTCAGGCGGCATCACGGGGTGTTGACGTTCGTTTGCTGATCGACGCCTGCGGGTCCTGGTCACTCGCTGATGAAAGCAAGCAACGTCTGGTGGATGCCAACATCTCCCTGCGTGAATTCAATGTCCTTTCACTGATACATCTGGGGCGTTTCATCTCCAGAGATCATCGAAAGCTGATTGTCATCGACGGACATACTGCCTTTACGGGCGGGTTCGGTGTGAATGATCAGTTTCTTCGGTCGTGGTTTGAGGTGGCCATTCGCATTACCGGCCCGTGTGTCGATGACTGGATCGAGCTGTTTAATCGCGTGTGGCGCTCACGCAAGACGCAGGACTTTGTGACCGGTGCCCGGCACAGGGATCGTAAGCCCGCCATTGCGCCGCACCCGATGCGCTGTGAAGGTCATATGGTCGGACGCGTGGTCTGGGGACAGGGGTATCACTATCAGGCCATACGCCGCTCGTTACAGCATCAGGTAGGTTCGGCCCATGAGCGTATCTGGATCTGCACGCCCTATTTCGTACCCACGCGCACGTTAAGAAGACAGCTGCGTCGGGCAGCGCGTCGAGGTGTGGATGTCAGATTACTGCTGGCGGCGCGCGATCATGACCATCCCAGCGTACGATACGCGGGGCAGCGATTTTTCACCCGGCTCTTACGCTCTGGCGTGCGCATTTTCGAGTTTCAGCCGCGCTTTATTCATGCCAAGTTCAGCCTGTGTGATGGCTGGGCCACCATTGGCTCATGCAACTTCGACCACTGGAGTCTGCAATGGAATCTGGAAGCCAATCAGGAAATTGATGATCCGGAGTTTGCGGCCGAGCTGGGTGAGTTGTTTGAACACTGCTTTACCCAGTGCAACGAGATCAGCGCAGACCGCTGGTCATCGCGGTCGCGACGCCAACGGTTGCGTGAATGGGGCTACGGTGTGATGGACGCGCTGATTACTAGGCTGCGCTGAGCACAGCGTTTGATAGCTGCATTACTGACGCTTGCCTGGGCCTCTGGATTTTCCCTTGCCGCCGGACTTGCCTTTTGATCCCTTGCCTTTTGAAGCATTGGGAGCGGGCTTTTCGACCGGTGCGCGTTGCAGCAGATACAGATCCAGTGTCAGCTCGGCCAGTTGACCGGCCAGTCGGGTGGCTTCCTTTGGCTGTTGGCCAAGGGCGGACAGTTCCGGGTCTTCTTCGTCGAAGAGTCCTGACAGGGTCATGAACGGCAGCAGCAGCTCGGCGGCTGTCTCTTCCTGGGCGCCAAACCAGGCGGCCTCGTCCAGAAAGACGCCCTCCATGAAGCCTGCGCACCAGAGCCGCACGGGATGTTCATCATCATCTTCATCGCTGCTCTCGAACTCGAGGTCAAAGGGCAGATCCGGAATGTTGCCGTTTTCAAAGACTTCGACGGCATTGGCCATCAGGGCGTCCAGCGCATCGAGCGTTTCCTGGCGTTGCTGGTCGCTTTCAAAATCGGGTGTGGTGTCAAAAATCAGGGCATGGCGCTCATCGCGGTCGTGAGGCACGGTGGAAATGGCCAATGCCGTCAAAAGGCCGTGGGCGCCAAACAGATCCAGCGCTTCCTCACTGACGCGCTCGGAGTCGAGAAACTCGAACAGCGCATCCAGACGGTCATCCTCGAGCAGCGGTACCGGTTGAGGCGTATCGGCCGTGATATCATTCATTGAGCAGTATCCATACAGTAAGCGGCGCGTTGTACGGCAGCCGGGCCGCCGGGTTGAGAGCGGACAGTTTATCATCCATGACCGATTTTCCAGCCAGCGACATTGATGAGTTTCCCATCGGGGATGCCAGTCGGGCCCGGCTTTTGGCCCATGTCGAGCGATCTCTCCAAAGAGCCCGCCAGCGCTACCCGGCGCTGCCGTCTCCAGGGGTCTGGTATGACCTGCGTGGGCGCAGTGCCGGACAGGCCCATTATGGGCGTGGCGGGTTGCGCTTTAACATGACGCTGTACAGCGAGCAGCCCGATGCCTTTCTGGCAGAGGTCGTGCCGCACGAAATGGCCCACTGGGTTGTCCATCATGTCTATCCCGGACGCGTTCGCCCGCACGGCGTGCAGTGGCAGCGGATCATGATCGAGATATTCGATCGCCCGCCCAGCACCACCCATCAGTTTGATACCTCAAAAGCCAGCCCCGCGCCTTATGCCTATCTCTGTGGCTGTCGTCGTCACTACTTTACGCGTCGACGCCATAATAATGAGCGTCGAGGCAGTCGATATCGCTGCCGCCACTGTGGTGAGACGTTGCGCCTTGAAGCGAGCGCCGAAGCGCACACGACGCGCGACGAACGGTGATCAGACATCGGGGAGAATGGTCGAACAGTGACCATGGTCTAATGGTCAGTCTGCCCCGGCATAACGCTAATCTAAGGGTCACACTATTCATCATGGTGGGTCTACGTGATCCATTAGATCAAGGAGATGCGACATGAGCCATACTGCCCGGGACATGGCGGGTGCCGCACAAAAGCTGCGTAGCCCGATCAGCGAGCAGGACTACCGCGAGCGCTATCATTATTCGATCGAATCTCCTGAAGCGTTCTGGCGTGAAGAGATGCAACGTCTTGACTGGATGCGCACGCCTGAAAATATTCTCAACGGTCACTTCGGAGACAACCATTCCCGAATCAAATGGTTCGAGGATGGTGTGCTCAACGCTTCTGTCAACTGTCTGGATCGCCACCTCGAAAGCCGCGGCGACAAGCCGGCCATCCTCTGGGAAGGGGACAATTGTGATCATCAGCGCGTACTGACCTATCGCGAGCTGCATCAAGGAACGTGCCGGTTTGCCAACATGCTCAAGGCGCTCGGAGTGGGGCGTGGCGATACCGTAACGCTGTACATGCCGATGATTCCTGAAGCCGCGATTGCCATGCTGGCGTGTGCTCGCATCGGGGCCGTGCACTCCGTGGTATTTGGCGGCTTTTCTCCGGAAGCGTTGGCCGGGCGGATCTCGGACTGTGCCTCGCAGGTGGTGATTACTGCCGATATTTCACGACGCGGCGGCAAGCAGGTGCCGCTCAAGAAAAATGTCGACGAGGCACTGGCCATCAAGGGCACCGAATGTGTCGAGCATGTACTGGTGGTGCCTTGCGGTGACGCGCCGATTGACTGGCAAGCACGTGATATCGATGCCTGCGCGATGATGCAGGAGCAGTCGGATCAGTGCGCTCCCGAGGCAATGAACGCTGAAGATCCGCTGTTCATTCTTTATACCTCGGGGTCGACGGGCACGCCCAAGGGGCTGATGCATACGACAGGAGGCTATCTGCTCTATGCGTCCATGACGCATCAGGAGATCTTTGGCCTGCGTGACGATGACGTTTACTGGTGTGCTGCGGATGTAGGCTGGGTCACCGGTCACTCCTATGTGGTATACGGCCCGCTGGCCAATGGAGCTACGACGGTCATGTTCGAGGGGGTACCGAGCTATCCGGATTATGGCCGGGTTGGCGAGGTGATTGATCGACACAACATTACGATCTTCTATACCTCTCCCACGGCCATTCGCGCCATGATGGGGCATGGTGATCATGTCATGGACAGCAGTCGACGCGATTCCCTGCGTCTGATCGGTACGGTAGGGGAGCCCATCAATCCACAGGCGTGGCATTTCAGTCACCAGATTATTGGCAATGGGCGCTGTCCGATCATGGATACCTGGTGGCAGACCGAAACCGGTGGTCACATGATGGCGCCGCTCACGGATGTCGAAAACGTCAAGCCTGGAGCAGCCATGCGACCCTTCTTTGGCATTCAGCCGGCGCTGATGGATGCTGAAGGAAACCGTATCGAAGGAGAAGGCGACGGCAGCCTTGTCATTGAAGGAAGCTGGCCGGGCCAGGCGCGCACCATCTGGGGCAATCACGAGCGTTTTGAGGAAACCTACTTCAGCATGCATCCCGGTACTTATTTTACCGGCGATGGGGCGCATCGCGATGCAGATGGGGATTACTGGCTTACCGGCCGCATCGATGATGTGCTCAACGTTTCCGGCCATCGCATGGGTACGGCAGAAATTGAATCGGCACTGGTGGCGCATCCGGCCGTGGCCGAGGCAGCGGTCGTGGGCTTTCCCCATGATATGAAGGGCCAGGGGATCTATGCCTATATCACCCTGATGCAGGGGGCTGAAGCTTCTGATGCCCTGAGCAGGGAGCTCAATGATGTCGTACGCCGTGATATCGGCGCCATTGCCAAGCTTGATGCCATCCAGTGGGCGCCCGGTCTACCCAAGACCCGTTCGGGCAAGATCATGCGACGCATCCTGCGCAAGATTGCCGCCAATGAAGTCGATGGGCTGGGGGATATCAGCACCCTGTCCGATCCTGATGTGGTCGAAGCCCTGATCAAGGAGCGAGTTAACCACTGACGAATATGCTCATCTGCTTCTAGATCACGACAAGCGCGTCACATTGCCGCATAATGAACGTTGGCATCAGCAAACTGGTGCCAACGTTTTATTTTGGAAATAAAAAAATCATGGGGTAACATGCCGAGATTGCTGGTTACATGATCGGCAGATGGCATGATGACGCTCGGCCTTGAACTGCTGATGACGTGGCTGACCGCGTTTTGACCGGGTCTGGGCCGTCCTGAATGATACGGGGAATCCTGGAGGAAACTGCATGGCCTTTGCCCAGAAGTTTATCGTGGCAGACGATCACCCCTTGTTTCGTGCGGCACTGACGCAGTCTCTGCGTCAGGTAGCGGCCAATGCCGAAATTGTCGAAGCCGACACCATGGAAGCCACCATCGAGGTCGTGACACGTCACCCCGATGCTGATTTGATTCTTCTGGATCTGCGTATGCCCGGTGCACATGGCTTCTCGGGGTTGATTCAGTTGCGTGGCCAGATGCCTGACATCCCCGTGGCGGTTATTTCCGGCAGTGAAGAGCCGCAGGTGGTACGTCGCTCTCTTGATTATGGTGCGTCGGGATTTATACCCAAGTCCGCTTCGCTGGATACAATCGCCGGTGGTATCAGCGCCATTCTGGATGGTGAGATATGGCTGCCAGCGGAAATGGCAGACTACCTTGGAGACGGCGATGAGGAGGAAGCCAAGTTCGCCGCAGCCATCGCATCACTGACGCCACAACAGTTTCGCGTGCTGAACATGCTGACCGAAGGCCTGCTGAACAAGCAGATTGCCTATGATCTCAATGTGTCCGAGGCCACAATCAAGGCGCATGTCACCGCCATTTTGCGCAAGCTGGGCGTTCATTCGCGCACGCAGGCCGTGATCGCGGCCCAGAAGCTGGAAGTGGAGCCTTCTCGCGTCGAAAATTGAACGTCTGCCTGATCGTTGAAAATCCCGGCATGAACCGGGATTTTTTGTGTCCGACCGCCGCGCGCCTGTTCAACTCGAGCGACGGTTGGCCTGGAGAGTTCGGGTCAGAAGGGCGCGCAGCGCCGCCGGGCGAACCGGTTTATTGAGCAGGTGATAACCGGCTCGGCGAATCAAATCGGCGACCTCTTCGGTGCGATCGGCCGTGATCACGATCCCCGGGACATCTCCGGTAAAGCGCTCGGCCAGTGATTCCAGTGCCATCAGGCCGGTCACTTCATTATCCAGGTGGTAATCAGCCAGAATAATGTCGGGCTCACCGGTCATGTTACGCACAACCGAGCGTGCACCGCCGATCGAGGTAGCCGTAAATACCTCGCATTCCCAGCCTTCCAGCATGGCCTTCATGCCCTCCAGCGTCATGGTCTCGTTATCGATGCAGATGATCCGTGCACCGCGAATGCGATTGCCGGCGCTTTTCTGTGCGGCCTGAGTTTCCTGACGGGTAAGGACGGCACCCTGCTTGAGCGGTACGGTCAGTGCAAAAACGGTGCCGTGACCTTCCCGCGAGCGAATGGTAATCGGATGATCGAGCACGCGCGCCATGCGATCGGCAATGGAAAGCCCCAGCCCCAGTCCCTTCTCGCTCTCACGGTGACGTGATTTCTGATCCAGTCGGCGAAACTCCTGAAAGATCTCGGCCTGACGCGATTCCGGAATGCCAGGACCGGTATCCCATACCTCGATCAACAGTTGCTCACCGCGGCGGCGACAGCCCAGCAGGACGCGGCCGTGCTGGGTGTAGCGCAGGGCATTGGAAAGAAAGTTTTGAATGATGCGCCTGAGCATCTGAGGGTCGCTGTCGATCACGGTGCCCGTTTCGACCATGTCCAGATCCAGGCCGCGGTCCTGGGCCATGACCGAAAATTCAGCATACAGGGGGCGCAGAATCTCATTGAGAGCAAAGATCTGACGTCGGGGCGTCAACGCGCCGGCATCCAGCTTGGAAATGTCCAGCAGGGTCCCCAGCAGCTCTTCTGCCGCCTGAAGCGAGTTGTCGATGTGCACCAGCGTGTCGTGGTGTTCGCTCTCTTCCAGACGTTGAGTCAGGGCCGAGGTGAACAGCCGTGCGGCGTTAAGCGGCTGGAGCAAATCATGGCTTGCTGCGGCCAGAAAGCGGGTTTTTGACGCATTGGCGGTTTCGGCGACCTGCTTGGCCTGCCGCAATGCCAGCTCGGCTTCGGAGCGAACCCGGTTTTCCTGACGTAGCGCAATGTTGACCTCGGATAGCTCCCGGGTACGCTCACGCACGCGCTCCTCGAGATGCTCATTGGTTTCCTTGAGAGCAATTTCAGCCAGCCGGCGCTCGGTAATGTCCTGGTACAGCGCGAAAAAGCCCAGTACCCGATGGCTTTCTCCGAAATGGGGCGTATAGGTGGCGAGCATATAACGTGTGCCGCCTTCCCGGTCGGTCAGGGAGAGCTCCCATGACACACGCTCGCCGTTGAGTGCGCGCTGCATCCATGGGGCGCGCAGCTTCCATGTGCTGGCGGTCATGACGTCTTCAGCACGTTTGCCGATCGCCTGAAGACGATCCACTTCCATGGCCGTTTCGTAGGCGCGATTGGTGAAGAGGTAGTGGCAGTCGCGGTCAAAATAGGCGATCAGTGCCGGTACGTTATCGGTATAGATACGGATATTGTTTTCCGAGCGGATCAGGGCTTCTTCCGTGCGCTTCTGATCGGTCACATCCTGGTAGGTGTAGACAAAACCGCCGCCCACCATGGGGTTGCCGTGGATGTCGAGCACACTGTCATCCTGTCGGTAGCGCTGATAGTGGTGTGCCTGGCCGCTGCGAATATTGTCCATCAAAAGCCGCACGTGTTCCTGTGGGTCGCCGGGGCCATATTCGCCGTGCTCGGCGTTGTATAAAAAGATGCGCTCGATGGGTTCGCCAACATGAATCAGGTGGTCAGGAAAGCGAAACAGCTCCAGGTAGCGCTGATTCCAGACCACGATGCGCAGCTTGTGGTCCACCACCATCACGCCCTGATTGATGTTCTCGATGGTGGCCTGCAAAAGGGATCGGTTGAACTCGAGGACCTGGGAGGCTTCATCGACGATGGACACGACGTCCGAGATGGACACATCCCGCCCGGAAAGCGCCGAGTTCATGACGATGCGTGCCGACGAGGCGCCAATGGCGGAGGCCAGAAGCCGCTCGGTAAATCCGATCAGGTCGATCGAAGCCCGTGTGCCAGGATCCAAACGCTGTTGATGACGCCAGCCATAGTCATTGAAGGCGCGCTCGACCTGATCCTCATTGAGAAAACGCCGGGACAGGGACTTGAGATCGCTCACCGACGTGGTGCCGCCCCATGGCCGATTGATCAGGGTCTGATGAGACGCCACGCTGTCGACAAACAGTGAGGCCTGAATGCGCTCGACCACTCGCTGGCGCGTCACCTGGGAGAAAAAGATATAGCAGAAGAGATTCACGCCCAGTGACAGTAGAACCCCCTGGGTGATGGGGTCATCCAGTGACAGGCCCAGCAGATTGGCGGGGCTGAGCAGTTCGATGCCCATCGGACCGGCATCGATAGGGAACGGGAAAAGGCCGGCGCGTACCAGCGTGGGCAGCAACAGGGTGTAACCCCAGATCAGAAAGCCCAGCAGCAGCCCCAGACTGACACCAAGGCGATTGCCTCGTTTCCAGTACAGCCCGCCAATCAGAGCCGGTGCCAGCTGCGCCAGCGCGGCCAGTGACAGTACCCCAAGGCTGGCGAGCGAACTGGAGGGGGCGGTAAGCTTGTAAAAGCCATAGGCCAGTGCCAGCGTCAGCACGATGATCAGGCGGCGAATGCGCAACACCCAGCGGGCATAGTCGCCGTGACGCGCGTCAAATCCCTTGAAGCGCAGCAGCAGGGGGATGACCACTTCGTTTGAGATCATGATGGACAGGGTCACGGCGGCCATGATGACCATGCCGCTGGCGGCTGCAAACCCACCAATAAACGTGATCATGACGAGCCAGGGCTGGTCCATTGCCATCGCCAGATGCAATACCCATGTGTCCGGGTCCAACCCCAAGCCTTCAAACATTGTCAGGGCGGCCACGGCCAGTGGCAGCACAAAGAAGCCGGCTGCAATCAGGTAGAGCGGGAACAGCCAGCGTGCGCGAGCGGTGTCGTCGGTGCTGGTGTTTTCGACCACGGTGACGTGAAACTGGCGCGGAATGCAGAACACGGCCAGCAGGGCCAGCAGCGTCTGGGTCCAGAATCCCTGACCGAAACTGGCACTGCTGAAATGACTGCCGGCAGACAGGTCATGTACTGCTCGACTGGAGAGTTCACCCAGACCGTCAAAGGCGCCCCAGGTGATCAGGGCACCTAACAGTACGAAGGCGCCGAGCTTGACCACGGATTCAAAGGCAATGGCCTGGATCAGCCCCTCATGATGCTCGGTGGCATCGGTGTGGCGGGTGCCGAACAAAATGGCAAAAAGTGCCATGAGTGCGGCGACATAGAAGGCTGTATCGCCAAGAATCGGCGAGCGCACAATGTCATTGTTAGCCGTCAGCACTGTAAAGCTTGCTGCCATGGCCTTGAGCTGCAGGGCCAGATAGGGAAGGGTGCCCAGCAGGGCCACCATGCTGGCCAGTGCTGCCAGTGCCTGGGTCTTGCCGTAGCGTGAGGCAATAAAATCGGCGATCGAGGTGATATTTTGCCGCTTGGCGACGCGAATCATCTTGGTCAGGATTGGCCAGAACAGCAAAAAGGCCAGGATAGGGCCCAGAAAGACGCTGAGATACTGAAGTCCGGAATTGGCCACCTGGCCTACGCTGCCGTAAAAGGTCCAGGAGGTACAGTAGACCGCCAGTGCCAGGCTGTAGACCAGTGGGCGGCGTTTGGCCGGCCCCAGTCTTCGCGCTCGCTGATCGCCACGCCAGGCGATGCCAAAGAGCGTGGCGATGTACAAAAGCGAGATGGTGAGCAGTAACCAGCCCTGAAACATCGTGAAAATCCTTGCCTGACCCGCGTAAGGGCTGCTTTTTGGTGACAGCCTCGACATTTCGATGGCACATCGGCCTTTGCCCGAGTGCCATCGCCCCTTCAAGTCCCGCCTGATGCGACCGGTCTTCGCCTGCGCTTTGTGGCAATGATAAAGTAGCGCCAATGTCGCATCTATCCGAAGTCATCTCCATGCAAGAACTTGATCAGTCCGTGAACACTCTCCAGAAGCGGGAGTTCGACAAGCTTCAAAAACGTCTGCGCCGTAACGTCGGCAATGCCATCATCGACTATGCCATGATCAATGATGGCGACAGGGTGATGGTGTGCCTCTCCGGTGGCAAGGACTCCTACACCATGCTCGAAATTCTTCGCAATCTTCAGCGCAATGCGCCGGTGAACTTTGAGCTGGTGGCCGTCAACATGGATCAGAAACAGCCCGGCTTTCCAGAGCATGTGCTGCCGGAGTATCTGGCAGGGCAGGGCGTTGAGTATCACATCGTTGAACGTGATACCTACTCGATCGTGAAAGAGAAGGTCCCCGAGGGCAAGACAACCTGCGGGCTGTGTTCGCGTCTGCGACGTGGCACGCTTTACGGTTTTGCCGAAGAGATCGGCGCCAACAAGATCGCGCTGGGTCATCATCGCGACGACATGCTGGAAACGCTTTTTCTCAACATGTTCTTTGGGGGGTCGCTCAAGTCGATGCCGCCCAAGCTGCTCTCCGACGATGGCAAGAATATCGTGATTCGTCCGATGGCCTACTGCGCCGAGGCCGATATCGCAAAATTTGCCGAAGCCATGGCCTTTCCCATCATTCCGTGCAATCTGTGTGGCAGTCAGGAAAACCTGCAGCGTCAGGTGGTCAAGGAAATGCTCGCCGACTGGGAGCGTAAGCACCCCGGGCGAATCGAGACCATGTTCAAGGCATTGACCAATGTGGCGCCCTCCCAGCTGGCGGATCGGGACCTGTTTGACTTTCACGGGCTCGAGGAAAAACAGCGCCTGATGAAACGTGACCGTATCGACACGGTAAATCTGATGGCACGGGATGATGACGCGCCGCTGTCATGAAATTCATGGCAATCGTTCAGGAAGTGTTTGACTTTCCTGCAATGATCGGTAGAATGCAGCGCCACATGACCCGGGTGGTTAGCTCAGTTGGAAGAGCACCAGCCTTACAAGCTGGGGGTCACTGGTTCGAGCCCAGTACCACCCACCATCATTTTTGATAAGGTCATGTTGCTGTAATCAGGGTTGCGGACTGGTAGTTCAGTTGGTTAGAATGCCGGCCTGTCACGCCGGAGGTCGCGGGTTCAAGTCCCGTCCAGTCCGCCAAAGCTCTGGGTGCAGTGATATTTCGATATAAATGGACTGGTAGTTCAGTTGGTTAGAATGCCGGCCTGTCACGCCGGAGGTCGCGGGTTCAAGTCCCGTCCAGTCCGCCATCGAAATTATCGTACTATCGGGTGGTTAGCTCAGTTGGAAGAGCACCAGCCTTACAAGCTGGGGGTCACTGGTTCGAGCCCAGTACCACCCACCATCATCTTCCAAGATGATTTGATGTTGCAAGTGTATGCGGACTGGTAGTTCAGTTGGTTAGAATGCCGGCCTGTCACGCCGGAGGTCGCGGGTTCAAGTCCCGTCCAGTCCGCCATTCGCTTGAACATGTGTTGTTTTTTCTCTTCAATACGCTCTCTTCTGGCAACACCTGATCCGCCTTCGGATTATCTCTCCCTGATTTTGATTCCTGTCTGCACATGACGCCTGTCATGGCGGCCAATTCTGCTGTTCGTTTCTTACTGCGCGATCGTCGTCCCTTGAAGGATGTCGGCTTGCCAGTCTTTGCTGTGCGCTGCATGCTTGGTCTGTCATGCCCTTGATCGAGTGATCCTCGAGGGGCAAGCCAATAACAAGCTGCAGGACAACCTCAAAATGACGAACCTTGGTTTCAGCAATACGGTCGCCAACAGCGACATTGCCATTGCTTCTCCTCGTTTTCTGGCCAGCGACAATACATCGGGCATCTGTCCCGAGGCCATGCACTATCTGCTTCAGGCCAACGAGCAGGATGATCTTGCCTACGGCAATGACGTCTGGACCGAGCGCGCCGCCAACCACTTCAGAACGCTTTTCGAGACGGACTGCGAAATATTTTTCGTCTTTAACGGGACTGCAGCAAACTCTTTGGCACTGGCCTCTCTTTGTCAGTCCTATCATGGTGTCATCTGCCATCAGTTGGCGCATATCGAAACAGACGAGTGTGGCGGCCCGGAATTTTTTTCCAACGGTTCCAAGCTGTTGCCGGTGGATGCCCCCATGGGGAAGCTGACGCCAGAAGGCATTGCAAGTGTCGTGACGCGACGCAACGACATTCACTATCCACGGCCCAGGGTAGTGTCCATCACTCAGGCCACGGAAGTCGGTACGCTCTATTCAATCGATGAATTGCAGGCCATTCGAGAGGTGGCTGACCAGTACGATCTCAAGATTCATATGGATGGCGCCCGTTTTGCCAATGCTTGCGCCTCACTGAATGTGACACCTGCCGAGATGACCTGGAAAGCCGGGGTTGATGTATTGTGTTTTTCAGGGACCAAAAACGGTCTGGCCTTTGGTGAAGCCATCGTCTTTTTTGACCGTGAGCTGGCTCAGGACTTTGAATATCGCTGCAAGCAGGCGGGGCAGCTGGCCTCCAAGATGCGATTTGTCAGTGCGCCCTGGCTTGGGCTTCTGGAAAACGATGTCTGGCTTGCCAACGCGCGCCATGCCAATGCCATGGCGAAACGGCTGCTTGATGGTGTGCGCAATATTGAAGGGGTTGATGTCATGTTCCCCGTTCAGGCCAATAGCGTCTTTCTTGAGGTGCCAGCGCCTGCTCAACAGTACTTGCGTGATTGCGGATGGACGTTTTATACCTTTATAGGGGAGGGTGGCGTCCGCTTTGTCTGTAGCTGGAACACGTCCGAGACGTTGATCGATGCGCTGGTGGCCGACCTTCGTCAGGCACTGGCGCAGCATCACCAACAGTGATATTGATAGGATATCTTCCCTGACACCGGTGCGGCATTACCTCATGCCGCATCGCCTGACCCGAGCAGAAGCGTTCGCCGGTGTCTTCCCGGTTCACCACAATCAACCATCTTTTTTAATGCCCGACAGGGCTTTCCATGACCGAGAGAAACCTTCAATGAGCGGGAGTGCCGTAGTGGCCGATTGATTTTCACGAAATGACGAGCGTGCGTACGGCAGGGCACACCGTCGCCACTCAAGGAGAAGTTCATGAGCATTTTTGATCATGTGCAGCATCGCTTTGAGCGCACCCTCCAGGAAGAGATGAGTCTTCAGGAGTATCTTGAGCTCTGTCGAGAGGACCCGACCGCCTATGCCAGCGCCTCCGAGCGCATGCTCAGCGCCATCGGTGAGCCGGAAGTCATTGATACGGCCAAAAACCCCCGCCTTTCGCGCATTTTCTCCAACAAGTTGATCCGACGTTACCCCGCCTTTGCCGAATTTCACGGCATGGAAGAGGCTATCGAGCAGATCGTCGCCTATTTTCGCCACGCCTCTCAGGGGCTTGAAGAGCGCAAACAGATTCTTTATCTGCTCGGTCCGGTGGGCGGTGGAAAATCCTCGATTGCCGAGCGCCTCAAGGCGCTGATGGAGCAGATTCCCTTTTACGCCATCAAGGATTCGCCGGTTCATGAGTCGCCGCTGGGGCTTTTCAGTCCCGAGGAAGACGGCGAGACACTTGAAAGCGAATACAATATTCCCAAACGCTACATGCGCAGTGTCATGTCGCCCTGGGCGGCCAAGCGCCTTCGCGAGTATGGCGGCGATATCTCCCGGTTCAGAGTCGTCAAGGTCTATCCGTCACGACTCAATCAGATCGCGATCTCCAAGACCGAGCCGGGTGATGAAAACAATCAGGACATCTCCTCGCTGGTCGGCAAGGTCGATATCCGCAAGCTTGGGCTTTATTCTCAGGACGATCCGGATGCCTACAGCTTCTCCGGCGGTCTCTGTCGCGCCAACCAGGGGTTGATGGAGTTCGTCGAGATGTTCAAGGCACCCATCAAGGTGCTGCATCCGCTTTTGACCGCGACTCAGGAGGGCAACTACAACCCGACCGAGGGCATGGGGGCCATCCCATTTGACGGGGTCATTCTGGCGCACTCCAACGAATCCGAATGGCAGCAGTTTCGCAATAACCGCAACAATGAGGCCTTCCTTGATCGCGTCTATATCGTGAAGGTGTTTTATTCGTTGCGCGTCTCAGAAGAGATGAAGATCTACGAAAAGCTGTTGCAGCACTCCTCGCTGTCACATGCACCCTGCGCGCCGGATACGCTGCGCATGCTGGCACAGTTCTCGGTACTCTCAAGGCTCAAGGAGCCGGAAAACTCCAGCGTCTACTCAAAGATGCGCATCTATGACGGCCAGAATCTGAAGGACACCGACCCGCGTGCTCGTTCAATTCAGGAATATCGTGACGCCGCCGGCGTGGATGAGGGCATGGAAGGCCTGTCGACCCGATTTGCCTTCAAGATTCTCTCCAAGGTCTTCAATTTTGACTCCAGCGAGGTGGCGGCCAATCCGGTGCATCTGCTGTATGTGCTTGAGCAACGCCTGGAGCAGGAGCAGTTGCCGCGTGAAGTCCACGACCGTTATCTGCGCTTTATCAAGGAGTATCTGGCGCCGCGCTATGTCGATTTTATCGGCAAGGAAATTCAGACCGCTTATCTGGAGTCCTACTCCGAGTACGGTCAGAACATCTTCGACCGCTACGTGACTTATGCAGATTTCTGGATTCAGGATCAGGAGTTTCGCGATCCGGAAACCGGCGAACTGCTGGATCGACAGGCGCTCAACGAAGAGCTCGAGAAGATCGAAAAGCCGGCCGGCATCTCCAATCCGAAGGATTTTCGTCACGAAGTGGTCAATTTCGTGTTGCGGGCGAGGGCGCAAAACGAAGGGCTCAATCCCAGCTGGCAGTCCTATGAAAAGCTCAAGGGCGTGATTGAACACAAGATGTTTGCCAATACCGAAGAGCTTTTGCCAGTCATCTCGTTCAATGCCAAGGCCTCCAACGACGATCGAAGAAAACACGAAGACTTTGTCGATCGCATGGTTGCGCGTGGTTATACCGAAAAGCAGGTGCGCCTGCTATCGGAGTGGTATCTGCGCGTACGCAAGTCTCAGTAAGCGGTTGGCGCCGGCTGGCCGGCGCCCATTCCCACCCGGATACGGGGCAGCCGGTTTGAGCGGTCTGCAGGAGGTGGTGACGTGAGTTATTTCATTGATCGGCGCAGCAACGCCCGTCACAAGAGCGCGGTCAACCGACAGCGTTTTTTAAAGCGCTACCAAAAGCACATTAAGCGTGCTGTAGAAGAGTCGGTCAATCGTCGCTCGATTACCGACATGGAGCGTGGCGAGAAAATCAGTATCCCGGGACGCGATATTTCCGAGCCCGTATTTCGTCACGGGCAGGGTGGGCGACGCACCGTGGTCAGCCCCGGTAACCGTGAGTTTGCCGAAGGTGACCGGATGCGCCGTCCGCACGGCAGTGGCGGTGGCAATGGCAGTGGTGAAGGTTCCGCGTCCAATCAGGGGGAAGGCGTCGACGAGTTCGCGTTTACCCTGTCACGAGACGAATTTCTAAGCTTTATCTTCGATGGGCTGGAGCTGCCGCATCTGGAGCGCAAGCAGCTGGCCGACATGGCCGAGAGTCGGCCCGTACGGGCCGGGCTATCGAGACAGGGCGTACCTGCTCGCATGAACATCGTGCGTTCGATGCGCGAGGCGCAGGCGCGGCGTATCGCCATGCGCGCCCCGATCAGGCGGGCGCTGCTGGAAGCCCGGAAGGCGCTGGAGGAGGAGGAGCGCAAGGACCCGGTGCTGCGCCACCCCGGCCGGGTGCGTGAACTCAAGGATGAAATCGAGCGGCTGGAAAGGCGCCTTGAAGCTGTTCCCTTCATCGACACCTATGATCTTCGCTACAACCATCTCACCGATCAGCCTCAACCCTCCAACAAGGCAGTCATGTTCTGCGTGATGGACGTTTCCGGCTCCATGACCCAGAACCACAAGGACATCGCCAAGCGTTTCTTTCTGCTGCTTTATCTGTTTCTCGAGCGTGACTACGAGCGTGTTGAGCTGGTGTTTATTCGCCACCATACGTCCGCACGTGAAGTCGATGAAGAAGCCTTTTTCTATTCGCGTGAAACAGGTGGGACCATCGTGTCCAGCGCACTGCATCTGCTCGATGAGGTCATCGAGGCGCGCTACCCGCCGGCGCAGTGGAACCTCTACGTGGCTCAGGCCAGCGATGGGGACAACTGGGACGATGATTCCGTGCAGTGCGGTCAGATCCTGTCGGATGCGCTGATGCCAAAGCTTCAGTATTACGCGTATGTCGAGATCACCCCGCATGCCCACCAGGCGCTCTGGGATGAGTACATGCGCGTACAGGACCGCTACCCCGAGCGCTTTTCCATGCGACAGATCGTTCAGACAGGCGACATCTATCCGGTTTTTCGTGAACTGTTCAAAAGCCGCCAGAGCGGTCAGGAGGCTCACTCATGAGCACATCCTACAAGCCGATCCATGATGAAGACTTTCTGGGCCAGGGGTCTGACTGGTCCTTTGATGATCTTGAATATTACGAGCGGGAGATTGCCCGCATTGCCGGTGAATACCAACTGGATACCTATCCCAATCAGATCGAGATCATCACCTCCGAACAGATGATGGACGCCTACTCCAGCATCGGCATGCCAGTGGGGTACAGTCACTGGTCATTTGGCAAACAGTTTTTGTCCGTCGAACAGGCCTATAAACGCGGGCAGATGGGGCTGGCCTATGAGCTGGTGATCAACTCTGATCCCTGCATCGCCTATCTGATGGAAGAAAATACCCTGATGATGCAGATTCTGGTCATGGCGCACGCCTGTCATGGCCATAACTCGTTTTTCAAGGGCAACTATCTCTTTCGCGCCTGGACCGACGCTTCTGCCATCGTGGACTATCTGGTCTTTGCCCGTCGCTATGTCAGCGAGTGCGAAGAGCGCCACGGCGTCGAGGCCGTCGAACAGCTGCTTGATGCCTGCCATGCGCTGCAGAATCAGGGCGTGGATCGCTACAAGCGACCTTCTGCCATTTCGGCAGAAGAGGAAGCACGCCGTCAGCAGGAGCGTGAAGGCTATCTGCAACAACAGATCAACACGCTCTGGAGCACCATTCCTCAGCTACGCGCTGCCGACGCCCGTGAAGGTGAAGTCGATGCTCACGGGCTGCCTCAGCGACCGCGCTATCCTTCCGAGCCGCAGGAAAACCTGCTGTATTTCATCGAAAAGAATGCACCCCTGCTGGCACCCTGGCAGCGCGAGATCGTGCGCATCGTGCGCAAGCTGGCGCAGTATTTTTACCCGCAGCGTCAGACACAGGTCATGAATGAGGGGTGGGCCACCTTCTGGCACTACAACATCATGCACCGTCTCTACGATGAAAAACTGATTGATGAGGGCGTGATGCTGGAGTTTCTCCAGTCGCATACGGCGGTGGTGGCGCAGCCCGGCTTTGACAGCCCCTGGTACAACGGCATCAACCCCTACGCGCTGGGATTTGCCATGTTCAGCGACATACGACGTATCTGTAGTGACCCGACCGAAGAGGACCGGGTCTGGTTTCCGGAGATGGCCGGCAGCGACTGGCTTGAGACCGTGCATTTTGCCATGCATAACTTCAAGGATGAGTCCTTCATCCAGCAATTCCTGTCGCCAAAGGTGATTCGCGACATGAAGCTTTTTGCGCTGCTTGATGATGATCAGGACGATATGATCGAGATTTCGGCCATTCATGATGACCGCGGCTACAAGCGAATTCGCGAGGCGCTGTCACTGCAATACTCGCTGGGACATCGGGAGCCGGATATTCAGGTCTGGGAAGCCAGGATTCATGGCGACCGCTCGCTGGTGCTGCGTCATGAGCGAACGCAGCGGCGTCCGCTGGAAGGGGCCTTTTCCTCGGTCATGCGTCATCTTCATGAGCTGTGGGGATTTCCCATCGTGCTGGAAGTGGTCGAAAACACGGAAGTCGTGGATCGCCACGAATGGCCACCCGCTGCCGGATAGCCGAAGACTGAGCGAATATTGTTCGTATATCACGCCTGAACGGGCCCTGGGGCTCGTTTTTTTGTGCCTGCCAGCCACCTCCTACCGATTAGGGTATACTCGCCGCCGCTCGAAGGGGCACGTGTCGACAATATACGGCTTTTGACAATACGGTAGCAGGGGATGAATATGGCGCGGCGACGTCCGGGAATCTTGAGGCGTTTCAGGCGCATGAGTGGTGCCGGGCTCATGGCAACAGTGGTGCTCTACGGTCTCTGGTATTACCAGGAACGTACGTACTGGGAACAGATGAGCTGGATGGGTACGCCTCAGGCCGAAGTCTGGTACGACTGGAAAACGCTTAACCGCACGCTGCGCAATGATGGATTCCTGACCGGCTGGTCGGATCTGCGCGCCAATCCCCTCTGGACCGTTTATCGTCTCGATCGGGTGAATCATCCCTCCATCGGCGCCCGCCCTGGGCATTTCAGCGAAGACTGGCGCACGATCTGGCCGGTAACCAGTGATGATTATACCGGCAGTGGTTATGACCGCGGTCATCAGGCGCCCAATTATGCGATTGCGGCTGTTCATGGCCGTCAGGCGCAACTCGATACCTTTCACATGAGCAACATCTCGCCTCAAAGGCCTGATCTCAACCGGCGTGTATGGCAGCGCCTGGAGGAGGTGGTGATCGATGAGTTTGCCAACCATTTCGGTACGGTCTGGGTGACGACCGGGCCGATCTTCGATGACGCCATCAGACGAATGTCGTCATTTATCGAAATTCCCGATGCCTTCTACAAGATCATCGTGGCGCCGGGCAATGCCAATACACCGACCAGAATGATTGCCTTTATTGTGCCCCAGAATGTTCACGGCAATGAGCCGCTGGATCGTTTTCTGGTCAGCGTTGACGAGATCGAGGCGCGCACGGGATTCAATTTCTTTAGCGAGCTGCCGGATGAGGTTGCCCGCCGGCTGGAGTCCGGGGTTCACGCTCAGGGCTGGGGGCTGGAGAAAGTGGCAAGGCAGCCTTCGCGTTATTGAGCGACTGTCATGGCGCCTAACGGCGTCATGGCCTGTTGCATAAACGTATGGGCATCAATCGATACACAATTGCTGGCGTAGTCGAGCCTGATAAGGGTCAGTCAGAGAGCGCGCCGGAACAGGGCATCTGCAGCCTATGCTGATGGCAGTATGCTATAGAAAAGATACGTCAGAGAGAGGTAAAGCAGAGGGGGGAAACATGGTGCCCGGGAAAGGACTTGAACCTTCACGACCATACGGTCACTAGCACCTGAAGCTAGCGCGTCTACCAATTCCGCCACCCGGGCAGGGTGTCAACGGTTTGAAAACCGTGATGAAAGCGATGCCTGATCAACTGGTGCCCGGAAGAGGACTTGAACCTCCACGACCATACGGTCACTAGCACCTGAAGCTAGCGCGTCTACCAATTCCGCCATCCGGGCGTTGATCATGCTGTACTACAGTTACCTGAAATCGTCAGGCCTTGAGCCTTTATTTTCCACCATCTCAACAAAGATCCTTTGTGAGATGGTGCCCGGAAGAGGACTTGAACCTCCACGACCATACGGTCACTAGCACCTGAAGCTAGCGCGTCTACCAATTCCGCCATCCGGGCAGGTGGGCCGAAATAATACGCATTTTTTTCACCGATGCAAGAGGTGGGCGTCGGTAAAAGCCAATTTTTTACACCCTGCAACGTTTTCGGGGCAATAAAGGGTTTTGGGTCGTCCTGTCGAGACCGCTATAATCGCTGACATGAAGACAAGACACCACATCACCCCGCGCCCGCTGCTCGCCATCTTGCCCGGTATCACAAGACAACCATTTCAGGGAAGCAATCTATGAGTCAATGGACGCCAGCCGACGATCCGCAGGCGGAACGTGAGGCCAGTCAATATGACAACCCGGTCCCCAGTCGTGAATACCTTCTGCAGATTCTGACCGAGCACGGCAAGCCGATCACGCATGAAGATGTCAGCAAGCTGCTGGGCATCACGGATGAGGATCGTCTGGAAGCCGTCCGCAGGCGCCTGTCCGCCATGGAGCGTGACGGGCAGATCCTGCGTCAGAAAAGCGGTGCCTTTGAAATTATCGATCCCCAGTCTCTGCTGGAAGGCCGCGTGGTCGGCCATCGTGATGGCATCGGCTTTTTCGTGCGCGATGACAAGCAAAAGCCGGATCTTGTGATCCCGCCGCGTCAGATGCGGCGTCTTTTTGACGGTGACCGTGTGCGCGTTCGCGTCAGTGGCAAGGATCGACGCGGCAGGGAAGAGGCCAGCGTCAACGAAATTCTTGAGCGCAATACGCCAAGCCTGATTGGCCTGTATCGCAAGCGCGGCAGCGACATCGCTGTGGTCGTCCCCGAGAACAGCCGCATTGCTCACGAGATCATCATTGAAGACGGCGCGGCCAACGGTGCCGAGGATGGCCAGGTCGTCGAGGTGCGTATTACCACGCAGCCCGGCCTGCGCCAGCAGCCCATCGGTGAAGTGACCGAAGTGCTGGGTGAGCGCATGGATCCCGGCATGGAAATCGATATCGCCATCCGCGAGCATGACATTCCGGCCGAGTTTCCCTCCGAGGTGCTGGACCAGATTCGTGACATGAGCGAGGAGGTGCGTGACGAGGACAAGCATCATCGCGTTGATCTGCGTGACTGGCCGCTGGTCACCATCGACGGTGAAGATGCCAAGGACTTCGACGACGCCGTGTATGCCTGGAAGACCAAATCCGGCGGCTGGAAGCTGATCGTGGCGATTGCCGATGTCTCGCATTATGTCGAGGTCGATTCCCCGCTTGATCGTGAGGCCTGGCAGCGCGGTAACTCGGTCTATTTCCCCGGTCAGGTCGTTCCCATGCTGCCGGAGCTGCTCTCCAACGGTTTGTGCTCGATCAATCCGGACGTCGACAGGCTCTGCATGGTCTGTGAGATGAATATCTCGCAGCGCGGCGAGATCAGCCGCTACAAGTTTTATGAAGGCGTGATGCGCTCGCATGCGCGGCTGACCTACAACAAGGTCGGCACCATGCTTGAAGATGCCGACAGCGAAGAGGGTCAGGCCCTTCGAGGTGAGTACGCTCACGTGGTCAAGCCGCTGGAGGCGCTGCACGGGCTGTATCAGACGCTGCGTCAGGCGCGTACCGTTCGAGGCGCCATCGACTTCGAGACGACTGAAACCCAGATCGTGTTCAACGAACAGCGCAAGATTGAGCGCATCGTGCCGCGTACACGCAACGACGCGCACAAGCTGATCGAGGAGTGCATGCTGGCAGCCAACGTGGCGACCGCGCGCTTTCTCGAAAAGCACAAGCTACCGGCACTGTACCGCGTTCACGCCTCGCCCTCGGATGAAAAGCTCGCCACGCTGCGCGCCTTCCTTGGTGAGCTGGGCCTGACGCTGGGTGCCAGCGACGAAAAGGGTAAATCCACGCCGCAGGATTTTCAGAGTCTTCGCGAGGTCATCAACGGCCGCCCGGATGTCGACATCATCCAGACGGTCATGTTGCGCAGCATGAATCAGGCGGTCTATTCGCCGCATAACGAAGGCCACTTCGGTCTGGCCTATGCCGCCTATGCTCACTTCACGTCTCCCATCAGGCGATATCCCGACCTGCTCATTCACCGTGCCATTCGCTCGGTCATCCGCAGTCAGCGTGACTCGTCCCACGTGCAGCGTGTAGAAGGCGCTCCGAATAACGAGCCGCAGCGCTGGTGCCCATATAGCTTCGAGCAGATGGTAGCCATGGGCGAGCACTGCTCAATGACCGAGCGTCGTGCCGATGAAGCTACTCGTGATGTCGAGGACTGGCTCAAGTGCGAGTTCATGGCCGACAAGGTCGGTGACGTTTTTGAAGGGGCCATTGCCTCGGTCACCCAGTTTGGTCTGTTCGTGCGGCTCAACGAGCACTTTGTCGAGGGGCTGGTCCATATCAGCAACCTTCCTTCTGACTACTACCAGTTCGAAGGTGAGCGTCATCAGCTCAAGGGCGAGCGCACGGGTGTGACGTATCGTCTGGGCGACGGGGTCACTGTTCAGGTGGCGCGTGTTGATCTGGATGATCGCAAGATCGATTTCATGCTGACCGATGCTCAGTCCAAATCCCGACGTCGCATCCGAAAGCCCGGCACCGATACGCCGGCCCCGGAGAGCAGTGCGCCTGCCGAAGCGGAGGCGCCGAGCAAGAAGCGGCGTAAATCCCGTCCCGGCAAGAAGGAGCGTCTGCGTCGGCGGGAAGAAAAGGCCTCCGAGGCAGGGACTCCGGAAGCGCCTGATACCGATACACTCAGGGCCCAGGAAGATGCAGCGGCACGAAAGCCTCGCAAACGTATTGGCAAGCCTGCCGGTGCCGGTAGTAGTGATGCCGACAAGCCAAAGCGCGGCAAGAGCAAAAGCAGTGCCGACAAAAAAGGCAAGCGTGATACTGACAAGGGCCGTCGCAAGTCATGAAGGGCGATCATCAGCGTAGTGGCAAGCGAAGTGGCGCCAAACCTCAGGCGCAGAGGCGGCAAAATGCCCCGGGCCGTGACAGACATAAAGGCGCCTCGTCGGCGAGGGCATCAGCCCCCAGAGGGCTGGATTCGGTACATGGCGTTCATGCTGTCGAAACCCTGCTGATGCGTCAGCAGGTGCCCTCGGAGCTCTGGATACAGGAAGGACAGGCAGAAAAGCGTCTGGCCGACATCCAGCAGCAGGCGTCAGCGCTGGGGGCGCGCGTGGTCCTGCAGTCGCGTGAGGTGCTTGATCAGATTGCCGAAGGCGCACATCAGGGCGTTATCGCCTTTTGTGAACCTCTGGTGGCCGATAATGAGTCATCGCTTTTCTGGCAGCTCGAGGCCAACGTCGATCAGGCACCGCTGCTGCTGGTGCTTGATGGCGTCACGGATGTCCACAATTTTGGTGCCTGTCTGCGCTCGGCCGATGCGGCAGGCGTCATTGGCGTGATGGTCGCCAAGGACCGCTCGGCGCCGCTTAATGCCACGGTGCGAAAGATCTCCTGCGGTGGGGCTGAAAGTGTGCCGGTCTATCAGGTGACCAATCTGGCCCGGGCGCTTGCACGGCTGAAGGAATATGGCATGCAGGTACTTGGTGCCGCCGGGGAGGCGGACACTTTCGTTCATGATGTCGACATGCGCGGTCCTACCGCGCTGGTCATGGGTGCTGAAGGCAAGGGGCTGCGTCGGCTGACCCGCGAACACTGCGATCAGCTGGTCAAGCTGCCCATGGCCGGTCAGGTGTCGAGTCTCAATGTGTCGGTGGCTACGGGCATCTGCCTGTTTGAAGCGGTGCGTCAGCGACGCCCGCATTGATCCTTTTGCTTGCAAACAGCGGGCCATCTCCCTACAATTGTGCGGTTTCGCGGCGGCTACGGCCGCCGACTGCATTTGCAGATCATCGAAGCGGTAACCTCGATGCTGCCCTTGTAACGAAAAATACCCTTCTATCAACTCCTTGCTTCCCATGGCGGATGTTTCTGTCATCGAGAAGCTGTCAAACCGAAAGGAGACACCATGCGTCATTACGAAATCGTGGTCATGGTCCACCCGGACCAGAGCGAGCAGGTGCCTGCCATGATCGAGCGCTATACAGGGCTCGTGACTGAAAATGGTGGCACTGTTCATCGTCTTGAAGATTGGGGCCGTCGTCATCTGGCTTACCCGATCAACAAGATCCACAAGGCTCACTACGTTCTGATGAACGTTGAATGCAGCGGCGAAACGCTGGCTGAACTGGAAAACATCTTCCGCTTCAACGATGCCATCATTCGCAACATGGTCGTGCGTTGTACCGAAGCTGTCACCGAAGCATCTCCGATGATGAAAGCGGCAGATGAAAAGGGACGCCGTCGTGAGCGCTCCGATGACGAACGTCCGCGTGAACGTTCCGATTCAGAAGAGTCGACCGAAGCTGCCTCCTGAGCTGATGCTCTGGCCTGAATCCACCCATTGGAGAGACTGACATGGCCCGTTTTTTCCGTCGTCGCAAGTTTTGCCGCTTTACCGCCGAAGGCGTGAAGTACATTGATTACAAGGACCTCGACACGCTGAAAGCCTACGTGACCGAGACCGGCAAGATCGTTCCGAGCCGTATCACCGGTACACGTGCACGCTATCAGCGTCAGCTGGCAACCGCGATCAAGCGCGCTCGCTATCTGGCCCTGCTGCCCTATACCGACAGCCACCAGTAAGCTGCATACGCCATGCAGGGTTTTGCTCGCTGGATAATGCAGAGTACGCCGCGCGCGGTTGGTGTGGCGCTACTGGGTTCACTGGTCCCATGGCTTTTCTGGCTGTCTGCTGCCGTCAGCGCGCTGGTGACGCTGCGCCGTGGTCTTGGACCGGCATCCCCGGTAGTACTGGCTGCGGCACTGCCGGCTGGCTGGTGGTGGATGCAGGGCGATGCCATCCCGTTGGCCAGCATTCTGCTGGTGACGGTCATGGCCATTATTCTGCGCGAGCGGTTTCGCTGGGGTGAAACCCTGCTGGCCGGGGCCATCGTGGTGGCCGTGTTGATCCAGATCGGGATCTTCGCACCACCTGATGCCTCGCAACTGATTGAGGAAGTACGCGCTCAGGCGCCGGAGATTGACGAACTGCTTCGGCAGTACGCAAGCCAGGGAGTGCCGGTTGAAAGACTGGCGATTCTGATGATCTCGGCCGTGACCGGCCTGATGGTCATGCTGGCCGCAACCGCCTGCCTTGCGCTGGCGCGAAGCTGGCAGGCAGCCCTGTACAATCCCGGCGGTTTCCGAGACGAGTTTCATCGCTTTCGTCTGTCGAGGCTGGAGCTTGCCGGTGTGGTCCTGATGACCGCTGTCGGTTTTCTGGGCGCACTCCCGGGCGCCATATTGATGGCCTGGGTTCCTCTGTTGGTGGCGGGCATTGCCCTTGTGCACGGTGTGGTAGGTGTAAAGTCCATGAGAGGGTTCTGGCTGGTCGGCTTTTATGCATTGCTGCTGACCACTTGGCCCACGTTAGTGATAGTGCTGCTGCTGGCGCTGATAGATACCTTTGCGGATTTCCGCACGCGTCTGATCGGCAGTCAACGTTAAGAGGTCCACGAGATGGAAGTCATTCTGCTCGACAAGCTCGGCAAGCTGGGAGACCTGGGCGACCAGGTCAGCGTCAAGCCGGGTTACGGTCGTAACTACCTGGTGCCTTACGGCCTGGCCGTTCCGGCAACCAAAGCCAACGTCGAAGCTTTCGAAACGCGTCGTGCCGAGCTCGAAGCCAACGCCGCCGAGCGTCAGGCCGAAGCCGAACGTCGCGCTGAAGAGCTGTCCGAGATCGAGCTGTCGCTCGTTGCTCGCGCAGGCGATGAAGGCAAGCTGTTCGGTTCCATTGGTCCGCGCGATCTGGCTGATGCCATCGCTCAGGCCGGTATCGATGTTGCGCGCAGCGAAGTTCGCATGCCGCTGGGCCCGATCCGTCAAACTGGCGAATACGACATCGAGCTGCGTCTGCACTCCGATGTTACCGCCAGCGTTCGCGTGGTCGTGGTTGCTGAGTAAGCCATATTGATGGCACTGCGCATATCCATGATATGCCATGAGAAGGGGCACCTTGTGTGCCCCTTTTTTTAATGACCGTTTTCAATCGCTGTCCGGCTGGAAGGATCATGACATGTCCTTTCCGCGAGCGTAGGCTATGATCCTGCGTTGAATCACTCTCCCGGGTAAGTCGTCACATGGTTAATCGTCGTCATGAGTGAAGTGATCGAGTTTGATCAGGAAACCGCTGCGCTCAAGGTGCCGCCATACTCGCTTGAAGCCGAACAATCCGTACTGGGCGGTCTGATGCTGGACAATCAGGCCTGGGACGAGATTGCCGATCGTCTGGTCAGTGATGATTTCTATCGCATAGAGCATCGCGATATTTTCAAGGCCATGGCCCGTCTGGCAGAAGAGGGGCGACCGCTGGATGTGGTGACGCTCTCCGAGGAGCTTGAATCACACGACCGGCTGGACCGTGTTGGTGGTCTCTCCTATCTCGCCGAACTGGCACGTAACACGCCGTCAGCCAGCAATATTCGCGCCTATGCCGATATCGTGCGCGAGCGTGCCACCCTGCGAAAGCTGATCGCGGCGGCCAATCAGATTGCAGAGGGTGCCTTCAATCCTCAGGGCCGCAATGCGGACGAGCTGGTCAATGAAGCTGAACGGCTGGTCTTCCAGATATCCGAATCCCGGCCCAAGACTGGCGGTGCCATTGGCATGAGCGACCTGCTCAGCAAGGCCGTGGACCGTATTGATGAGCTGTTCAACCTCAAGGGACAGATGACAGGGTTGTCGACCGGCTTTCGTGATCTGGACGACATGACCTCGGGGCTTCAGCCCTCTGATCTGGTGATCGTGGCGGGCCGCCCCTCGATGGGCAAGACCACCTTTGCCATGAACCTGGTCGAGCACGCCGTAGTGAGCAGCGACAAGGCTGTGGTGGTGTTCTCAATGGAAATGCCGGCGGAGTCCCTCATGCTGCGCATGATCTCCTCGCTGGGGCGCATCGATCAGACCCGTGTGCGTAACGGGCAGCTTGAGGATGAGGACTGGCCGAGACTGACCTCGGCGGTGAACCTTCTCAAGGATAAACAGCTCTACGTCGATGATACCGCGGCTCTCTCACCTAATGAGATGCGCTCGCGAAGCCGGCGTATTGCGCGAGATGCCGGCGGTATCGGGTTGATCATGATCGACTATCTGCAGCTGATGCAGGTACCGGGCATGTCGGAAAATCGTACCGCAGAAATCTCTGAAATTTCGCGTTCGCTCAAGGGGCTGGCCAAGGAATTCAACTGCCCGGTCGTGGCGTTGTCGCAGCTTAACCGCTCGCTGGAACAGCGCCCCAACAAGCGTCCGGTCATGTCGGATCTACGTGAGTCCGGCGCCATCGAGCAGGATGCCGACGTCATCGCCTTCGTCTATCGCGACGAGGTGTATAACAAGGACAACCCCGACAACAAGGGGCTGGCCGAGCTGATCATCGGCAAGCAGCGTAACGGTCCCATCGGTACCGTGCATATGGCCTTTATCGGCAAGTACACCCGATTCGAGGATCTCGCGCCGGGCAGCTACGGCCAGTACGAAGAGTAACTGGCGTCCCTATGCGCCCAAAGACCCATGAGACGACGCCATTGGCGTCATTTCCCTTTTTCCTGATAAGCCTGACAGGAGTCAATATGCCGGCTGGATACCGTCGCGGCGGACGTCGTCAACCCAAACTGGAAGCACGCGGTACGCTTGAAAGCGTCGAAACCGAAGGTCCCTTCAAGGAGTGGCTGGGCATGCCGGATCTTTACCGGCATACCCTGACCGTGAACGGCGAGGTCTACTCCTACCAGGTAGAAGAGGCCCAGCTGGATGTCTCGATAGGCGACTATGTTGTATTTCGTTACAAGGAGACCAAGGCCGGGCGCTGGATCGATCGTCGCTCGCTGGGGGTCGCCATTGACCCCGCGACCTTCAATCGCGAATAGCCGCTGAGGCCGTGGTCGGTCGTCGTGTCGATGATCTGCGGGACCGGATGGCAACATCCGGTCCCGTTTTGCATTTTGAATGCCGTAATGGGAAATACCGGGTATTTCATTTGAAATGAGAAGCATTATTATTTAAATTCAGTCCCCTATTCGTTTGAACGGTGTCAGTGATCGAGTGATTCTTTCGTTCGGTCGATACGCCGTCCTCAGAACCCGCGCAGGGGTGGTATTGCAGAAGATGGTGATCTCATGAGTCAGGCCGATTTTCTTCCCGTCAGCGGCGCCCAGGCTGGTATCTGGTACGGCCAGCAGAGCAGTTCCTGTCAGGGAGGATATTCCACTGCACAGTGTCTCGAGTTCACCGGCAATATGAATGTCAACAGGCTGGCACAGGCCGCCTCAATGGCCATCAACGAGGCCGATGGTCTGTTTGAAGGCTTTGTGGTCACCGACAGTGGCCCGGCAAGACTTGCAGCCAGCGGTATCAGACAGGCAAAAGACGTGGAGATCATTGATCTGCGCGGCAGGAAAGATGCCCGCGAACGGGCCTGGCAGCAGATGTCCGAGCGTCGTGAGGCCCCCTTTGCGCTGGAAAAGGGCCCACTTTATCGTCAGGCCATCTGGCGACTGGCGGATGATCATGTGCTCTGGTGGCTCAACATGCATCATGTGGCCGCCGATGCCTGGGCCTATGGACTGATCCAGCAGCGCGCTGCCGAGCACTATATCGCACTGGGCAAGGAAGAGGCGGTCAAACCGGCCTGGTATGGCAGTATCGAGCGCGTTATCGAAGAAGAGCAGCGCTATCTTGAAGGCAGGGCGCTTGAGCAGGACCGGACGCACTGGCAGGGCATCTTTGGCGATGACCCTGAACCTGTTTCTCCCTCGGGACGATTTGCACCGGCGCAGCCTCATGCCCTGCGCTGCGAAATGACGCTGGACCAGGCGCAGAGTCGGCAGTTTCATGAGCGGTGTGTCGAGCAGCGCCAGGGGCTGGCCGAAGCTATTCTGGCCGCCAGTGGGGCCTGGTATGCGCGCATGTGTCAGCGGCCCGATGTCACACTGGGCGTTCCCATGATGGGGCGCATGCAGGGTGCGGCGCTTCGCACGCCCATGACCCAGGTTAACATGCTGCCGCTGCGTCTGATGGATGACTTCAGCGCCGCACCCATTGAGTGGTGTCAGTCCGCGGCACAGTCCTTGAATACCCTGCGGCGCCATCAGCGCTATCGCCATGAATGGCTGCTGCGCGATCTGGGACGCCGGCCCGGCCGGCGCCCGCTGCTGGGTATGCACGTCAATGTCCTGCCCTTCGATTCAAGCGGTCAGTGGCCGCAAAGCCAGGTGTACAGGCATCACCTGGTGGCAGGACCTGTCGATGATCTGGTCTTTTCGGTGTATCTCGGTGGTGACAGCGAGGCCATGCGCCTGGCACTGGATGGGAATCCGGCGCTTTATAACGAGAGCGAGCTTGAGTGGCATCTCGCGCGGCTGGCACAGTGGTTGTTAACGTTCATGGCTGCCCCCGAAACCCCTGTGGGCGAGCTGATGCTGGCCACCCCACAAGACCATCAGGCGCTGGCTCGCTTCAACGCCACCGACCACCCTGTGGAAACGACCCACATGGCAACGCTGTTTGAGCGCCAGGCTTGTAAAACACCCGGTGCGACAGCGCTGGTGGCAGGTGGCGTGGCACTGGATTACCAGTCGCTGGGGCGTCAGGTGCAGGCGCTGGCGAATTCGCTGATCGAGCAGGGCGTATGTCCCGGTGACGCTGTCGGAGTGGCACTGCCTCGTTCGCTGGAAATGCAGGTGGCACTACTGGCCATTCATCATGTGGGGGCGGCCTGGCTGCCTCTGCCGCTGGAATATCCCGATGCGCGTCTGATGGACATCATCACGCGCGCCACGCCGCGATTGATTCTGATCGATGAGGTACAGCGTGTGCGCTTCTCATCGGACGTCGTGCAGGTCCTGACGTTGGCAGATGCCGATAAGTGTCGAACGCTGACCCCCGGGAGCGCTGCACAGCGCGATGCCGGTCTCGGTGCTTACATTCTTTTCACCTCCGGCTCGACCGGCAAGCCCAAGGGTGTACTGGTTGAGCATCACGCCATCGTCAATCGCATTCTCTGGATGCAGGGGCGCTACGCGCTGGGAGAGGGGGATCGGGTGCTTCAAAAAACCCCCAACGGCTTTGATGTGTCGGTATGGGAATTCCTGTGGCCCATGATCAGCGGTGCGGCGCTGGTCATGGCACGCGAGGGTGGTCACCGTGATCCTCGCTATCTCATTGATACCATCATTGATGAGGCGATTACCACGCTGCACTTTGTGCCCTCAATGCTCGATATTCTCCTCGATGAGCTGAGCGATCAGGACGTTGAGCGCATGACCGCCCTGCGTCAGGTCTTTGTCAGCGGTGAGGCGCTCTCACGTGAGCTGGAGCATCGTTTTCTGACGCGCCTGCCCGCGGTGGCGCTGCACAATCTGTATGGCCCCACCGAAGCTGCCGTCGATGTCAGTGCCTGGCAGTGCCACGTTGCGGACACCGACAGTAGCGTGCCTATCGGGGCGCCCATCTGGAACACGCGTTTGCATGTGCTGGATGCCGGTTTACAGCCGGTGCCGGTCGGGATGCCGGGAGAGCTCTATATTGCCGGGCGCAATCTGGCACGTGGGTATCTGGGTCAACCGGAACTGACCGAAGAGCGCTTTATTGACTGCCCGGCGCTGGAGAGCGATTCGAGACTGTATCGCACCGGTGATCTGGCGCGCTGGCGCTTTGACGGTGTGCTCGAATATCTCGGGCGCATTGATCATCAGGTCAAACTGCGCGGCCAGCGCCTGGAGCTCGGCGAAATCGAGTCCGTCATGCTTGCCTTTGACGGGGTGGCGCACGCTGTGGTCAGTGTCCATGGCAGTGGTCACAGCGCTCGACTGGTAGGCTACGTCATTGTTCAGGAGAGCCGCGAGCCATCGCTGGACGCGCTCAAGCGCCACCTGTCGCGCGCGCTGCCGGATTATATGGTGCCCGGTGTCATCATTGAGCTTGAGGCGCTGCCACTGAGCCCCAACGGCAAGCTGGATCGTCGGGCTCTGCCGGCGCCCGGGGCCGGAGAGGAGGGCATGGCACCGGGGACGCCTCGCCAACAGATCATGGCCGATCTTTTTGCCGAGGTGCTCGGGCTTGAACGAGTCAGCATTCGGGATAACTTTTTCGATCTTGGCGGCAACTCGTTAAACGCACTGCAGTTGATACGCCGCATTAATGAGGCGCTGGGGTCAAATTTCACCATTGCCACGCTTTTCGAGGCCTCTACCATTGAGGCGCTGGATGCGCTCAATATGGAGGAGGCCGCGGCAGGTGGGCTGGATGTCATTCTGCCGCTGAGAGAAAGTGGCGAGGCGTCACCGGTCTTTTGCATCCATCCGGCGGGCGGCTTGGCCTGGTGCTATGCGGGGCTGGCACGCACGCTGCCTTCACGATATCCCCTGTACGGTTTGCAGGCGCGTGGGCTTTTGCCCGACGCTCGACGTCCGGAGACGATGGAAGAGATGGCGCGCGATTACATCGCACAGATACGTCGTATTCAGCCTCAAGGGCCCTATCATTTGCTGGGTTGGTCGGTGGGCGGGATGATCGCACATACCATGGCGGCACTACTGGAAAGCGACGGTGAAAAAGTGGGCATGCTGGCGCTACTGGATGCCTATCCGGCTGATCTCTGGCGAGACATGACGCCACCGGATGAAGGCATGGCCCTGGAGGCGCTGCTGCGTATTGCAGGGCTTACCGATACAGCGCTTGTCGACAATACCGGATCGCGTCGGGCGCAGGTCATTGCCCTGCTGCAGCGCGAAGGCAGTGCGCTTGGTCAGCTGTCGTCACAGACGCTGGATGCCCTGGTGGATGTGGTGATCAACAACAGCCGTCTGGTGCGAGAAACCCATCATCTCGTCTATCGCGGTGACATGCATTTCTTCACGGCGGCCACGCCCCGTGAAGAGGACTGGCTCGACCGCCGCGCCTGGCAGCCCTATGTCGGCGGGCGCATCATCAATCTGGATCTGCCGGCCACGCACCCGGAGCTGATGCACCAGAAGCATCTGACCACGATCGCACAGCATTTGATGGCGGTTCTTGAGCCCCGAACGACCTGTTGCGACGGCGTGTCGTAATGGCATCTCGCGCCGAGACCCTCATGGTTGATCTCTTTCGGCGGCGCGCGCTGATCGGGCTTGGAGAGATTCACTGGTGTCCGGCGGTGATGGAAGCCATCACCGCGCTGCTGGAAAATCCGGCACTTGAGGGAACGTTTGACGATATCGTTGTCGAATTTGGGAGTGCCCGTCACCAGGCATGGCTTGACCGCTACATCGGCGGTGAGGACATGGATGATACCGGGCTCGAAGCTGTCTGGCAGGACACCCTCTATTTTCTGCTGTGGAGCCCGCCGGTCTACGCTGATTTTTTCAGGCGTCTCCGTGCTGCCAATCTCAAGCGTGCTTCCAGATATCGTGTTCGGGTGATACTGGCGGAGCCTGCCATAGATTGGGAAACACTGGATGCCGAGGGTTTTGTCCGCTGGCATGAGCAGCGTGAAGGCGCCTATGCTGAACGTGTCGAGCAGGAAGTTCTCGAGCGAGGGCGGCGCGCCGTGCTGGTCTTCGGACTGCGCCACCTGACGCATCATTCACTGCCTGATGCGTCCTACGAGCCGCTGGCAGAACGACTCGTTAAGCGTTACCCAGGGATTATCGAGCTGATTCATCCCTATCATGGGGAAAAGGGCGTCTTTTCAGGCGATCACCTTTTCCTTGATGTACGTCATAATGGTCTAATGTTACCTGCCGCTTCCGAGTTCTCGAGCGGCCCTGCCATGATCGACCATATCTGGTACCTCGGTGACCTCGAGCGCCGGATTGCGCTGCCTGATGCACTCTTTGCCGATACGACCTGGCTCGCCACGATCGTGGCACGACTGCAACGTCTGGGTGAAACCCACATTGCACGTGCTCGACGCCTGATGACAGCGCCGCAAAGGGCCATTTTTGATGATGGTCTGACGCGTTATCGAAGCGACGTACAAAAGGGCCCGGTAACGTAGCATCAAGACAACACTGGAAAGGCAGTGCTGGCGCTGACACGGAATTGTCATCCGGCATTGCTACTCTTTCGACAACTGATAGAAAAGACATAGAGATGACCATCGCCGAGCGAGCGATGAGAAGATAGCCCAGGGAGGGTTACATGGAATTACATCAATTAGAAAATGCCGCGTCACACCATCATGAAATGGAAGTGCGCGTCGTACGCAATACGCTTAGCCACATCTACCAGATTGAATGCGAAACCCTCAGCGGTGACCGACAAAAGCTCAGCCGTCGTGGCAAGCCCTGTCTGTTCCGCTCGATCGATGAAGCCATTGATCAACTGATGGTCGCCGGTATCCGCCATGCTTGGATCGTGCGTCAGAGTGAAGAAGACGGCAGTGATAGCTCGCGCCGCCTGGTACAGCTGGGCAGCCTGCCCGAGCTGGCCATTGCGATCTGATGATTGCGAATTCGATTGGGGCGCATGCCGTTAAAAACACCAAAACCTGATCTTGTAATTGAATGACCTCGCGCCGGCTTTTGCCGGCGCTTTTCATGGGGGATGACTCAACCGCTGCTCCTGCCGGTATTCTAACGATACCCGGCCAGATGATCCCCCTGTCCATAGGCCGGTTCATAATCCAGCTGATCCAGAAAACGAATGGCCTGCTCGCGCAGGGCTTCGCGTTTGTCGCTGCTCATTTTATTAAGCGAGCCATAAATAAGCTTCATCCGCTGGTTGCCGGCCAGCTGTTTTTCATGACGCTCCAGAAAGTACCAGTACAGGCTGTTGAAGGGGCAGGCATCCTCACCGATGCTTTTTTTGACATCAAAACGACACTGCTGGCAGTGGTCCGACATACGGTCGATATATTTGCCCGAGGCACAGTAGGGCTTTGAGCCGAGGTAGCCGCCATCGGCATACAGCACCATACCCAACGTGTTGGGCAGCTCCACCCATTCATAGGCATCGATGTAGACCGCGAGGTACCAGTCGCACAGCGCTTCCGGGCGCACGCCGCAGAGCAGGGCGAAATTGCCGGTGACCATCAGCCGCTGAATATGATGGGCATAGGCATGATCCCGGGTCATTTCGATGGCGCGTCTCAGACAGCGCATGTCAGTGTCGCCGGTCCAGTAGAAAGCGGGTAGATTCCGGTCGGCCTTGAGATCATTGCGCTGCTTGTAACCCGGCATATTCAGCCAGTAGATACCGCGCACATATTCGCGCCACCCCAGAATCTGTCGAATGAAGCCTTCTGTGCAGTTGAGTGGGACACTGCCATCACGCCAGGCGTTTTCTGCCGCCTGACAGACCTCCAGCGGCCTGAGTAGCCCGGCATTGAGCGCACCGGAAAGCCGCGCATGATACAAAAAAGGGTGCTGGTCGCTGATGGCGTCCTGATAATCGCCAAAAAAGGGCAGGGCGTGTTTGATGAAATGGTTCAGATCATTGAGGGCCTGACGCCTCGTGACGGGCCAGTTGAACCCTTCAAGCGTGCCAAAGTGATCGCCGAAATGTGTCTCGACCAGCGCCATGACCTCACGGGTCATCTGGTCCGGCTGATGCTGAGGCGGCTCGGGTGGATGGATGTCTCTGGGCAGCGGCTTTCGATTGTCCTGATCGAAATTCCACCGCTCTCCCTGCGGATTGTTCTGCTCATCCATCAATAGCCCGGTTTCGCGACGCATCCAGCGATAGAAGTGCTCCATACGAAATCGCTGGCGGCCCTGAGCCCACTGGTTAAACTCTTCCTGAGAGCAGAAGAAGCGATCATCAGTCACCATGTACCAGGTCGGGGTGTTGCTTCGTCTTTTCTGTATGCGATCAAACAGGCGCCATTCGCCGGGAGAGGTCACCCGGATGTCATCGCAGTCATAAAGTGTGGCCACGCGTTCGGCCTCACTGATCAGATCCTGCGTATTGTCGTTATCATCCAGACAGGTGTAGTGCACCTGATGTCCCTTCTGGCGAAGCGCTTGTGCAAAATGGCGCATGGCAGAGAAGAGAAAGGCGATTTTTTGCGGATGATGAGGCACATAGCGGCCTTCCTCTTCTACTTCGAACAGGGCTACCACGGCATTGTCCGGTGCGCCTGTCAGCACGGGAAGATCCTCGGTCAGTTGATCCCCAAGGATTACGATCAGCGGTCGAGACATTTACACTTCCTGCATGTAACGAATAGGGACATTTCATCAACGCGGCTTGAGCGGCGCTGATAGAATAATTTCATTAAAATTGATCATTTTGAGGGTTTGTGTAATCAATCCCCTCTGGTTACTGCAAGGAGTATAGACATGGCGCAGGCCCCCTTTGGCGTACTGCTGGCCAATCTTGGCACCCCGGATGAGCCCACACCTTCTGCCGTACGGCGATATCTGGGGGAGTTTTTGTGGGATCGTCGCGTCATCGATGTGTCTCGTCCGCTCTGGTGGTTCATTCTCAATGCCATCGTGTTGCGAACGCGTCCAAAAAGGGTCGCCGAGGCCTATGCGAGCGTCTGGGAAGAGGAGGGGTCGCCGTTGTTGGCCATTGGCCGACGTCAACAGCGCGCACTCAAGGCACATCTGGATGCGCAGTATGGCTGTGACATCCCGGTTGAGCTGGGCATGACCTATGGCAGACCCACGATGGAAAGCGCCGGGCTGAGCTTTCGTCGTGCCGGCGTCAATCGCATCGTGGTATTGCCGCTTTATCCGCAGTATTCACGTTCTACCACGGCGGCCGTCTTTGATCGTCTGGCCGATGCGCTCAAGCCGTGTCCGGATATTCCCGAGATGCACTTTATCCGCGATTACCATGACGACCGCGGCTACATTACAGCGCTGGCCGAAAGTGTTCGTGAACACTGGGCCACGCGCGGCAAGCAGAACCATCTGTTGATCTCTTGGCACGGCATCCCGAAGCGTTACGCCGAGGAAGGTGATCCCTACCCGAAACACTGTCGCGCTACCAGTGAGGCGCTGGCGCGCGAGCTGGGACTTGAGGACAGTCAGTGGACCATGACCTTCCAGTCACGTTTTGGTCGGGAGGAATGGCTCAAGCCCTATACCGACGAAACGCTCAAGAACTGGGACGTGAAAACCACGCCCGGCATTGATGTCATCTGTCCGGGCTTTGCAGCGGACTGTCTGGAGACGCTTGAAGAGATTCAGGTAGAGAATCGCGAATATTTCGTTGAGGCCGGCGGGGAAGAGTATCACTATGTGCCAGCGCTCAATGACCGCGAGGGTCATATTGAAGCGCTGGCGGGTCTGGTCGAGAAAAACACGCGCAACTGGCGCTGACGTTCAGCGTACGACAGGTCAGCGCCTCACGGGCTGTGGCGCTGACCGCTGCCGGGGTCTTCCGGATGCGGTGTGTCCGGTTCCTGTCCGACATCCTCTTCGCGAAGCTCGCTGGGGGCACCGGTGGTCGAGGCATCACTGGGAAGCTTTTGGTGCAGTGCCACCTTGGCCAGCAGGTGCGCGCTGATGGGCGCCGTGATCAACAGGAAAATGGTGACCAGCAGCAGCTGGATATGAAAGGTGCGATCAATCAGCAGGAAATAAAACATGCAGGCGACCAGAATCAGCCCGACGCCCAGTGTCGTGGCTTTGGCCGGCCCATGCATGCGCAGATAGAAATCACGCAGGTGCACCATCCCGAAGGAGCTGATAAAGGTGATCAGCGCGCCGGCGATCAGAAAAAAGGCCGTCAGCGCTTCGAGCGCCGTATCAACCCATGCCTTGTCCAGCCATGCCATGGTGATCTCCTATTCGATGATGTCGCCGCGCAACAGATACTTGCACACGGCCACGGTGCTGATAAATCCCAGCATGGCAATCAGCAGGGCGCCCTCGAAATAGACCCGACTGCTGAGCCAGATCGTATACAAAATGATCAGGGCGATGCTGTTGACGTACATGGTGTCCAGTGCGATCAGCCGATCGGCCAGAGAAGGGCCGACCAGTAGCCGATAGGCGTTGAGCACGATGGCCATGGCGACCAGAAAAAAGCTGATCCACAGCGCAATACCGATCATTCGTAAATCTCCATGAGCGGCCGCTCGTAGCGGTTATAAATCTCGTCGATGATGCCCTGTTCATCATCGGTATCCAGCACATGAATCAGCAGGCTTCGGCCATCAAGTCTCAGATTGGCCGAAATGGTACCCGGGGTCAGGCTAATGGTGCTGGCCAGCAGGGTGATGCTGAAGTCGCGCTTGAGCGTTAACGGATATTCGATAAAGGCCGGGCGCGGACGACGCCATGGGCGGCCAATCAGCCAGGCGACCTGAAGATTGGCGATCAGGATGTCCAGCATGACGCGCAGGGTATATCTCAGCAACAGCATGGGCTTTTTGACCACTGGCTGAGCATCCCAGAAGCGCTGGGTCATCAGCGGAATGGCAACGCCCAGAATGACGCCCATGATCACGGAACCGTAGGTGATGGTATCTGACAGCATGATCCAGACCAGGGTCAGAATCAGCGAAAGGATGGGTCTGGGAAGACAGCGTTTAATCAGCATCGACAGACTCTCCTGACGCGACATGGCCCAGCACGGCACTGCGATATTGCACGGTATCGGCGAGCTGTTCGGCCGTGGCAGTGGTGTAGCCACCGATGGGGCCTGCCAGCATCACCAGTATTGGTGCCCAGGCCAAAAGCATCACCGTTCCTGTCAGTTTGCTGCGGGAAAGGGGTTCGCCGACCGGGTCACCGTTGCTATTGCGCCAGAAGATGGTGGAGCCGGCGCGTGAGGCCGCCACCACGCCGGCAAGACCGGACAGCAGCAGCAGCGGCCACAGCCAGAGCCCCTCGGACAAAGTGGCGGTTGACATCAGCCATGCCTTGGCCAGCGCCCCTGACAGTGGGGGAAGGCCGGCGGAGCTCACGGCACCAAGCATATAAAGGGCGCTGAGCAGGGTGGCGTACCTGAATTTTCTGCTGCGCACGATCCGGGTACCGACCTTGCCGCGCTGGTCGGCAATCATGTCCGCCAACAGGAAAAGTCCACCATTGATCAGCGTGGTATGTAGCATGTAAAACAGCATTGCCCCACGCGACGCTGTTCCCTCCATGCCCAGTCCGCACAGCAGCGTGCCGATCGAAATCAGCATGAAATAGGAAATCTGCATGCGCAGGTCGCGTGCCGACAGTACGGCCAGAGTTGCCAGACCCAGCGTTGCCAGCCCGCCCCACCAAAGCCAGGGTTGCGCCAGCAGTGAAAGGCCGCCGGCCTGTTCGCCAAAGATCAGGGTAAATACACGCAGGATGGCATAGATGCCGACCTTGGTCATGATCGAGAACAGCGCCGCAATGGGGGCTGGTGCCGAGCTGTAGGCGCGTGGTAACCAGAAATAGAGCGGCAGGATGGCGGCCTTGAGCCCGAAGACCACCAGCAGCAGCAGGGCGCCGGCACGAACCAGTCCCTGTCGGTCAGCCGGCAGCTGGCTGACGCGCTCGGCCATATCGGCCATGTTGAGCGTACCAATACTGCCGTACAACACGCCCAGGGCAATGAGAAAAAGCGATGAGCCGGCCAAGTTCAACACCACATAGTGCAGCCCCGACTGCACGCGTGCCTTGCCGCCGCCATGCATCAAAAGCGCATAGGACGCCAGCAACAGCACTTCAAAAAAGACGAACAGGTTAAAGAGGTCACCGGTCAGAAAGGCGCCGTTGATTCCCATAAGCTGCAGGTGAAAGAGCCCGTGAAAGTTGGACCCCTGATTGTCCTCACCGCCACTGGCATGAATGACACTGCCCAGCGCCAGCAGCGAGGTCAGCAACACCATCATGGCTGACAGCCGATCGGCCACCAGAACGATGCCATAGGGAGCCTGCCAGTTACCAAGTCGATAGACCAGCGTCTCACCGCCGGCGACCTGGCTGACCAGCCAGAAGGCAACGGCGACCAGCAAGGCCGTGGCCGTAATCGAGATGGTGCGTCTGACCGGGTCAACCCCTTCACGCTTTCGCAGCAGAATAATGGCCACCACCAGGGGCAGCAGAACCGGGAAGATGGGCAGATGCTGCATCACGCCTTGTTCTCCCTTGGGTCTTCACGATCGGTACGGTTGCCGTCGACACTATCGCTGCCCAGATCGCCTCTGGAGCGCATCGCCAGAATGATGGCAAAGGCTGTCATGGCAAAACCGATCACAATAGCGGTCAGCACTAGTGCCTGAGGGAGAGGGTCAGCATAATGCTCGCTGGTACCCACCAGAGCCGCACCATGCGTGGTTAGCCCGCCCATGGAAAACAAAAACAGGTTGACGGCATAAGAGAGCAGCGTCAGCCCGACGACTACCGGGAAGGTTCGCCCGCGCAGGGTCAGATAGACGCCGCTGGCGGTCAGGATACCGGTAGTGATGGCATAGAGCGCTTCCATCAGGGGATGTCCTTGTTGGGTCGATGTGCAGTGGTGAGCTTGCCCAGATTGGCCAGAATCATCAGCGTGGCGCCAACGACCGCCAGATAGATACCACCATCAAAGATCAGGGCACTGGCCAGTTCGATATCACCGATCAGAGGGAGATGGAAATGATCGAAGGTCGAGGTCAGGAATGGATACCCGAATAGCCAGCTGCAAAGCCCGGTAAAGGTCGAAAGGGCAACGCCGGCAATGGCGATGGGCTGGAACTGGAAGTCCAGTCGCTGCTGTGCCCATTCGACACCGCGCGACATGTACAAAAGAATCAGGGCCACGGCCGTGATCAGACCGGCGATGAAACCGCCGCCGGGCTGGTTGTGACCGCGCAGGAAGATGAAAAACGACACCAGCAGCGCCAGTGGCAGCAGGGTCTGGGAGACCACCATCAAAAGCGTGGGGTGGCGATCATCAGACCACAGACGGCCCTCCATGTCGGTCGCCGGCATGAACAGACGAAGCCGGTTCAGCAGCTTGAAGATTGCCAGCCCGGCGATGGCCAGTACCGTAATTTCACCCAGCGTATCGAAGCCACGGAAGTCAACCAGGATGACGTTGACCACGTTATGTCCGCCGCCGCCAGGCACGCTGTGATCGATAAAAAACCGAGAAATACTATCGAGATCGCGCGTCAGGACAGCAAAGTTGAGGCTGGCCACGGCACCACCAAACCCGATAGCGATCAAAACGTCACGCACCACGCGGGCACCGGCGGACTCCTTGGGGGTTTTCTGCGGCAGGAAGAAAAGCGCCAGCATCAGAAGAATCATGGTCACGACTTCGACGGACAGCTGCGTCAGAGCCAGGTCGGGCGCCGAGAATCGCGCAAAGGTCAGTGAGACCACCAGACCCACCACGGAGAGCATCAAGAGCGAAATCAAACGATAGCGATGCAGAGCGGCCGTCAATACGCCGCCCATGATCAAAAGTCCGGCGCCCAGCGCCACGATCGGGTCCAGTGTCTGTTGGGCAAGGTTGCCGGTCAGCATGTCGAGATCTGCCAGCCCCAGCGCCATGGCAAGCACGGAAACGGCCATCAACAGGAACATGTAGCGCTGCAGCGAACCGTTTTCGAGTCGGTCGATCAAACGCTGACACAGCCCTACCAGACGCTGAACAAAGGCCTCAAAGATGTAGCGGGCATCCTGCGGGCGGAACTGGCGGTTGAACCGCATCATGTGGCGATGAAGCAGGTGCAGCACGATGCCCCCGGCAATGACCGCCATGCTCAACAACAGGGCAGCATTGACGCCATGCCAGAGCGAAAGATGAAACTCCGGCATTTCCCCCGAGACTGTCGCGCGGGCGGCATCCTCGAGTATCGGGGATTGCGGCAGGGTTGGCATCAGCCCGATGACAATACACAGCGCCACCAGCAGCTCGACCGGAAATCGCATGAGCCAGGGGGGCTCGTGAGGCGTTTTGGGCGGCTCCTGGCGCGGGCGTCGGAAAAAGGTGGCATAGGCCAGACGAAGGGAGTAGGCCACCGAGAACAGACCACCAAGGCCGGCCAGCAGCGGAACAATCCATGCCAGACCGCCGAATTGCTGTGAGGACAGCGCTTCGGTAAAGAACATTTCCTTGGAAATGAAGCCATTGAGCGGTGGAATGCCGGCCATCGAGATCGTGGCAATACAGGTGAGTGCCGTGGTGATCGGCATCAGTTTGTAAAGACCGCCCAGCTTTCGGACATCGCGGGTGCCGGTTTCATGATCGATGATGCCTGCTGCCATGAACAGCGACGCCTTGAACAGGGCGTGATTGATGATATGGAACAGAGCTGCCACCAGTGCCAGTGAGTTACCAAGTCCAAGCAGTGAGGTGATCAGGCCCAGATGACTGATGGTGGAAAAGGCCAGAATGCCCTTGAGGTCGGTTTTTAAAAAGGCAAACCAGGCGCCGTATACCAGCGTGACCAGGCCGGTCAGCGTCACAATCACCGTCCAGAGTTCCGTACCTGACAGCGCCGGATGCAGGCGCAGCATTAAAAAGATGCCCGCTTTGACCATGGTCGCCGAGTGCAGATAGGCCGACACCGGCGTCGGGGCAGCCATGGCATGAGGCAGCCAGAAATGGAACGGGAACTGCGCTGACTTGGTAAACGCGCCCAACAGCACCAGCACGAGGATGGCCGGATAAAGCGGGCTGGACGTGATCAGATCATGGCTCTCCAGCACCGTTTCGATGCTGTAGGTGCCAACGACCTTGCCAATCAGCATGATGCCGGCCAACAGCGCCAGGCCACCGGCGCCGGTGATCGTCATCGCCATGCGCGCGCCCTTGCGCGCTGTCGTCTCATGAGACCAGAAACTGATCAGCAAAAAGGAAGAGATGCTGGTCAGCTCCCAGAACCCCCACAGCAGTAGCAGGTTGTCCGACATGACAATGCCGACCATGGAGGTCATGAACAGGATCAGGAAGGCATAAAACCGCGACATCGAGTCCTGCTCGGACAGGTAGTAGCGGGTATAGAGAATGATCAAAAGACCGATACCAATGATCAGCAGCAAAAAAAGCAGCGACAGGCCATCCAGACGAAAGGCCAGCTCAAGACCCAGTGCTGGAAGCCATTGCATTGAGGTGCGCATGACCTCTTCACCGTCATGCCCCAGATAGAAATAAAGGACCAGGCCGAGTGCGATGGCGGGTGCGATGGCCGTGGCCAGCGCGCAGACGGTTCTGCCGCCACGTATGGCAAGCGCGGGCACGAAAACGCCCAGAAAGGTCAGCAGAGGGATCCAGGGCAGGGTCATGAATGCTTGTTTCCTGATGAATGGCTTCCAGTGTACGGACTATTCGACATGCCACGATGACCAATGGGCCCCGATTCAGGGCCGAAGCAGGACGGACGACGGACATCATGAATAGACGACACAGCGAGCAAATCCCGCAGTGCAGTATGCGTCAGTGATTTCTTGCAGGGCCGGTCAGAGATATCGAACAGAAACCCACCATGGGCGGGAAGCCGTCTCCCGTTATGGGGCCGGCCCTTGTTATTAGTCCCTTGCGAAATGTTGCGCCGGGCAATGACATCAAGCAGTTAGGCGATTCTCCCTTGCAGATGACGTGCTGGCAATACCTTCCGTGACGCCTCGGCCGCCTTTTCGCTGTCAAGCCCGAATCTTAAGGTTAAATGATTGAAAAGGGCAGGCCATTCCCGCTGTAATGCGACTCTACCATAGCATACCAGACCCGATTTGCTGCCTTCTTCCATAAACAGGCAAGGATATGAGTGGCATCCATGATGCCGTGCAGGATGGACATATCGTCCCCTCGGGTAAGACAAGGAGAGAGCACATCATGCAGATTGCCGTGTTGTCCGGATTTGCGCTGGCTATCCTTGTGCCTCTTTTATC
Source organism: Kushneria marisflavi (assembly GCF_002157205.1). NCBI lineage: Bacteria > Pseudomonadati > Pseudomonadota > Gammaproteobacteria > Oceanospirillales > Halomonadaceae > Kushneria > Kushneria marisflavi. Next base: position 651,491 of record NZ_CP021358.1, on the reverse strand, counting down.
CCGCTGCTGTGGCAGCCGCACCGGTGCATTGCTGGCCCTTTATCCTGCAGGTGTTGCTTTCTGGCTTGTCTCGCTGGCACCGCAGGTACTGCAATCGGGTGGAATCTATTTCGAACAGGCCTGGGCGCCGAGCCTTGGACTGAGCTTAAGTTTCTGGCTGGATGGTCTGTCACTGCTGTTTGGTCTTTTGATCAGCGGTATCGGCACGCTGATCATTCTCTATGCCAGTGGCTATCTCCATGGCCATCCTCAGCTTGCCCGCTTTTATGTGCTGATTCTGTCCTTCATGTCTTCCATGCTTGGCGTCGTCATGGCGGACGGTCTGATGACCCTGTTTGTCTTCTGGGAGTTGACCAGCATCACCTCCTATATGTTGATCGGGTTCAACCACGAGGATGCTGCCGCCCGTAAGTCGGCACTTCAGGGGTTGCTGGTGACCTTTACCGGCGGCCTCGCGCTCATGAGCGGACTGATTCTTCTCAACGTGGCAGGGGGCAGCTGGTCGCTTCAGACGCTGCTGGGCAGCGGGGAGGCGCTTCGTGAGCACGCCCTTTATCTACCCATGCTGCTGTGTCTGTTGGGGGGGGCATTCACCAAGTCGGCCCAGTTTCCGTTCCATTTCTGGCTGCCCAATGCCATGGCCGCGCCGACGCCGGTGTCGGCTTATCTACACTCGGCGACCATGGTCAAGGCCGGGATCTATCTGATGGCACGTCTCCAGCCCGGGCTGGGGGGCACCGAAGCATGGATGACCATTCTCTGTGTCGTGGGAGCGATCACCATGGTCGTGGGGGCCTTTCTGGCCATTCGTTATACGGGCATCAAGAAGGTGCTGGCCTATTCCACGGTCATGGCGCTTGGCACGCTGACCATGCTGCTGGGCATCGGTGGCGAGGCGGCCATGATTGCCTTTGTCACTTTTCTGACCGCGCATTCGCTTTACAAGGGGGCACTGTTCATGGTGGCAGGGGCGCTCGACCATGAGACGGGCACCAAGGATATCGATGAGATGGGTGGGCTACGCCGGGCCATGCCGGTGACGGCGCTGTGTGCTCTCGTGGCTGCCCTGTCACTGGGAGGCGTGATTCCGCTGTTCGGGTTTGTTGCCAAGGAGCTGATGTTTGAAGCCGTGCTGGATGCGCCCCGTTTCACCGGCTTCCTGATTGGCATGAGCCTGCTGGCCTCGATGCTGGTGGTTGCCGCAGCGGCCATCGTCTCTCTGCGACCCTTTTTTGGAACGCTCAAGACCACCCCGAAAACGCCGCATGAGGCCCCGCTTTCCATGCTTGCCGGGCCCTGCGTGCTGGCAGGTCTGTCGCTGGTGCTGGGGATCATGCCATGGCTTGCGGGCGACGGTCTTTTGAATGCGGCCGCTACGGCGGTCATGGGCACCGAAGTGGTGTCGGATTTGTATCTCTGGCACGGCATCAATACGGCGCTGATGATGTCGCTGATCAGCCTGGGTGTCGGACTGATGATTTGCTGGCGCTGGTCGGGTGTGAGAGGCGTTATCCATCGGTTCAGTCCGGTGCTGGATCGCGGTCCTGAGGCTGGATACTGGAAGCTTATGGATCTGCTGGTCCGTGTGGTCGAGTGGCAGACGCGCCTGCTTCAGAGTGGCTACATGCGCAACTATCTGATCCTGACTCTGCTCAGCTTTACGGGGCTGACAGGCTATACGCTGCTGGTGCGTCATGGTCCGGTATTTGATCTGGCACTTGATGTGCGCTTGCAGGAAGTGGTTGTTGCAATGGTCACGGCGGCCAGTGCCATTGTGGCCTGCATGATGCGTTCGCGTCTGGCGGCCGTGGCCGCGGCGGGCGTGATGGGATTTGGCATCGCGCTGATCTTTTTGCTGTTCAGCGCGCCGGACCTGGCTATTACCCAACTCCTGATCGAAACCCTGACGGTCATTCTGCTCATTCTGGTGCTGTTTCGGATGCCGAAGTTTTCGAGCCTGTCGACGCCCATGGAGCGGGTGCGCGACATGCTGGTAGCCGTACTCACGGGGGGGCTCATGACCCTTCTGATGCTGACCGTGCTTGCCCAGGATCTGTTTACCTCCATCTCGGAATACATGATCGAAAACAGCGTACCGCTGGGTCACGGTCATAACATCGTTAACGTGATTCTGGTCGATTTCCGCGCGCTCGATACGCTGGGTGAAATCTTTGTACTGTCTCTGGCAGCCATTGGTGTGCTGGCCATGCTGAGACTGCAGGCAAAAGAGAGGAAAACGCCATGAAAGCAGGCACGCTGATTCTCTCGGTCGCCGCCCAGACGCTGGTGCCGCTACAGATTCTGTTCTCACTCTTTTTGTTGCTGCGCGGCCACGATGAGCCCGGCGGCGGCTTTATCGCAGGCCTTGTCGTGGCCGGCGCCTTTGCGCTGCATCAGTTTGTCAACGGCCCACAGGCCACCCGTCGTCTGCTGCGAGTCGACCCGCGCGACTGCATCGGTTTTGGATTATTGCTGGGAATCGGCTCTGCCTTTCCGGCCTGGTGGCAGGGTGAAGCGTTTTTGACCGCGCAGTGGTGGGAGATTCCCGGGCTCGGTATCAAGCTTTCTACACCCCTGATCTTTGATATCGGCGTTTATCTGGTGGTGCTGGGATCGGTATTGACGGCCGTGATCACCCTGACGGAGGTCGACAAGGATGAAGCATGATGTGCGCGTACCATTCGCGGAGGGCATTGTATGGAACCCATAATGGCAGTCGTCATCGGCGTGATTTACGCCACGGCCATCTACATGATGCTAAGACGATCCATCGTCAAGCTGGTGATCGGGCTGATCCTGATTTCCAACGCGGCCAACCTGCTGATTTTCGCCACGGCCGGCATGACACGCGATGCCCCACCCCTGATTCCCATGAACGGCGACCCGCTGGGGGATGTCATTGCTGATCCGCTTCCGCAGGCACTGGTTCTGACCGCCATCGTGATTGCCTTTGGCGTTTTGTCATTTGCCGTAGTGCTGATTCGACGTGCCTACCAGATCGTCGGCGTCGACGATATGGACCAGATGAAGGATACCGACACGTGAATCCTGAAGTCGCTCTCCCCATACTGATCCCTTTGGCAGCAGGAGCGCTGTCGATGGCGTTCTGGCGCTCGCGCATGATGCAGCGGCTGATCGGCATCGCCGGGACGGCTGCGCTGTTGGCGACCAGCATCTGGCTCTTTGCCAGTGTTCAGTCACAGGGATATGTGGTCATGAATGCCGGTGGCTGGGCTGCGCCCTTTGGTATCACGCTGGTGGCAGATCTTCTGAGCGCCATCATGGTGGTGCTGACCGGTATTATCGGCTTTGCCGTCGCGGTGTATTCACTGCCGACCATCGGGCGAGGCCATGAAACCTTTGGCTACTATCCGCTCATGCACCTTCTGCTGGCCGGGGTGGCGGGCGCCTTTTTGACCGGTGATATCTTCAATCTATATGTCTGGTTTGAAGTGATGCTGCTGGCGTCCTTTGCGCTATTGATTCTGGGCGGCGAGCGCGCGCAGATGGAAGGGGCCATCAAGTACGTCACTCTGAATCTGTTGTCATCGGTGATTTTCCTCAGCGCGGTCGGGCTGCTTTATGGCCTGCTGGGCACGCTCAACATGGCGGATATCGCGCGTCGCGTCGCGCTGGTCGAGGACAATACGCTTATCGATGTCGTGGCAGTGATGTTCATGATCTCGTTTGGCATCAAGGCGGCGGCCTTTCCGCTGTTTTTCTGGCTGCCGGCGGCCTATCACACCCCGCCGGTGGCGGTATCCGCCCTGTTTGCCGGTCTTTTGACCAAGGTGGGGGTCTACGCCCTGTTTCGTGTCTTCACGCTGATCTTTAATCAGTCGGTGGGCTACACCCACGAGATTTTACTGTGGGGCGCGGGGCTGACCATGCTGACCGGCGTACTGGGCGCTGCGGCCCAGTTCGAGTTTCGGCGCATCCTCTCCTTTCATATTGTCAGTCAGATCGGCTACATGCTCATGGGACTGGCGCTTTTTACACCGCTGGCGCTGATCGGTGGGGTGTTTTATATCCTTCACCACATCATCGTGAAGACCAACCTGTTCCTGATCAGCGGAGTGGTGTACCGATTGAAGGGCACGCATGACCTCAAGCAGCTGGGTGGGGTCTACAAGGCTTGGCCGCTGTTGGGCGTGCTCTTTCTGATTCCGGCGCTGTCGTTGGCCGGCGTTCCCCCATTGTCCGGATTTTTCGCCAAGTTTGTCCTGATTCGCGCCAGTATCGAGGCCGGCCACATCGGCATCACGGTGATCGCTCTGCTGGTAGGGCTTTTGACACTCTATTCGATGACCAAGATCTGGGCTGAGGTGTTCTGGAAAAAATCACCTGAGGATGCACCTTCTGCAAGAGTGTCGCCGCTGTCCCAGCGTCATCTCTGGCTGATGCTGTTACCGGTGGTGGGACTGGCTGCATGTACGGTGTTCATCGGGCTCAACGGTCAGCTTCTTTATGATGTGGCAGAAGCCTCGGCGGCGCAGCTTCTTGATCCACAGGCCTATATCGACGCCGTACTGGGGGAGCAGCCATGACCGGGCTTTTATCCAATCTGCTGCTGGCGGTGGCGTGGATTGCCCTGAGCGGTGATTTCAGCATGGGCGGAATGTTGACCGGTCTGGCCTTTGGTTATCTGGTCATTTTGTTGCTGCAAAATCAGCTGCCCGGTCTGAAAGGCTATGGCACACGTTTGCCAAGGATCGTGTCCTTCGTCTTTTATTTTCTGCGCGAGCTTTTCATGGCCAATTTCAAGGTCGCCTTTGATGTCATCACGCCGCCATGGCACATGACCCCCGGGGTGATCGCGTTCGAACTGGAAGCGAAAACCGATCTTGAGATTGCCTTTGTGGCCAATCTGATTTCACTGACGCCTGGAACGCTGAGCCTGGACATCTCCGATGATCGTCAGGTGCTGTTCATTCATGCCATGTTCCTGGATGACGAGCAGGCATTAAGAGGAGATCTTCGCGAGATGGAGCGTCGGGCGCTGGCGGTGCTGCGATGACGATAATCGTGAATATGTCGAGGGACCCATGCAGATACTGATCCATCTAAGTTTTGCCATTCTGGCCATCTCCATGGTGCTCTGCTTCGCACGTCTGGTGATCGGCCCCAGTCTACCGGACAGGGTCGTGGCACTTGAGCTCCTGTCGATGATCATTGTCGGGATCATTGGTATTCATGCGCTGCAAAGTGATGAAACCAGCTTTCTGGATGTGGCTATTGTTGTGGCGCTGATGTCCTTTCTGGCCACCGTCGGATTTGCCCGTTTTCTGGAACGAGGAGGGCGTCGAGATGATTGAATTGCTTCAGGGGCTGTTGTTGCTGGCAGGCTCTCTTTTCATGTTCGTTGCAGCACTTGGCGTCGTTCGACTGCCGGATCTCCTGACCCGTATGCATGCCTCTACCAAGGGCGCCTCGCTCGGGGTCATGCTGCTGATGGCAGGCGTTGCTCTTCACTTTCTGGAAGAGGTCGTGTTTGCCCGAACGATCGCCATCACCTTTTTTGTCTTGATGACGGCGCCTGTCGCGGCGCATGCCATCGGCCGTGCCGGCTATTTTGTCGGGATCGAGCTGTGGAAGGGAACGCTCAAGGACGAGCTTCGGCCCAATTACAACCCTCTGAGCCACCGTCTGCACAGCGGGCTTAAAAAGACACCAAGAGGGGCGGACGAAACGGCGCATCATGAGGATAAGGGCGACCGGGAAGAAAGCTGACTCTGGAGGCTTGAGATATCGCCCATCACCGGGCGTTGCTATGCTGTCGCTACCACTTCCTGAATACTGATCCTGCCATGCTGTCTGGAAAAAAATTTGCACCGCTGCCTTGGCTTCTGGGCATCGCCGGACTGATCCCCTTTGTGGGGCTTGCTACTGTTATCGTGCTTTCCGTGCCGGGGTGGCAGGCCGTCGCCTTCAAGGCCTTTCTCTACTATAGCGCCGTCATCCTCTCGTTTCTGGGCGGGGTGCACTGGGGTGTGGCGATGAGTCTGGATCACGAGGGCAGTCATCACTTCAGCTCCCGTATGGTAGTGGCCATGGCGCCATCCCTGCTGGCCTGGCCGGCACTGATGCTCAGTCCCCGGTTTGCGCTGCTGGCGTTGATGACAGGATTTTTGTTGATTCGTCTTTATGAAGCCCAGGCTGACAGCGTTGAACGTTTGCCGTCCTGGTATACCTCGCTGCGGACCCTGCTGACAGTGGTAGTGGTGATTTCTCATCTGTCCGTTCTGGCGTTATTAACGCTGACATAATGGGTTGAGTAGAGAGTGACGACACTGGTTTAGATAAACTTTCGTCTAAATAAAAAAGCCAATTTTCCAGCTTTTTTCTATCTGAACTTTTTTTGAAAGAATTAGTGTTGTTTTATTATCGATTAGATCGAAGTCCATAAAAACGCCTTCCCTTTATTGCGGAAGGCGTTTTTTTGTATGGTAATGACTAAAACATTTAATGCTTTGATTTAAATTGAATGACAACCTTTATGACGTGTGCTGAGAGACCATAATGTATAGCGGTTTCGGCACAACATTTAAGCGTTCTACTTGTCTATCCTCGGTAATTATCACGTTATAAGCCCCTTTTTAAGATGGTTTGTTGTTAAAACAAATCTGATATTAAAAGTGTTAACTAAAAAGGCGCGACGACAAGGACAAATACTGTCTCAAACCGTCCCATCGCATAACTTCGGGAGGGTTATATGAGATCAAGGGATAACGCACCATGCAGACAGTGATCGTCACCGGAGGTGCCGGATTTATCGGTTCGGCATTGATACGCCATCTCATCGCTCACGATACATGCCGCATCGTTAATGTTGACTGTCTGACCTATGCCGGCCATACCGCCACGTTAAAGGATATTGATCAGAATCCCCGTTACTGTCTGGAGCAGGTGGATATCCGTGATCGCTCGGCGCTGGATCGTGTATTTTCGACCTGGCAGCCGGATGTGGTCGTGCACCTCGCCGCAGAGTCGCACGTTGATCGTTCCATTGATGGCCCGGCGATCTTTATCGATACCAATATCGTGGGGGTTTTTAACCTGCTGGAAGCCGCGCGATGCTGGTATGCAAGCCTTGAGGGCGAGCCGCGTGAGCGCTTTCGCTTTCATCACGTCTCAACGGATGAAGTCTTTGGTGATCTGGCAGCAGACGCCGAACCCTTCAGCGAAACCACACCTTACGCACCCAGTTCCCCCTATGCGGCCAGCAAGGCCAGCGCCGATCATCTCGTGCGCGCATGGCAGCGTACCTACGGCCTGCCAACCCTGATCACGAACTGCTCGAACAACTATGGACCGTGGCATTTCCCGGAAAAACTGATCCCGCTGGTCATCCTCAACGCGCTTCAGGGACGCGATATTCCGGTCTACGGCGAGGGGCATCAGATTCGTGACTGGCTATATGTCGATGATCATGCCCGTGCCCTTCACCTGGTCATGACGCAGGGAAAAATCGGCACCAGCTATAACATCGGCGGTCACGAGGAGCGTCGCAATATCGATGTGATCACCACCATCTGCGATGTACTCGAACGCCTGGAAATTCCCCATCCCGCTGGCGTTAATCGCTTTCACGACCTCATTACCCATGTGCCGGATCGGCCGGGCCACGACCGGCGCTACGCCATCGACGCTTCCCATATTGGTCGTGAGCTGGGCTGGCGCCCACAGGAGAGCTTTGAAAGCGGGATCGAAAAAACCGTGCGCTGGTTTGTGGAACACGGTGACTGGTGCCAGGGCGTCGAGGAGGAGGAAACTCGCCAGCGTCAGGGACTGGGGGTGACGGCATGAAAGGCATTATTCTGGCAGGCGGCAGCGGTACAAGGCTCTATCCGCTGACACTGGGCGTGTCGAAACAGCTTCTCCCCATCCATGACAAGCCAATGATCTATTACCCGCTGTCGGTGCTGATGCTGGCAGGTATCCGGGAAGTATTGATTATTACCACTCCCGTTGAGCAGCCCCTGTTCAAGCGCCTTCTGGGCGATGGAAGCCGTTTCGGGGTATCGATCGAGTATGCCGCTCAGCCCAGCCCCGACGGATTGGCCCAGGCATTTCTCATCGGCGAATCCTTCATTGGCAATGACAGTGTCTGTCTGGTTCTGGGCGATAACATCTTCTATGGGCACGGTTTTGTGCCACGTCTCAAGCGTGCGGTCGAGCGAGAGGCCGGCGCCACGATCTTCGGCTATCAGGTGCGAGACCCCGAGCGCTTTGGCGTCGTGGAATTCGATAGTCAACAGCGGGTGCTGTCGCTGGAAGAAAAACCCAGCGAGCCCAAATCGCGCTATGCCGTGACCGGGCTCTATTTCTATGACAACGACGTGGTCGACATTGCCCGCGACGTGCGGCCCTCGCATCGAGGGGAACTTGAAATTACCAGCGTCAATCAGGCCTATCTGGCGCGGGGAAGCCTCAATGTCGAGCTGCTGGGACGTGGCTTTGCCTGGCTTGATACCGGGACCCACGAAAGCCTGCTGGAAGCCGCCCAGTTTGTCGAAACCATCGAAAAGCGACAGGGCTACAAGGTGGCCTGTCTCGAGGAGATTGCCTGGCGCCAGGGCTGGATCAACAGTGAGGCCCTGATGGCGGAAGGGCGCGCCCTGGAGAAAAACGGTTACGGGCAGTACCTGATCTCATTACTGGAGTCGCCATGATCCCCTTTACGCGTCCCTTCCTGCCTCCCGAGGCGGATTATCAGCGCTATATCCATGACATGTTCTCCCGGCAGTGGCTGACCAATAATGGACCATTGGTGCAATCCTTCGAGGCCCGCCTCAGAGGATTTCTTGATATCGACCACTGCCATTTCGTCGGCAATGGCACGCTGGCGTTACAGCTGGCATTCAAGGCGCTGGCGCTGAAGGGTGAGGTCATTACCACGCCGTTCTCCTTTGTGGCCACGCTTAATGCGCTGCTATGGGAAGGGTTAAGTCCGGTGTTTGTTGATATCGAACCACAGACCTTGACGCTGGATCCGGCGCGTATTGAGGCGGCCATAACGCCGAATACCTGCGCCATTTTGGCGACCCATATCTATGGCCACCCCTGTGATGTGGAAGCCATTGAGGCCATCGCCCGACGTCATGATCTACGGGTCATTTATGACGGCGCGCACGCTTTCGGATCGCGCCATCTGGGCCGCAGTCTGTTGGATTATGGTGACATCAGCATCACCAGCTTTCATGCCACCAAACTCTTTCACACCATTGAGGGCGGGGCGCTGTTTACACGTAGCCCCGAGCTGAGTGAACGCATTGCGTCGCTGCGTGCCTTTGGGCAGATCGGCGGCGCCGGCATCAATGCCAAGGGGTCTGAAGCACATGCGGCCATGGGGCTGGCGTTATGGCCCTGGCTGGATCATATCCTTGCAAGCCGGGCCAGCATCGCCGGCATTTATGATCGCTGGATTGACGATCATGATCTTCCGATTGCGCGCCCCGGGCTGTTTACGGGGGCCGAGATCAATCATGCCTATTACCCCATCCTTTTGCACAGTGAAGTGCAGCTGGAAAGGGTTCTTGATCATCTGGCGGAACAGGACATTCATCCACGTCGCTATTTTCATCCCGCGCTCAACCTTGTCGGTGCACCGGGAAATGCCGTCATTCGCATGCCCGTAGCGGAGGATTTAGCTTCGCGTGTGCTGTGCCTGCCCAACTTCGTGGCCATGACCGGAGAGGATGCCGAGCAGGTCATGCACCATCTTGAAGACGCACTATTATTGGAGACCGCATGAGTCACGAGGTCCAAACGCTTGCCTTTCATCATCATCGCGACCGCGCTGTTTCTCCGGAAGCGTTTTTACGCTTTATCGAGCAGGTAGAGAAGGAGTTCGAGCCCCCCCTGTCGCAGCAGCACCACCTGCCTGACTATGTGGACAAGCTTCTGCGCCTGGCCGAGGTCAACTACGTGCTTGATGGCGACAGGGTGGTGGCCGCCATCGCCTGCTATGCCAACGACCATGAGCATCATAATGCCTATGCCACCTTTATCGGCGTACTGCCGGATTATCGGGGTAGCGGTATCGCCAGACCCCTGCTGAGTCGAGGCATTGAATCGTGTCGTCAGGCAGGCATGCACAATCTGCGCGCCCGAACGTGGCACCGCGGCAAGATTCTGGCCTTCTATGAAGAAATGGGATTTGTGGTGGAGCGCGTGGAAACCAACGAGTGGGGGGTTGAGTCTTTACAGCTGAATATGGTGCTCAATGACCCCTCTGATGATGCTCGCTAGCATCATTTATCCATTTGATGACGACGCAATCGGGGTGAACTCATGAATGTACTGCTGTCCTGCGTTGGCCGGCGTGGCTATCTGGTGGACTACTTTCGTGAGGCGCTTGCCGGTCAGGGGCGCGTCATTGCCGCCAATAGTGATCCCATGACCGATGGGATGTGGCGTGCCGATCGCGCCTATGAGGTACCGCCCGTCAATGATGCCGGCTATATCGATGCCCTGCTCGAGATTGCAGAAAAGGAAGACGTCGGGCTTGTGGTCTCACTGTTTGATATTGACCTGCCTTTTCTTAGTGCTGCCCGGGAGCGGTTTGCCGAGCGTGGCATCCGGGTTGTCGTTTCCAACGAGGCCGTCGTGGATATTGCCAACGACAAATGGCGCACCCGAGTCTTTCTGCAGGAGCACGGCTTCGATGGCCCGCGCACCTGGTCGACGCTGTCATCGGCTCTGGAAGCTATCGATACCGGTGAGGTGCGCTGGCCGTTGTTCGTGAAGCCTCGCTGGGGAATGGGGTCGATCGGTGTGCAGATTGCCCGCGATGCCGATGAGTTGCGCTTTTTCCATGAGCATACCCGTCGCGCCATTGCGCGCAGCTATCTCACGATGATGGAGGCGCGCGTCGTCGACAGGGATGGTCACGGAGAAGTGCTGATTCAGGAGGGCGTGTCGGGGCAGGAGTATGGGCTCGATGTCTTCAACGATCTTGAAGGCCACCATGTGGTCACCACCGTCAAACGCAAGGTGCGCATGCGCTCGGGGGAGACCGATGTGGCTGAAGTGGTGGACATGCCCGCGCTAATGCGCCTGGGGGCACGCCTGGGTCGTCAGCTGGGGCATGTGGGCAATCTGGATGTTGACGTGATGGTCAGTGGTGATCGACTGGCTATCATCGAGTTCAACGCTCGTTTTGGCGGCGGCTATCCCTTCTCGCATCTGGCCGGTGCCAACTATCCTGAAATGCTGATACAACTGGCAAGAGGGCTGCCTCTGATGCCTGCCCTGGCCCGTGTTGGCACCTTCGGGCTCAAGGCGCTGGTACCCATGCAGGCCCCTGATTCGGGAAGGGGCGCCTGATCCACATGACCCGTGGTTTCGTTTGACAGGAGTACGTCGTGTCGGTCAAGGCCAATGCGCTTGCCAACTATGCCGGCCAGCTTTACACCACGCTGGTCGGTATTGTCGTTTATCCCTTCTATCTGGCCTGGATGGGCGAAGAAGCCTACGGCCTGGTGGGCTTTTTCATTGTTTTACAGGCCTGGCTCAATCTGCTGGACATGGGAATGTCCCCCACGTTGTCGCGCGAGACGGCCAGAGCCGCGACGCATCAGGGCGAACAATGGCAACTGCTGCGCCGGCTGGTGCGAAGTCTCGAGATTATCTTTCTGGGGCTGGCGGTCGTTATGGTGTTGTCGATCGTGCTGGGCAGCGACTGGATTGCCAGTCAGTGGCTTGAGGTCAACACGCTGTCACATGACGAGGTAGCCTGGTGCATCGTGCTCATGGGCTTCATGATCGGTATGCGCTGGCTGGCGTCACTATATCGAAGCGGCATTCAGGGGCTGGAGCGACAGGTATCGCTTAATGTGGCCAGTGTCGTTATCGCTACCTTCAAGTTTGTCGGCGTCCTGCTGATTCTGCAGTTCGTCAGCACGCAACCCAGTGCCTATTTCGAATATCAGCTGGCCATCGCGATACTGGAGCTTGTAGTACTGGGCATCATGTTTTATCGCCTGATGGGCGGACGCGAGCAGTGGCAAGGGTTTTCATGGGAGGTTCTGCGCCCGGTGTTGCCCTTTGCCGGTGGCGTGGCTTATACGGCCGGCATCTGGATCTTGATGACGCAGCTCGACAAGCTGCTGCTGTCGTCGTTTTTGCCACTGTCGGAATACGGCTATTTCACGCTGGTTGTGGTGGTGGCCAACGCGATCATGACGCTGACCATGCCGATCAGTCGTGCCCTGATGCCGCGGATGACCGGTTTGCTGGCCAGTCAGGAAGAGGCACGGATGCTGCATCTTTATCGTCGGGCCTCGCAGTTTATCGCGGCCACGCTCTTGCCGGTGGCCGGCATGGTGGCGCTCTACGGTGGGCAGTTGCTGTATGCCTGGACCGGCAACATGGAGGCGGCCCGGTGGGGTGCGCCCATTCTGCTCTGGTACGCACTGGGCAATGGCCTGCTGGCGATTGGCGCCTTCCAGTATTATCTCCAGTATGCCCACGGACGTCTGAGGCTGCATGTCATCTACAACACGGTCTCTGTATTGATCGTGGTGCCGGTGATCGTGATCGCGGCCTGGCAGTGGCAGGCCATCGGGGTGGCCGTGGCGTGGTTCGGCTTTCGTCTGCTGTCATTTTTACTCTGGACGCCCTTCGTACACGCAAGGTTTGCGCCGGGCATTCATCGCGACTGGATGACTCGCGACATTCTGCCCTGCGCGGCCGCCACGGTGTTGATGCTGCTGCTTTATCAATGGCTGGGGCTGTCTCTCTGGACGCTATCCAGACCCTGGATATTTGTCAGTCTGACCGCCATGGGCATCGCCATTTTGCTAGTCAACGCCGTGGTGTCCTCAGTGGGGCGCGACATGATCATTCGCCGTTTGCAGGAGAAAAAGCATGCCCGCGCCACCCACTGAAGAACGCCTGGTTCAGCACTGGCCGGTTGGGGCCGACACTCCGGAAGTCAGTGTCATCTGTACGACGTATAACCAGGCCGGCTATATCCGCGAAGCCATCGAAAGCTTTTTATCTCAGCAAACCGATTTCTGCTTTGAAATCATCGTTCACGATGACGCCTCGACGGATGGTACTGCAGAAATCGTTGAAGAGTATGCCAGTCGTTACCCGCGGGTTATCCGGGCGGTGCTGCGGGATGAAAACCAGTATCAGAAAGGGCACAGGATCATGCCGCTGGCAGCAGGCTTTGCCAGAGCGCCCTGGCTGGCCCTGTGTGAAGGGGATGATTTCTGGTGTGATGAGCAAAAGCTGGCCCGGCAATACCGTGCCATGCAGGCCAGGCCGGAGATCACGATCAGCTATCACAATGTCATCCGCCGCGGCCCCGACAGGGAAGTCCTGCATGTAGAACAACAGGACGCTCGCAATCATGAGCGTGTGGTAACGCTTGATGAGCTTCTGGTAAATACCGGGGATTACTGCCCGTCACCGTCGCTAATGCTGCATCGGCGCGTGATGGAGCGTTTGCCCGAATGGTTCTACACCACGGCCCCGGTCGGCGACTTCTATCTACAGATTCTTGCGGCTCAGCCGGAAGGGGCGCTGTATCTGCCTGACGTCATGGCGGTTTATCGCACCCATGCGCAGGGATCCTGGTCCCAGCAGCAGCGCCAGCTCGACGATGACGGCCGATATGCGCGTCATCAGGACTTCATGACCCGTCATGCCGAATGCATGGCCCATCTGGCCGGCCAGCTGGATGCTTCTCATACGCCGGCCATTACCCTGGCCCTGGCGCGGCGCTGGTATTACGCCTCGGTGGAATATCTGCAGGCGGGCCGGTACCAGGGCTTTCGAGAAGCCATCGCGACCAGCATGCATCATCAGGCCATCTCTGCGCCGCAACGACTGTTGTTTCTTCTGCGTCGTACGCCACGGCTGGCAAGCAGGGTCATCGCAATGCGCCACTGGTATCAGCGCCGCCGCAACAATGGCGATGCCTGACCCGGGCGTCTGAGCCCTTTTCAGGGCTCAGGGCTTTTTATAGGGTGTCTCAGGCCGTTGCCATCTGATTTTTCTGCTGCTCGCGCAGCGCATATTTTTGAAGCTTGCCGGTTGAGGTTCTGGGCAGTGATGCCTGGAACGTGACATGTCTGGGGACCTTGAAATGTGCCATGTGCTCGCGGCACCAGCTCAGCAACTCAGCCTCGCTGGGCCTGTCGGTTTCCGAGGCTGGAACCACAAAGGCGTGCGGCGTTTCGCCCCAGAACTCATGCGGTCTTGCGATCACGGCCACTTCGCGAATGGCGGGGTGGCTCATCATGATCTCTTCGATTTCGATCGAGGAGATCGATTCGCCACCTGAAATGATGATGTCCTTGGCGCGATCGCGTATCTCGATATAGCCATCTTCATGCATGACGGCGATATCGCCGGTGTCGAGCCAGCCGCGCCCCATGGCCTCAAGGGTGGCTTCGGGATTTTTGATGTAGCCCTGCATGATGGTATTGCCACGTAACATGAGATGCCCCAGCGACTGTCCATCGGCGGGGACATCCTCATGGGTGACCGGGTCCTTCAGCGCGACACGCTCGATGGCAAGGGTTCCCACGCCCTGGCGAATCTGAAGTCGCGCGCGCGCCTCGATGGTCAGCGTCGACCACTCCGGCTGGAACTGGCAGACCAGCGAGGGGCCATAGGTTTCGGTCATGCCGTAGAGATGCAGCACGTTAAATCCCAGTGCGCTCATGCGGGCGATGGTGGCCGAATTGGGCGGTGCGCCGCCGGTGGCCAGCATGACCGGATGAGGCAGCGGGGTGGCGGCTTCGGGCCGGTCGAGCAGCATGGTCATGATGATGGGGGCGGCTGCCATGTGGGTGATCCCGCGAGTGTGGATCATTTCAAGCACGCGGGCCGGTTCGACCCGGCGCATACAGACATGCGTACCGCCCGCTGCTGTTACGGCCCAGGTGTGAGTCCAGCCGTTGCAGTGGAACATGGGCAGCGTCCAGAGATAGACCGTGCGGTCATCCATCTTCAGCGTCAGCGTATTGGACAGTGCGTTGAGATAGGCGCCCCGATGACTGTAGATCACGCCCTTAGGATTGCCCGTGGTCCCCGAGGTGTAGTTGAGCGCGATGCAGTCGCTTTCCTCTTCAGGGGAGACAGGAAGGCATGGGGGGGCCCCTTTCACCAGCGATTCATAGTCATGAGGCGTCGACAGATCCCAAGGTGATGCCTTCCCGCTACCATCCTCGACTTCGATCAAAACGGGTGGAGGCGTCGTCAGCAGGGCCATCGCCGCGGCGACCGTATGACGAAGAGCTCGATCAAAAATCAGTATGCGTGTCTCGGCGTGCGCCATGATGAAGGCCACGGAAGCCCCATCGAGTCGAGCGTTGATGGCATTGAGTATGCCCCCCGCCATCGGCACGCCGTAATGGGCCTCCAGCATGGCCCTTGAGTTCATGCCAAGCGTCGAGACTACCCTGTCCGATGTGATACCCAGAGCCTGAAGGGCGCCGCCGAGCTGTCGGCAGCGTTGATAAAACGATTGATAGGAGAAGGTGGCATCGTCTTCAACGATGGCCGTTCGATCCGGATGCACGCGTACGGCACGTTCCAGAAAGCTGATGGGCGAAAGAGGGACATGATTGCTTTTACCCTGTGATGGACATGACGACGACGGTAATGCGCGGTAATTGTTCAATGCCATATCTCCACGAGACCATGAATATGTTTTTATTCTTTTAATGAGTTTTAAATAAAATAAGTGACGCCGGGTATGACAGTCTTTTAAATCATTCTGATTATTTAAAGCCTTTAGATGGCAAGGCGGGGATTAATTGGGTTAAGTTTGAATTAAAAGTTCTGTACTTTTGGTTCTACAATATAAACACGGTCGGACCTGTTTTTTATTTTGTAAAAACAACATGGTCAATACGGCACATTATGCTGAAGCCATCCATCGTAGTTTGGAAGTTAATGTTTATTTTCAGGCTGTCGGCTGATTAAATCGTTTTTATTTAATATTAAATAAAATCCGTATAACGGATTACCGCCGATAGTTTATTAAAGGCCTTCGATGCTGGAGCAGTCATGACGGCGGATATTGAAAGACGTCTGAGCCTTGAGGGTCAGGTGGCGCTGGTGACGGGTGCTGCGAGCGGATTGGGCGCGCATTTCAGTCAGGTGCTTGCCAGTGCCGGTGCCTCTCTGATGCTGACCGGGCGTCGACGGGAGCCTCTCGAGGTTCAGGCCGCCGGCTTGCGTGAGCAGGGCGTCGAGGTGTGGGTGTCCACCATGGACATCCGCGATGACGCCGATGTGGACCGGGCACTTGCGACACTGGCCGCTGAAGCAGGCCGAATTCCCGATATTGTGGTCAACAATGCCGGCATTACCGATACCACCCCTGCAATATCAAGGGACATGGAGGCATGGACCGACATCATCGATACCAACCTCAATGGCGCCATGCGGGTTTCGAAGGTTGCAGCCCGGGAAATGCAGGCACAGGGTCGGGGAGGGGTGATCGTTAATGTCGCCTCGATTCTGGGGCTACGAGTTGCCGGTCACGTGGCCGCCTATAGCGCCAGCAAGGCGGGATTGATTCAGCTGACCAAAAGCCTGGCGCTTGAGTGGGCGCGTCATGGAATTCGGGTGAATGCCCTGGCACCGGGCTATATCGATACCCCCTTGAATCACGATTTTTTCCAGAGTGAGCAGGGGCAGCAGCTGATTCGACGTATCCCCCAGCGACGTCTGGGCGCGCCCGAATCCCTTGATGGTCCCTTGCTGCTGCTGTGCAGCGACGCCGGCAGCTACATGACCGGCAGTGTGTTGACGGTCGATGGTGGCCACACGGTCAGCTCGCTCTAACGCTTTATTTCCCCATTTCTTCGGATATCACATGGACTTTTCACTCCCCCGGGACATCGAGCAGTACCGTCAGCGCATCAGCACCTTTGTGGATGAGCGCATCATGCCGCTGGAGAAGGACCGCGCCAATTACGATGAACACGAAAACATCGTGGATCATCATCTGCAGCGGCTGCGGAGTGAAGTGAAGGAGGCCGGCCTCTGGTCACCGCAAATGCCGCGTTACCGTGGTGGCATGGGGCTTTCCATGGTGGGCATGGCGGCCTGCTATGAAGCCATGAACCGGTCCATCTTCGGGCCGGTCTGTTTTAACGCCGTGGCGCCTGATGACGGCAACATGATGGTGCTCGAAAAGGTTGGCACCGAAGCGCAAAAGTCGCGCTGGCTTCAACCGATCGTGGATGGCCAGGTACGCAGTGCCTTTGCCCTGACCGAACCCCATCCCGGTTCCGGCTCCGATATGGCCGGCATGATGCAGACCCGGGCCGAGCGCCGTGGCGACCGGTGGGTTATCAACGGACACAAGTGGTTTATTACCGGTGCCGGGCTTGCCGAGCATTTCATGCTGGTCGCCCGGACCAGTGATGATGCGCGCAAGGGCCTGACGGTCTTTTTGTTTCATCGTGATCAGCCCGGTTGGGAGATCAAGCGTCGCATCCCGATCATGGGGCCTGAAGAGCACGGCGGGCACTGTGAGCTGATCTTCGACGGCCTGGAGATTCCTGACGATCAGGTGGTGCTGGGGGTCGGCGAAGGTATGAAAGTCGCCCAGATTCGACTGGCCCCGGCGCGGTTGACGCACTGCATGCGGTGGCTGGGTCTGGCGCAGCGGGCGATGGAAGAGGCGCTGGGCCATGTCGAGATGCGTCAGGCCTTTGGGGCTGCGCTGGCGGACAATCAAAGCATCCAGACGATGCTGGGCGAAGTGGCCATGGAGATCGAGGTGGGCCGTACGCTGGTCATGAAGGCCGCCTGGGCGCTTGATCAGGGCAGCTTTGCCCGCAAGGAGGTCAGCATGGCCAAGGTGGCGGTCTCGAACGTGCTCAACAAGGCGGTGGATGTGGCCATTCAGGTGCATGGCGCCAAGGGGTACTCCCAGGACACGGTGCTTGAATGGATCTACCGCTATGCCCGTCAGGCGCGCATCGTGGACGGTGCCACCGAAGTTCATCAGATGCTGCTGGCACGCATGCTGCGCAGCGAAGGCAACGACTTCTGGCACTGGGAGGTTGCGGATCAATGAGTGAGACCGGTTCGGATTCGGCCCTGACGCAATGGCTGGCGCAGCGCTGCGACGCCGAGCGTGTGGTCATCACGTCCCAGCGGCGTCTGGGTGGCGGCGCCGTACAGGATAATCGTTTGCTGGAGGTCAGCGTGACCGGCGGCCCCATGGCCGGTGAACAGCGCTGGGTCCTTCGCAGTGATGCCCTGGCGCCGCTGGCGATCAGCGCCAGCCGGCAGGAGGAGTTTCTGCTGATCGAACGTGCCTGGCGTCATGGCATTCGCGCGCCTGAGCCGCTATGGATGTGTGAAGACAAAAGCGTTCTGGGGCGTTCCTTCATGATCATGCGCCATGTTGCGGGAGAGGCTTCTCCTCGGGCGCTGGTGGCTCGTGCCGGGGAAGGTGCGCTTGAACCACTGGTGGAGGAGCTGGGGGCTGAACTGGCCCGTATTCACGCCCTGCCGCTGTCCGACGAAGATCAAATTCCACAGGGCGATGTTGATTGGATCTCCACGCAGCTGGCCGATCTTCGGCACCGGCTGTCACGGCTTGAACCGCCACAGCCTGTGCTGGCCTGGGCGCTGCGCTGGCTGTCAAGACAGCCCCTGGCGCCGTCAGGAACCGTACTGGCCCATAATGACTTCCGTACCGGCAATCTCATGGTTCAGGATGGCCGGCTCGAGGCGGTACTGGACTGGGAGTTTGCCGGGCCCAATGCTGCCCTTGCCGATATCGGCTGGTTTTGCGCCCCCTGCTGGCGTTTCGGTGGTGCCGGGGAAGCCGGTGGTCTTGGGTCGATGGAAGCGTTTTTGCGCGGCTATGAAAATGCCGGCGGTGAGCGCGTCGATCGTGAGCAACTCGACAGATGGATCATCCTGGCCACTCTTCGCTGGGCCGTGATTGCACTGGAGCAGGGCGCTCGGCATGACAGCGGTATACAGCCGGATCTGGAACTGGCGCTGACCACACATCTACTGCCCGGTCTGGAGCTTGACCTCCTGCGTTTGATTCCCGTTGATCCAGATGTTGACCCGGACACTTTGCTCCGGTCCCCGGGCAGGGCCGGGGAGGATTCTACCGAAACGTCTCTTCCCAGAGCCTGGGAGGCGCTTTCGGCGCTTAACGACGACGCGCGCGATCTGATGGAGATTACACGTCAGACACTCAAGTCAGAGATCATTCCGGCACTGGACGGCGAGGCGAGACATTCGGCGCTGATGGTGGCCAATGCGCTGTCGATCATCTCCCGCCAGCAGTATCAGGGCGTCTCCATCTGGGATGAGGTCAGAGAGACGCTGGCACAGCAGCTTTCCCTGCCGATGGAGGGCCTTGACGCTCAAGCCGGTGCCCGTGCTCTGGTGGAAGAAATTCACCGCGGCGAGCGTGATACCCCGGAGCAGTTTGAAGCGCTGCGCCATCTACTCAAGGAAGATGCATTGGCGCGCGCGCACATCAGCCAGCCCCGTGCCGCTCGGTAGCGGGGCGCACGGTTATCGTGGATGCCGATCGGTACAGTTCGCCTAGAAAAGCCTTGAAAGCAGCGACACCACGGCCGTTTCGACGCGTAGAATGCGCGAGCCCAGATGGATGCCTTCAAACCCCATCGCCTGCAGTTTTTCCACTTCAAAGGGAATAAAGCCGCCTTCGGGGCCAATGGCCAGGGTCACGCTCTGATCCATGGGCAGGCCGCGCGGGCAGCTTTCCCCGATGCCGGGATGTGCCAGCAGTGCCCGATGACCGATGATGGCCTCAGGCAGCTGGTCCTCGATAAAGGGTTTGAAGCGAGGCTGCATGTCCACCGTCGGCAGCACCGTGTCACGCGCCTGCTCAAGCCCAAGGCGGAGGTGGGCATCGATGCGCTCGGGCTGAAGCTCGGGCGATTGCCAATAGCTTTTCTCCACCCTGGCCGTATGTAAAAGCGTCAGTCGCTTGACCCCCATGGTGGCAATGTTCTCAAGCGAGCGAGCGAGCATGCGCGGGCGCGGCAGCGCGAGCAAAAGATGTATCGGCAGTGCCGGCGGGGGAGGATTATCGAGATGAAGGATCTCGAACAGCGCCCGATCCCTTTCAAGCTCGAGCAGGCGCGCTCGGCCGACCCCCTCATTGCTCATGCCAACTGTCAGCTCTTCACCGACGGTGGCCCGATGAATCTCTTGAAGATGGCGCAGGCGTCGACTGTCGCGAATACAGGCTCGATCGGGAGGCACAAGGTCCTCTGGGGTCAGCAGCAGCAGGTTCATGGCAGTGGTATTTCCAAAAGCGCGAGCGTGTCGATAGGAGCGGCGATGATAGCGCAGCGACCGCGGGCGGACGACCCGTTCGCTTTCTGACATAATGCGCCGGATACACGCCCGGACATACGGGCAACTGGCTTGAACCATGATGCAGGAAAGCTTCGCCATGAAGGTATTGATGATCGGCGGCGGTGGCCGCGAACACGCACTGGCGTGGAAACTGGCACAGTCACCGCGAGTAGACGAGGTGCTGCTGGCGCCCGGCAATGCCGGTACCGCTCGCGAGCCCGGTCTTCGCAACGTCGATGTTGCCAGCGGTGACATCGAAGGGTTGCTGGCGGTAGCACGCAGTGAGGCGGTGGCATTGACGGTGGTCGGCCCCGAGGCACCGCTGGTGGCCGGCGTGGTAGATCGCTTTCAGGCGGAAGGGCTCAGGATTTTCGGTCCGAGCGCGGCAGCCGCGCAGCTCGAAGGCTCCAAGGCCTTCAGCAAGGATTTTCTGGCGCGCCACGGCATTCCAACGGCCCACTATCAAAGCTTCACCGAGGTCGCGCCGGCACTGGCCTACCTTGAGTCACAGGGCGCGCCGATCGTGATCAAGGCTGATGGTCTGGCCGCCGGCAAGGGCGTCATCGTGGCCATGGACATGGCGCAGGCACGGGCTGCCATTCACGATATGCTTGAAGACAATGCCTTTGGCGATGCCGGCGCTCGAGTGGTCATCGAGGAGTATCTCGAAGGCGAAGAGGCCAGCTTTATCGTCATGGCGGATGGTTACCACGTGGTCGAGATGGCCACCAGCCAGGACCACAAGCGAGTGGGAGACAATGATAGCGGTGCCAACACCGGCGGCATGGGCGCCTATTCACCGGCACCCGTGGTGACCGAAAGCGTGCGCCAGCGTGTCATGCGCGAGATCATCATGCCGACCATTCAGGGCATGAAGGCCGACGGCCATGCGTACACGGGCTTTCTTTATGCCGGGCTGATGATCGATGATCAGGGCGCTCCACGCGTGATCGAATACAATTGCCGATTTGGCGATCCCGAAACCCAGCCGATCATGCTGCGTTTGCAGTCTGATCTGGTCACACTGTGTGAAGCAGCCATCGACGGCCAGCTTGATCAGTATCACTGCCAGTGGGATCCCCGTTCGGCAGTCGGTGTGGTGATGGCGGCAGAGGGTTACCCGGGCAGCTACCGCAAGGGAGACGTCATTACGGGATTTGACGAGGCGCAGCGTCTTGGATGTCACGTCTTTCACGCCGGCACCCGTGAGAGTGAAAACGGCACCATCGAAACGGCCGGCGGGCGCGTACTTTGTGTGACGGCACTGGGAGACGATGTGAAGGCGGCACGCGATCTGGCCTATGAAGGCGTGGCCGCCATGCAGTTTGAAGGCGGGTTTTACCGCAGTGATATTGCTGCACGCGCCATCAATCGATAGCGCTGCACGTCGGTCGGCTGCAAGGGTCGACCGGCGTCAATAACAATACCCGTCTCGGGTCTGCAGCTCAGGAGGTGCCATGTCACGCGAATATCCCGTGATTGCCATTACCGGCTCGTCCGGCGCAGGAACCACCACCGTGCGGCGCGCCTTCGAGCGCATGTTTTCCCGCAAGGGCATTCGGGCCGCCTTTGTGGATGGCGATGCCTTTCACCGCTATAGCCGGGAGGATCTGGCGCGCATCTTTCGCGACGAGCCCGAGCGCAAGCATGAGCTCTCGCACTTTGCCGTCGAGGCCAACCTGTTGGATCGCCTGGAGCGCCTGTTTGCCGAGTACGGCGAGCACGGTACCGGTACCTATCGCCACTACATTCATGCCGAAGACAAGCGCATGCTGGAGGCCGGCTATCATGTGGGTACCTTTACCGAGTGGCAGCCCTTGCCCACCGGCACGGACCTTCTGTTCTACGAAGGACTGCATGGCGGACTGGTCTCTTCCCAGCATGATCTTGCCCAGCATGTCGATCTGCTGATTGGAGTGACGCCAACCGTCAATCTCGAGTGGATTCAAAAGATTGACCGCGACATCAATATGCGCGGGCATTCCCATGAGGCGGTGGTGGATACCATTCTTGGACGAATGCAGGACTACGTGCGCTATATCGTGCCGCAGTTTTCCCGCACGCATATCAATTTTCAGCGCGTACCCACGGTTGATACCTCCAATCCCTTTGAGCCGCAGGCGATTCCATCCGATGCCGAATCCTTCGTGGTGATTCGCTTTCGCGACCGCGACAGCGCGGATTTTCCCTATCTATTGACCATGCTGTCAGGCGCCTTCATGACGCGGCCCAACACGCTGGTGGTGCCCGGCTCACAAATGCCATTGGCCATCGAACTGATTCTGGAGCCTCAGATCGAAGCCCTGCTGGCGCAGCGTCGCTTTCGATAGGTATGTTTGGCGCCAGTAACAACGATTCTTTCTTGACCAGGGAGTGTTCATGTCCACGATCTTTACCAAAATCATTAACCGCGAGATCAATGCCAGCATCGTTTTTGAGGACGATGAGGTACTGGCGTTCAATGACGTTAACCCGCAGGCGCCGGTCCATGTGCTGATTATCCCTAAAAAGGAGATCGCAACGCTTAATGACCTTGCTGAAGAAGATGCTGCACTGGTGGGCAAGCTGCATCTTGTCGCGGCGAAGATCGCCCGTGAGAAGGGGATCGCTGAAGACGGCTATCGCGTGGTGATGAACTGCAATGACCAGGGCGGCCAGAGCGTCTATCACATCCATCTGCATCTAATGGGTGGGCGTCAAATGAGCTGGCCTGCCGGCTAAAGACATTCTCGCATCCATTAAAAGCGTCGGTAGCCACTCTGCCGGCGCTTTTTGGTTTCCGATGCATGCGTTGCTGAGCATTCAGCGTCGCCAGCCCGAACGATGGCCGCTATAGTCAGGGCATCCTTCGCTTTTTCATCGTGAGCGAGCTTCAGGAGATAGGCCATGTCCCGTCGATTCACGCACAGTGATCGTTTTGTTGATCAGCTTGACACCATGCTGCGAACCCTGGTGCCGGGGGCAACGCGTGCCAGCCGAGCCCGGCCCGGCATGGCGGTAAAAAATCAGTCCATGACCGCGGAAGAGACCCGGCATTCCATTGATGTTCTCCGCCACCACCATCGCGCTCGCGTCATCGGTCAGGGCGTATATCAGGGGCAGCGGTTTGCCACGGGCATCAGCAGCCGCTATCAGCCGGTAGATGACTTATCGGTGCGAGGCATCGACCATCTTGACTGGTGCGATACTCGTCTTGAAGAGCTTGGAGGACAGCCGTCACGTTTGATCCCCTTTTATTACACGACATCGCTGGGCGCGGGCATACTGCTGAGTCGACGCCATCGCGCGCATGGGCTTGGCTTGGTCAATCTGGCGGAAACGCTTCAGGGTGAGTCTCTGGAGCGCCAGATGGCGGCGCTGCCGGCAGGGGATAACAAGTCGCGCGCGATTATCCGTCAGATGCTGGACGACTGTACGCGTCATGCGCGCGTGGCGCTGGAGGCCGGGGGAGAGCGCTGGCCTGGCGGCTGGCGATGGGTGACATCGCTGGGGGCTCGGGCGTGCGAATGGCGACGCCTGCGTCGCCATTCATCCGGTAATATGATCGATTGATCAATCCTGCTCGCGAGGCGCGCGCTCCTGAGTTTCTCCGGATTGAGCCTTGCGAGATTCGGTCGAAATGGGTGAAAGCTCGGTAATGGCACCGGCCTCGTCTTCCTCCTTTTCATGAGAGAAAAGATCCCACGCCGCAATGAAAAGTGCCGCAATCAGCGGCCCGATCACGAAGCCGTTGATCCCGAAAAGCGCCATGCCGCCAAGTGTCGAGATCAACACGACATAGTCAGGCAGCTTGGTATCCTTGCCGACCAGCAGCGGGCGCAGAAAATTATCCGCAAGGCCGATCACCACGACCCCCACAAAGGTCAGGATGATGCCACTGGCAATGTTGCCGGTCAGCAGATAATAGATGGCGACAGGTGCCCAGACCAGAGCGGCACCGATGGCCGGCAGCAGTGACAGGAAGGCCATGATGACGCCCCAGAGCAGGGGCGCTTCAATCCCCAGCCCCCAGAAGGCCAGACCACCAATGGCACCCTGAGTGGCGGCAACGATGATATTACCCTTGACCGTGGCCCGAGTGACCGTAATGAACTTGTTAAGCAGTTGATACTTGTAGCGCGCGCTCAGAGGGATGGCCTGGCGGATGCGTCGACCCAACGGTACCCCGTCGCGAAACAGGAAAAACAGCAGATACAGCATGATGCCCAGGCTAATGAAAAACTGAAGCGTGTTCTGTCCGATACTCAGGGCTCTTGACGCCAGAATCTGGCTGCCCTGTGCGGCGCCTTCGGAAACACGATCGCGCAGCTGGGAAAGGTCGCCCATTCCTGCGCTTTTGAGCCAGCCATCGACCGTAGGCGGTAATGCCTGGCGTGCCTGTTCGACATAGGCACCGATATCCAGATCACCTGTACGGATGCGTTGATAGACGCTGGTGCCTTCCTGAACCAGAGAGCCGGCGATCAGGGTGACCGGGATAATGACGATAAAAACGCAGATCAGGACATTGGTAAGGGCGGCCAGATTGCGTCTTCCCCCATAGAGGCTCAAAAGGCGCCGCTGCAGGGGCATGAACACAAGTGCCAGAATAACCCCCCAGAACACGGCGCTGAAAAAGGGCAACAGTATCCAGATAAAAGCGACCGAGACGGCTACCAGCAGCAGCTCAAACGCCCTTTTTTCAATCGGTTTTTCCATGCTTTCTCCTGCCTGGCCATGACGTCAGCAAGTGCTGACCGGCAGTGCCTGTCACCATCGTAAAAAACCCGGCACAACGCCGGGCATGTCATCTTCAGTGTAGTCAGACTGCGCTACACGACATTGATTCATCGCAGTGTTCAGCGCTGAAGGCCGTTGTCAGGCTTCAACGATTTCCCACGAATGGGTGATCTCGACGCCGCCTTTGGCAAGCATCAGTGACGCACTGCAATATTTCTCGGCCGAAAGCTCCACGGCGCGCTTGACCTGAGCTTCCTTGAGCGAGACGCCTGTCACCACAAAGTGAAGATGGATACTGGTAAAAACAGCCGGTGTGGTGTCGGCGCGCTCGGCCTTGAGCTGGGCCACACAGTCAGTCACCCTTGCGCGCGCCTTTTCAAGGATGTTGATGACATCATAGGCGCTGCACCCACCAAGGCCCATCAGAACCATTTCCATGGGGCGGGGGCCGGTATTACGACCGCCGTTGTCCGGGTTGCCGTCCAGAATGACGGCATGACCGCTGCCGGATTCGGCCACGAACTGTCGACCGTCGGTCCATTTGATGTTGGCTTCCATGAGTCTTGCTCCGTACGAGTAAAAAAGAGGTGAAACCTCTCACGGTATGATTGGATCAGGGACAGAAATCAGTTCATGTCACTGATGCGAAAGTTGTTGCTCCAGAAGAGCCAGACGTTCGGGTGTGCCAATATCTGACCATTTTCCCTGATGGTGATGGCCGCCGAGCCGCCGCTGCTGTATGGCGTTGACCAGGCAGGGTTTCAATGGGCAGGGCGTATTGTCGGTCAGATCTGCCACCAGGGCGGGATGCATGAGCGCCATGCCGGCATATACCAGGCGGGGTTCTCCCTGCTCGTGCAGGCGGCCGGTCTCGTCCAGGTAAAAATCTCCTCCGGGATGGTGCTCCGGCGGGTCGACCATGACCAGTCGCGCCAGGTCATCTCCCAGTGGTGCCGTCATGCCGGGGGGCATGTCGCACCAGACGTCGGCATTGACCAGCCAGAAGGGGGCCTCTCCCAGCAGAGGCAGGGCATGACGAATGCCACCGGCTGTCTCGAGTGCCGTGGGCTCGACGCTGTAGCGCAATTGAACCCCATGCCGGGCGCCATCTCCCAGTGCCGTCATGATCTGTTCGCCGAGATAGCTGACGTTGATGACAATATCGGTCATGCCTACCGAGCGAAGCCGCTCGATATGATATTCGATCAGGGGTCGTCCCCCTACCCTGAGCAATGGCTTGGGACAGTCGTCAGTCAATTCTCGCATGCGTGAGCCGCGCCCGGCGGCAAGAATCATCGCTTTCATGTCAGGCCTCGTGGCAGCCGGTACGATGCTGAATCAGTCGTGCATCCAGTGCTGGTACGAAGCAGGTATCAAACCACTGCATGAAGGTTTCAAAGCCAGGCTGGCCCGTTAGCCCCTGGCGAACATGCTCAACAAACAGTGGCAGTAGCGTGAGATAGCGAGGCTTGTTGTCGCGCAGTGCTAGACGACAAAAGCCGCCCAACACCTTGAGACTGCGCTGGGCGCTGGTTAGATCGACCATGCGTCGAAACGCTTCCGGGGCCACGGGCGCCATGACACCGGCGCCTTGTGCCTGCTGACGCCAGGCCTCGATCCAGCGTTTTTGATCGCTTTCAGGCCAGGCATTGTTGCGATCGCGTAAAAGACAGACCAGATCGAAGGTCAGCGGACCGAGCACCGCGCCCTGAAAATCGATGACCCGGAGTTGGTCCTCATGCCACATAAGGTTTTGTGCGTGGAAATCGCGATGGACACAGACTCTGGGCTGGGCGCTCACTGCCGCGACCAGCTGTTCTCGTATTTGTGTCCAGCCCTGCGGAGGCGCCATGTCAAGCCACTGCTTTAGACACCACTCGGGGAAAAGATCGAGCTCCTCTCCAAGCCAATGCGCATCATAAATCGGCAGCTCATCGGTCGGCAGGGCTGCAATGGCTACCGAGGTTTTGATGGCCTGCATCATGAGCATTTCACGCTGACCATTTTGAAGATGTTGGCGCAGCATCTCATCGCCAAGATCTTCCATCTCGATAAACCCCTGATCCAGATCGACATGGTAAAGCTCGGGGACGGCAATACCATGGTCGCGCCATTGGCGAGCAATCTCTACAAAGGCATGGCTGTTTTCGTGCTCCGGAGGGGCATCCATCAATATACGTGAATGGCCGCTATCGAGATGCAGGCGAAAATAGCGCCGAAAGCTGGCATCATCTGTCACGATCTCAAGCTCGGGAGCTGTCGACTCAAGGCCGTGATGAGAGGCTGCCCAGTGGCGCAGGGCGTCAAGGCGCGCTGTCATGGGAACTCCTGGTTGACGGTACGGTTGCGGCACCGCATGCTGAGCGCTCAAGGACCGCAACAGACACTTTTGTCGCTGTTTTCAGGCTGCTGCAGTGTCCAATGCCGCGTACCATACCGATTTTTAAAAGCAATCACATCGCTTCATTGCAAGGAAGAACAAGGATCATGGGCCAGCGTATCTTCTGGACCGCCGCCTCGCTGACCGGTCTTCTCTCGACCATGGCTCAGGCGGCGCCCCAGCCACTGCCTGCAAGCGAACTTGACTGGCAGGCGTGGGGGGATGACCGCCCCGCCAATGCGCTGTGTCGGGGCCGCTATGTTATGCCGGATTATCGTATCGATGCCGGCAGTACTCCGTCACAGGTGCGTACCGAATCCGATGACGCCGGATACGGTAGCAATGGTGAAACCCTGCTGGATGGTGAAGTTGTCCTGCGTCAGGGGGACGAGCAGCTTGAGGCAAAACGCGCCACGCTTAACGAGGCGCGCACGAATGTGTCGCTACAGGGGCCTGTTGCCTATCGTCAGCCCGGGTTTCTGGTGCGTGGTGATAGTGGCGAGATGGCGCTCAACAGCGATGCAGCTGAAATTGACCAGGCCCACTACGTGGCGCATCAGCAGCGTCTGCGCGGTGACGCCGGTCAGTTGGCGCGACTCGAGGATGGTCGCTACCGGCTTCAGGACGCTTCCTTTACCACCTGTGAACCGCAGTCGAGTCTCTGGAAACTGGTCAGTAGTGACATCACGCTGGATCAGAAAAGAGGATACGGGACCGCGACCCATGCACGCATGGAAATCGAGGACGTCCCGGTCTTTTACTGGCCCTGGCTGCGATTCCCGATCGATGATCGCCGTCTGAGTGGATTTTTGTGGCCTTCGGTCAGCTATGGCAGCGATTCAGGGCTCGATTACGCTCAGCCGTTTTATCTCAACCTGGCGCCCAATTACGACGCTACCATCACCCCCCGCTACATCTCTGAAAGAGGGGAGGCGATTGGTGGGCAGTTGCGTTATCTCTTCGAAGAGGATGCCGGTACCCTGGAAGGCAACTATCTCGGCCACGATGAGGGCGGAGATGACAATGAGCATGAAGGGGAAGATCGCTGGTTTGTCCGCTATGCCCATGATGGGCTTTTTTCGCCGCGTACCACCTACAATCTGCGCTATGGGGCAGCCAGCGATGGTGACTATTTCGATGATTTCGGGCAGACCTTCGAGCAACAGGATACCGATAACCTCGAGCGTCTGGCGCGGCTGAATTATCAGGGCACGACCTGGAACCTTCAGGCGCGGGCGCGTGGTTATCAGAAACTTGATGACCCGCTGCGTGATGATGACAAGCCCTTCTATGAGTTGCCGGCGTTGCTGGCCAGCGCGCGCTGGGACCAGGCCGGAGGTCTTTACGAGGAATTCAATTCCAGCGCCACTTATTTCTGGCGTGACGTTAACTATAGCGACCCCGAAATCATCCCGCAGGAGTCCGCGACAGGGGCGCGTGTTCACGTTGCCCCCGCCGTTGGCTTCCGCCGTTCTCCTTCATGGGGATTTTTCGAACCGCGCGCGCAACTCATGGCCACCCAATATGATCTGGACTGGCATGACCGTGAAGACACCTCGGGCTTTGATAACTCGCCCAACCGGGTGTTGCCGGTCCTGTCGGTAGATTCGGGGCTCATTTTTGAACGTGATGCCAGCATTTTTGGCAGCGACTGGCGCCAGACCCTGGAGCCTCGCCTGTACTATGCCTATGCCCCGTATCGCGATCAGTCCGAGCTGCCGCAGTTCGATAGTCGCGAGCAGCCGCTGTCCTACTCGCAGCTCTGGTCACCTTACCGGTTCAGCGGTACGGACCGTATTGGAGACATCAACAAGGTGTCCTATGGGGTCAGTACCCGCTTCCTTGAAGATGATACCGGCCGGGAACGGCTGGCGTTGTCGGTGGGGCAAAGCCACTACTTCGAGGATCGCCGCGTCATCGATGCCCGCTTTGAAGACCGCGTGCTTAATGAACAAAGCGATCTTTCTTATCGCAATACGCGTGATCGCTCACCGATCGTTGCGGAAGCCGATTGGCAGATTACCGATCGCTGGTCGGCCCGGCAGTCTCTTTTCTACGATGATCACCGTAATCGCACCGAGAAGGCCACGTCCTACCTGACCTATCAGGACACAGACAATCTGATCCTCAATATGGGGTATCGGTGGACCGTTCAGGACTTTGATCCTTTCGGGGATCAGGATGATCGCCTGACCTATAACCGTGAAGAATATGATCTGTCGGCGGCGTATCGCCTGACGCCGGCAATTTCACTGCTTGGTCGCTATCTGTATGATCAGACCAATAATCGAACCCTCGAGACGCTGGCGGGTGTGCGCTTCAATGACTGCTGTTACGGCGTTCAGCTTGCCTGGCGTGACTATATCGATGATAACGATACGGCTCGCATCAGTGATGACGATCGCAAGCAGGGGCTCTTTTTGTCCTTTATCTTCAAGGGGCTTGGCAGTGTAGGGCAGGGTAGCACTGATGGTTATTTCTCCGAGGCCATTCCCGGGGTTCGGGAAGATGACTTCGGCGCCTATACCGGCGTGAGCAACTAAATCATACGATCGCCTGCAACCGGACAATAACCCGTAGCGAAGGCACGACCCTTGCTGCACCACTGACGTCAGGTCAGTGTCATGAATGAGAAGAGAGATGTCATGAAAGCACGCAACGCAAACACGCTGGCCGCTCTGGGCCTTGCGCTGAGTCTTTCCATGTCGCCGCTGGCGACGGCTGCGGTGCAGCCACTGGATCGCGTCGTTGCCGTGGTCAACGATGACGCCATCATGTCCAGCGATCTGGACCAGCGTGTCAGCCAGGTGCGTCAGCAGATGCAGTCACGCAACATTGGCATGCCCGACCAGAATGAGCTGCGCGAACAGGTGCTCTCACGCATGATCACCGAGCAGATCGAGCTGCAAATGGCCCAGCGTGCCAACCTGAGTGTCAGCGACAGCGACCTCAATCAGGCCATGCGAGGCGTTGCCCAGCGCAACAACATGACGCTCGAGCAGTTTGCAGATCGTGTCGAGCAGGAAGGCATGAGCTATGCCCAGGTGAGAGAGCAGGTGCGCCGTGAGCTTCTGATTACTCAGGTGCAGCAGCGCAGTGTGGCAAGCCAGGTCAACATTTCCGATCGGGAAGTGGATCAGTATCTAAAGCAAGCCGGCAGCAATGCCAATACGCAGTATCATCTGGCGCATATCCTGATCTCCGTGCCGCAGGCGCCAACGCCTCAACAGGCTGAGGCGGCTCGTCAAAAGGCCGAACAGCTGCGTAAGGAAATTACCTCGGGTCGGGCGAAATTTCAGGAAGTCGCCGCGGCGCAGTCCGATGGACCGCAAGCGCTGGACGGTGGTGATCTGGGCTGGCGCTCCGGTGCCGAGATGCCCAGTATCTTTGACGACGTCGTGCCCGGCCTGAGCGTGGGGGAGGTTAGTGAGCCGATTCGCAGCCCCAGTGGTTATCATCTGATTACGCTTCTGGACAAGCGCGGCGGCGGTAATGCCGATCAGCAGCGAGAGCAGATTCGACGCACGCTGTTTCAGCGCAAGGTCAACGAAGAGCTGGAGGCCTGGACGCAGGAAATTCGTGCTTCGGCCTACGTCGACAATCGACTGGAACAGGGTGACGGCACCTCGCCGTAACGGGCCATGCCTTTTCTCGGATGCCGGCATTGATAACAGGCCGCGAGCGACCCTCGCGGCCTTTCGTTGATGCAGGCCGTTATCTTTTATGCAAGGATCATTCATGTCACGACAACCAGCCCCCATGCGCGCGCGCAAGCGCTTTGGGCAGAATTTTCTTCAGGATCACGGGGTCATTGAGCGTATTGTTGGCTCGATACATCCGCGAGAGGGTGATCGGCTGGTCGAAATCGGACCCGGTCAGGGCGCCCTGACCGAGGAGTTGCTGGCAGTACATGGATCACTTGAGGCCATCGAACTCGACCGTGACCTGATCCCGGGGCTGCGCACGCGCTTTTTTAACTATCCCGACTTCAACATCATTGAAGGGGATGCACTGGCGTTCGATTTCAGGGCATTCCGGGGTGAAGGGGCACCACTGCGTGTGGTCGGTAACCTTCCCTACAATATTTCCACGCCGCTGATTTTCCATCTATTGAGTGCCGGCGACGCGGTGCGCGACATGCACTTCATGCTGCAAAAGGAAGTCGTGGCCCGTCTTGCTGCACAGCCTGGTACCGGACAATGGGGCAGGCTATCTGTCATGACACGCTATTACTGCCAGGTCGAATCGCTCTTTGATGTGCCGCCTGAAGCCTTTTTGCCCCAGCCCAAGGTGGATTCCAGCATCGTACGGCTGGTGCCGTGGCAGGTGCGGCCACACGTGGCGCATGATGAAACACTGCTCTCCGATCTGGTGCGTCGCGCCTTTTCCCAACGGCGCAAGACGCTTCGCAACAATCTGCGGGATATCATGAGCGCCGAGACACTTGAATCGCTTGAGATTGCGCCCACGCGTCGCCCGGAAACCCTGAGTGTCGGTGAGTTTGTGACGATTGCCAATCACCTGTCCGAGAACGCCTCATGAGTGAGCCTGCCAGGGATATCGTGGTCGAGGTTGAAAGCTTTTATCTGCCGCAGGAGTCGGATCCTTCGCAGCAGCGCTTTGTGTTTGGCTATCGGGTCGCCATCCGCAATCAGTGGGCGTATTCCATACAGCTACTGGCGCGCTACTGGCGGATCTCCCTGGGCAGTGGCGAGGTGCGTGAAGTTCGTGGAGAAGGGGTGGTGGGCAAACAGCCCATGATTGCGCCGGGTCTGCCCTTCAATTACAGCAGCCGCGCCATTCTCGACAGCCAGGTAGGCGTCATGGAGGGCAGTTATACCTTCATGGCGCCGGCGCTGGGAGAGACGTTTGATGTGACCATTGCACCTTTTCGTCTGGCCTGCCCGCTGCATCTGCATTGATATCTCAAGGCCTCGTGCTGAAAGGGAACAATGTCTTGTTCGTTCAATGGTTCTGGAGTAGACAATGACGATCTGGGTCATCGGTGATTTACATGGCTGCGGCCATGAGTTTGATGCGCTGCTCAAGGCCATCGATTTTGTACCGGGGCGCGATCATCTGTGGCTGACCGGGGATCTGATCAATCGTGGGCCGCAGTCACTGGCAACGCTTCGCCGGGTATATGAATTGCGTGAGCATGCAAGCGTGGTGCTTGGTAATCATGACCTGCATCTTCTGGCCGTCGCCTTTGGCCATGGTCGTCTCAAGCCTTCGGATACCCTGATCGATATCCTTGAGGCGCCTGACCGTGAAGTGTTGCTGGAGTGGCTGCGTTGCCAGCCCTTGATGGTCGAGTCCCAGACGTATCAGTGCGTCATGACCCATGCAGGTCTGCCGCCGCAGTGGTCGATCGAACGTGCAAGGCAATATGCCCGTGAAGGTGAGGCCATGCTGTCTTCGCGCCAGTTCCTTGAATTCCTGCCGCACATGTATGGCAATGAGCCGGCGCGATTCGAGCCGGGGCTTCGCGGCAATGATCGCCTGCGCGCGATCATCAATGTCTTTACACGCATGCGTTTTATCGATGCCCACGGCACGCTCGATTTCAGCGCAAAGGAAGGGCTGGACAGTGCGCCCGAAGGTTTCAGTCCCTGGTTCTGCTTCGAGCGGGGCGAC
Organism: Kushneria marisflavi; assembly: GCF_002157205.1. Lineage (NCBI taxonomy): Bacteria > Pseudomonadati > Pseudomonadota > Gammaproteobacteria > Oceanospirillales > Halomonadaceae > Kushneria > Kushneria marisflavi. The sequence continues at coordinate 618,418 of NZ_CP021358.1, read as the reverse complement.
ACCGAGCGCTTGATCTTTGGTCACTGGGCTGCCCTGGAAGGTCGTGCACCCGGGGCGCGAGCCAATGTTCGATCGCTTGATGCCGGCTGTGTCTGGGGCGGGGCCCTGATGGCCATGAATCTTGAAACCGATGAAGTTGTCACGGTCGCCGCGCAGGCGCGTGGATAATGGCGGCATCGATATTGCAAACAGATCCAGAGGAGACGGCATGTCCTTTAGTCATCTCGATCATGACACCCTGAGGCAGTGGCAGGGCAACGGCACTGCGCATAAGGTGGTCGATATTCGCGATCCCATGAGTTTCAGTCAGGGGCATATCCCCGGCAGCTGTCATCTGGACAATACGAGCGTGGGCGATTTTGTCGAACGCACGCCGCAGGAAAGTGCCGTGGTAGTGGTCTGCTATCACGGTCACTCCAGTCAGCAGGCAGCGCTGTGGCTGGCCGGGCAGGGCTTTGAAAGGGTCTACAGCCTGGATGGAGGCTTTACCCACTGGCAGCACCAGCATCCCGATCAGGTGGTACGTGACGATGGGGTCGGGTCGAGGTGATTCGTTTTGAGCTCGATGAGGCGCTGAAGGGTCTCGAGGTCTATTGCGTTGGCGGCGCCGTGCGTGATGACCTGCTGGGGATCGCCCATGATGACCGGGATTGGGTGATTGTGGGTACCACCATCGATGAGATGCGCCAGCGCGGGTTTCGCCCGGTCGGGCGTGATTTCCCCGTCTTTCTCCACCCTCATACTCACGAGGAATACGCTCTGGCGCGCACCGAGCGCAAATCCGGTCATGGTTATACCGGTTTTGAGGTACATGCCGCGCCCGATGTGACACTGGAAGAAGATCTTGCGCGGCGCGATCTGACCATCAATGCGATGGCGCAGGATAGTTCGGGGCAGCGCGTGGATCCTTTTCATGGTCTGGAGGATTGTCGTGCCGGAATCCTCCGTCATGTCTCCGGGGCCTTCGTCGAAGACCCGCTGCGCATTCTACGCACTGCCCGCTTTCTGGCCCGTTTTCGCCCGCGCGGGTTTACGGTCGCTGATGACACGATGACGCTGATGAAGGCCATGGTGGCCGAGGGCGAGGTCAGTCATCTGGTGGCCGAACGGGTCTGGCAGGAGATCGAGCGGGCGCTGAGCGAGTCTGATCCAAGGGCCTTTTTCGAGTTGCTTCAGCAGTGTGGAGCGCTCAATGTTTTGATGCCGACGCTCGATGAAGTGTTGGTGGAAGGTCTGGCACGGATGAGTGTTGCTACGGCGCCCATGGCCCGCTGGGCGCTGCTGACGGCGGACCTGTCAATTGACGCCCTGACGGCACTTTGCGAGCGTTATCGCGTGCCGGGAGAGTGGCGTGATCGTGCTCTGATGGTCGTGCGAAGTCGGGCGATGTTCTCAGCCCCGTTTGAGGCCGAGCAGGTGCTGGCCTGGGCGCAGGTCATGGATGCCTGGCGGCGGCAGTCGCGTCTGGATGACGTGCTTGATATGCTGGCCATCGGCGACTTCGGGTTGCCTGTTACGGTGCTTGAACACGCGATTGATCAGGCGCGCATGATTTCACCTCAATCACTCATGGCGCAGGGCTATCAGGGTGCCGAGCTGGGACGTATGATCGAGATCGAGCGTCTGCGTGCTATTGAACACGCGCTGGCGCAAGCGTGATGGCCTCCAGCGGCTCCGGCGCCGAGATCTGCTTTCCCTTCCACTCAAAGGCGACCGGCCACAGCCCCTGGGAGTCGGCATCGAAATCCTGCCATAGCGCCTGGTAGGTCAAACCTGTCAGCGGATGATGGTGATCACCGAAGCTTTCCGCCAGCGGACGCAGGACAAAGGCGTTATAGGTGATCTCTTCACGAGGCAGAGTGATTCCGTCAATGCAGCCGGTGAGATCGTCCATGCTCAGGATGTCGATATCCAGTGCCCGCGAGCTGAACTTTGGGGCGCTATGGTCACGGCCATTGTCACGCTCGACCTGCTTGCACCACTGATTGAGCTGCGACAGCGGCCACGGGCAGGTCGCGCCCACTACCAGGTTGTAAAAGTTGCATGGGCTGTCAAACCCCACCGGGTGGCTTTCAAATACCCGCGAGATCAGCAGTTCCCCGAATGCCTCATGCAGAGCGGAGAGCGCCGCATCGATACGGCGATGACGATGGGCGTTGCTGCCCAGGCTGAACAGTACAAAGGCCATGTCAGCTGCGGTACTCGCCGCGTTCGATACGCACGCCCACAAAGGCAGCGTCTGCCACGGCACCCGGTTTCTTGAGCGTCAGCCGCAGCCAGGCAATGCCAAATTCTTCTTGAAGCAGGCTCGCCATGCGCTCGGCAAAGGTTTCTACCAGTTCAAACCGGTGTTCGCTGCAGTACGCCTGAAGGCGCTGGCTAATAGCGGCATAGTCCAGTGTGGCGCTCAGGTCATCGTTACGAGCGGCCTGTGCGATGTCGCAGCCCAGCTCCAGGCTCAGCAGGAGCCGCTGATGGATGCGCTTTTCCCACTCGTACACGCCGATAACGGCTTCCAGCGCCAGTTCTTCAATCAGCACCATGTCCATGGCGTCGCTCCTGTCATGGGAGGTTGTTGTTTATGGACGGTTGTTTATTTCTGGACGTGCGCCGGGGGCGCCAGTTCGGAAAGCGGCCAGCGCGGTGTGGCCAGCATGGTCCGGCCATCGCGTTCGCCGGCCAGCAGGCGCTGTGTGCCCACATAGGCAATCATGGCGCCATTGTCGGTACAGAAGCGCCCTCTCGGGTAAAAGGCGCGTGCGCCCATTTTTTCAAGTGCTGCATCCAGGCGCTGACGCAGCCGCTGATTGGCACTGACGCCCCCGGCTACGACCAGGCGTTTGAGGCCGGATTGCTCCAGCGCGCGTCGACACTTGATGACAAGCGTATCGGCCACCGCTTCTTCAAAGGCGCGGGCCACATCGGCTCTTGTCTGGTCATCAAGGGTGCCCTCGGATTCCAATGCCTTGATGGTGGTCAGGGTGTGCGTTTTCAGACCCGAGAAACTGAAGTCCAGTCCAGGACGGTCGGTCATGGGTCTTGGAAAACGGAAACGGGTGGGGTCGCCCTGCTCGGCGAGACGTGCAATGTGAGGGCCACCGGGATAAGGCAGCGAAAGCATGCGAGCGGCCTTGTCGAACGCCTCGCCTGCTGCGTCATCAACCGACTCGCCCAGCAGCGTATAGTCGCCCAGCGCATGCACGGCGACCAGCTGGGTATGTCCACCCGAGACCAGTAGTGCCACAAAGGGAAATTCGGGGCGCTCTTCTTCCAGCATTGGCGCCAACAGGTGGCCTTCCATGTGGTGAACACCCAGTACCGGTACCTGCCAGGCCCAGGCCAGCCCATGTGCGGTGGATGCTCCGACCATCAGAGCGCCGACCAGGCCGGGGCCTGCTGTATAGGCGATGGCATCGACTTCGCGGGCTTTTAGGCCCGCTTCAAGCAGTACCTGGTCAATAAGAGGGAGCAGGCGACGAACATGATCGCGTGAGGCGAGCTCGGGCACGACGCCACCGTGCTCGACGTGCATGTCGATCTGGCTGAACAGGGCGTCGGCCAATAGCCCGTGTTCACTGTCAAACAGGGCAATCCCCGTTTCATCGCAGGAGGTTTCGATCCCCAGTACGCGCATGATGTTTCCTGACTCTGATAAGGGCGTCTTTCAATGGCGGGTGCCACTCGGCAGGTGGTGGGCGCTGCCGCCGGCAGGGGAGCAAGTTTACCTGTTTGTGCTTCTCGCGTCAGGCGCTTTGCAAACCGGAGACGTGACGTTTATAATGCGTGTCCCTGTAATACCGGGCTGTGCTTCTGGCCGCTGATCGCGGCGCCTTCGCTGAATCGTGATAAACATTCATGACCGGTTTAAGTGCCGCATCGACGGCATTGAGCACATTCAAACCTCATTGATCTCCTTAAGGTGGTGATTGCTTAATGCCTTCCGTCAAAGTACGTGATAACGAACCGTTCGACGTTGCTCTGCGTCGCTTCAAGCGCTCCTGTGAAAAGGCTGGCGTGCTCTCCGAAGTTCGTCGTCGTGAGAACTACGAAAAGCCCACGGCCGAGCGCAAGCGCAAGGCAGCAGCAGCTGTCAAGCGTCATGCCAAGAAGCTGCAGCGCGAGCGCAAGCGCTTCGAACGGTTGTATTAATCCGTACCTGAGCGTATGCCCAACGCTTCAGCGGGATGCCGAACGGCCGCCATTGGCGGCCGTTCGTTTTTATAGATGATGGTGTGTCAGACGTTGCCACAGGGTGGCAATCAAGGACGTCATCACGGCCGATAACGCCACATGCAGCGCCTGAGAAGTCAGATCCTTCGGATAATGGAAGTGATGGCGACGTCGCAGGCATGACCACTGACCCTTGAGGTAGTGCAGGACATTATGGCCGGCAGAATTCCTCAGCGATTCATCGACGATCTACTGGCGCGAACGGATATCGTTGATGTCATTGGTGCTCGTGTGCAGCTCAAGAAGACGGGGCGCAACCACTCGGCGCTTTGTCCGTTTCACCAGGAAAAGTCTCCTTCCTTTACTGTCAGCGCCGATAAGCAGTTCTACCACTGCTTTGGGTGTGGTGCGAGCGGCAACGCGCTGCGTTTTGTCATGGAGTTTGATCGCCTGAATTTCCCGGAGGCGATCGAGGCACTGGCCGGTCGTGCCGGCATGGAAGTGCCGCGCGAAGGAGAAAGCGATGAACAGCGCCAGCAGGCGCGTGTCCAGGCGCGACGACAGGAAGAAGCCGTCAATCTGCTGGAGTTGGGGACGCGGTTCTATCAGCAGCAGTTGGCGTCAGGCGCGTCGCAGTCGGCGCACGATTATCTAAAGCGTCGCGGCCTGAGCGATGACATTGTCAGCCGTTATGCCATTGGCTATGCACCGGCAGGCTGGGATGTGCTCAAGCGTCATCTGAGCGAAAAGGGTGTGGATGAAAACGTTCAGATCGAGTATGGCCTGCTGGTCAGGAAAGAGGAAACCGGGCGCAGTTGGGACCGTTTCCGTGATCGGGTCATTTTTCCCATCCGCGACTGGAAAGGGCGAACGATCGGCTTTGGCGGCCGCGTGCTGGGGGATGAAAAGCCCAAGTATCTCAACTCGCCCGAGTCCCCGGTCTTTCACAAGGGGCGAGAGCTTTACGGGCTTTATGAGACCCGGATGCAATCAAAGCGTCCTGAGCGCATGCTCATTGTGGAAGGCTATATGGATGTGGTGGCCCTGGCGCAGCACGGGGTCGATTACGCGGTAGCGACACTTGGGACTGCGACCACGGAAGAGCATTTACGGCGTCTTTTCCGCCTGGTGGATGAGGTGGTGTTCTGTTTCGACGGTGATACTGCTGGCCGGCAGGCGGCATATCGTGCGCTGAATACCGTGCTGCCGCAGATGATCGATGGCCGTCAGGCACGGTTTCTGTTTCTGCCGGAAGGGGAAGACCCGGACTCTCTGATCCGTCAGGAAGGCGGTAAGGCGTTTGAGCAGCGCATCGTTCGCGCCGGTTCGTTGACGGAATACCTCTTCGATCATGCCGGTGAGGGACGGGATCTGCGGCGCCTTGAGGATCGGGAGCGCTTTGCCAGTGCTGTGCTGGAAGGCATCGCGAAGTTGCCTCAGGGGCTTTTGAAATCCCTTTTGATGCGCGAGCTCAGCGAGCGTACAGGCCTTGAGCGCAGTACGCTTGAAGAGATTTCCGAAGGCAGGGCTCGCCCGGGTGTGGCGGCATCACAGACCCCTCAGCCACAGCAGCATGCGTCTTCTCATGAATCCGGCCATTCGGCGCCGTTGGCAAGAAAGGCGCCGCCACGCCGTCAGCAGGGTGCGACGAGCCTGAGCATGAGCGGTCGAATCCTTCATTTGATCGTACATTCGCCAGTGCTGGTCGAGGCGCTACCTGAAGGCGAGGCGTGGTGCCCTGAAGATGACGACGGCCAGCTGTTGCTGGAGGTGGTCAGGCTGGTGCGCGCTGGTGGGTATCGCTCATCGCAGGTATTGCTGGCCCATTTTCATGGCAGCAGTCATGGCAGCCGGCTGTTGACGCTCCTGCAGCGTGAGCCATTGATTCCGGCCGCTCTGCGTCAGCGGGAAATGGAGGTGCTCGTGGCGCACTTCGAGCAGCAGCGCAAGCGTTCAAGTCCGGAGCGTGAGCTTGAAGCGTTGCAGGCCAGAGAGCGCAACGGTGAAAAACTCACGCGTGAGGAAGCAGGTCGGCTGTGGCAGTTGATCTGTGAGCTCAAGCGCTGAAGGCCCTGCCATGGGGTTGAAACAAGCGTTTATCCCCCTTATTTAGTAGGGATACAGCGATAGACGCCGCATGGCTTTTGGCGTCCGAATCAATACACAGGATTGGTGAGAAGCGACAGTCATCTGCTGTCGGCTCCCTGCTGGTCTATACTGGATTGTCTGGTGTGTCTTTTGACATGAACCAGGCGCTTCACTCTTCTTCGAGATAGGTTTCTATGGCTGGAAATACACCGCAGTCACGTCTGAAGGAGTTGATCGCGCGAGGCAAGGAACAGGGGTTTCTTACCTACGCGGAGGTCAACGACCATCTGCCTGAGGATATTGCAGATCCTGATCAGGTAGAAGACATCATCGGCATGATCAACGACATGGGTATCAACGTCGTTGAGGAGGCACCCGATGAAGATACGTTGATGATGTCGGATCAGTCTGCTGACGAATCTGCCGCCGAAGAAGCTGTCGCAGCGCTGGCGGCTGTTGAAAGTGACGTTGGTCGCACCACTGATCCGGTCCGCATGTACATGCGTGAAATGGGTACCGTCGAGCTTCTGACGCGTGAAGGCGAAATCGAGATCGCCAAGCGTATCGAAGAGGGAACCCGTGAGGTCATGTCGGCACTGGCGAGCCTTCCGGGCTCTGTAGATTCGATACTCCAGGCCTACGATGCCACTCAGGATGAAGAGGCTCCGGGGCGTCTATCCGATCTGTTCTCGGGCTTCATTGACCCTGATGAAGGCGTACCGGGTGTGGCCGAGGTCGAAGAGCCCATTCCCGAAGTCGTGGCCGACGACGCCGACGATAGCGACAGTGACGACGACAGCGACGAAGAAGACAGCGATGAAGAGGACGATACCGCCTCTGAAGGCGGTCCGGACCCCGAGCTGGCGCGCGTTCGCTTTGAGCAGATCCGCGAGCAGAACGAGCAGACCAAGGCGGCCATCGAAGCGCATGGTCTGTCTTCATCGCAGGCGCGCAGCGAGCAGG